>NZ_JBHWJT010000008.1:0-352542 GCF_042731325.1 Streptomyces sp. NPDC059866 | reverse complement strand
GGAAAGTGGTTCCTGGTCGCCACCTGCGACCTGCCCGATCCGGAGGTGTACGAGCCGACCGACTGGATCGGGGTCGACCGGGGGATCGTGAACCTGGCCACCACCAGCGACGGCACCAACCACCAGGGGCGGCGGCTGTCGCGCTACCGGCGCTGGCAGGCCCGCAAACGCGCCGAGCTCCAGGCCAGGCGCACCCGCTCGGCCACCCGCCGCCTGGCCCGCCGCGCGCACAGGGAGCAGCGTCATGCCACGCAGGTGAACCACCGGATCAGCAAGGAGATCGTGTCCGTCGCCCAACGCACCGGTCGCGGCATCGCCGTCGAAGAGCTCGGCGGGATCCGTGAGCGGGTACGGCTACGCGGCGACCAGCGGGGCACGCTCTCCTCCTGGCCGTTCCACCAGCTCGGACAGCACCTCGCCTACAAGGCCAGGCGGGCCGGGGTGCCGTTCCTGGAGGTGGATGCGGCCTACACCTCGCAGCGCTGTCCGCGCTGCGGGCACACCGAACGGGCCAACCGGCCCGACCGGGACCACTTCTGCTGTCGTCGGTGCGGGCTCGCTGGCCCGGCCGACGTCGTCGCCGGGGTCAACGTGCGCGACCGCGCACGCTCGGCGTGGGTGTTCGTCACCGCACCCGCACCCTCCCCCCTGACACTGCTGGGGGGCTGGGTGGATGCGACCCGTGACCGTCCTGTCGTAGGGGGCAGTCGGGAGCGCGACGAGGTGTGAACGACCGAGTGCACAAGCTCGGCCGCTCACGGCCGCGAAGGTGACATAAGTCGCCGAAGCCCTGTTCTCCTGCGCTGACCGCGGGTAACTTCCGCTCCGTACCGGAACCCAGCGCCGGAGGTCCCATGCCCGCGCCCATCCCGCCCCAGCCCCTGCCCACCGACCGGCTGCAGTTCGCGATGCCGCCGATGTACGAGTCGCTCGACGACGAACGCCGGCACCGCAAGGAGCGGCTCGCCGGGGCGTTGCGGATCTTCGGGCGGTACGGGTTCGAGGACGGCGTGTCCGGGCACATCACCGCCCGCGACCCGGAGCACACCGACTGCTTCTGGGTCAATCCGTTCGGGATGCCGTTCAAGCACGTCACGGTGAGCGACCTGGTGCTGGCCAACCAGGACGGGCAGGTGGTCGACGGCCGCTACCACGTCAACCAGGCGGCGTTCACCGTGCACGCCCAGGTCCACGCCGCCCGCCCGGATGTCGTCGCCGTCGCCCACTGCCACTCCGTGCACGGCCGCGCCCTGTCCGCGCTCGGCGACCTGCTCGACCCGATCACCCAGGAGAGCTGTGCCTTCTATGAGGACCACGCCCTGTACGACGCCTACTCCGGCGTCTCCGTCGACCTCGCGGAGGGCCGCCGGATCGCCGCCGCGCTCGGTTCGCACAAGGCGCTCGTCCTGCGCAACCACGGACTGCTGACCGTCGGCGACTCGGTGGACGCGGCGGCCTGGTGGTTCCTGTCGATGGAACGCTCCTGCCAGGTGCAGCTCACGGCCACAGCGGCCGGGCGCCCCGTGCTCATCGATCACAAGTCGGCGGTGGCGACGCGTGAGCAGCTCGGCGGTGACCTGGTCGCGTGGATCAACTACCAGCCGCTGTGGCAGGACATCAGCCGCGGTGAGCCGGATCTGCTGTCGTAGTGTCGTGGCGGACGGTTCCTGGCGTGGGTTCGGGTTCCGTCACGCTGGATGATCTCGGCCTTACGGAAATTCTCGCGGTCGGGTCAACACGGCGACCGTCCTTTCACCCGCGCTGACCGGACCTGCCGGACCCGAGCCGGGTTGGCGTAGGGCACAATTCGCTGTCGTCGCACGGGAGTTGTACGACCTGGATGTACGACTCCGTTCTACGGTGATGCGCGGGAAGGCAGGCGTCGGGCGTGGCGGTGCAGGAAGCGAGACAGGACGCGGACGCGAGTGCGCGCGCGGGCGCCCACGGGGGCGGCTGCACCTGCGGGGGCTGCCCGCACGGGGCGCGTACGGGACACCGGCGGGCCGTCGCCGAATTCCTGTTGAAGCGCGATCAGTTCGCGGCCGGGCAGGGACTGCCGGCGGCCGTGGCCCACTCGGTCTCGGCCTCCCGCCAGTGGGTCTCCGAGGAACTGACCCAGTCCGCGGCGGTCGTCGCCGAACGCGGCCGGGCGGAGGGCGAGGCCTGGCTGGCGCGCCTGTGGCGCCGTACCGCCTGCGCGGCCTGGACGCTGGTCCTGCTGTTGCTGCTGATGCAGTCGCTGAGCGCGATCGGTGCGGGCTGGACGACAGCCCGCACGGCCGGGCTGTGCGCCGCGCTGGTGGTGGCGGGGATGCTGACGGCGGCTTCCTGGTTCCACCGGACGCGCGGCGGGGTACTGGCCCCGGTCATCGGCGAGGACAACCGCCTGTCCACCTCCCGTGCCGTGGCCGCACTCTGGGTGCTGTTCGTCGTCTATGCGGTGCTCGTGCTGGCGGGGCAGTTGGCGGCGGCCTCCGCGCCCGCCGAGCGCGACGCGCTGATCGCCGGGCTCGAACTCGCCCGCGGCGCCGGGGTGGTGACCGTCCTGGCCGTCACGTGTGCGATCGCGGTCCTGGTGCGGCGGGTGGTCGGCCTGCGCGTCCTCGGGCAACGGCTGCAGAAGGTCCGCGCGGACCGGCCGAGGGCTGCCGACCTGCTGACGGACGATTCGGGGCGCGGCACCTTCGCCGACATCCAGTACGTCGTCATCAGCGCCGTCGCCCTGCTCTTCGCGGCGGTACGGCTGGCCCGCCGCCCCGACCAACTGCCCGACCTGCCCTGGGGGCTCGCGGTGGTGGTGCTGGTGTCGGCGGCCACCTACCTGGCCGGCAAGTACGCCGAGGGCGGTCGCCCGGTCGTCCTCTCCGTCGTCCGCGCCCGCGAGGCCGGTGACCTGGACGCACCGATCCGCACCGGCGAGGACATCGAGATCCGCGGCGCGGGCTTCGTCCCACCGGGTGCCGACGGTGCCGACCGCCTGTCCCGGATGGTGGTCCGCATCGGTGCGGTCCACGTCCATGTCCCCCTCGTCCCCGTGGCCGGCGGCTTCAGCAACCCCACGGACAGCCTGCTGACCGTGCCCGTGCCGGCTGATGTGGAGCCCGGACGGGTGGAGGTGCGCGTGGTCACCGCGGCCGGGGCCGAGACGAATGCGTATGCGATCGATGTGACGGAGTGACAGAAGGGCCGACGTCCCCGCCAAGAGCCGGGCGTTGCTGCTGAGGCCAGTTCACCGAAATCCGGCCGGAACGCGATTGAGCCGGTTCTCCCTTGCGTACGTATCGTCTGATGAGGGCCCACCGCACGGCGTCCGAGAGGCGGCTATCAGCGATGACTCACGGTATTCGTACGGACACGCACACCCCCCATCTCAACGGCGACCGCGACTGGCGGGACACCGCCACCCGTTACGCCCTGCTGCCCCTGCGCATCTTCCTCGGCGTCACTTTCATCTACGCCGGCCTCGACAAACTCACCGACAGCGCCTTCATGAAGGACGCAGGTTCCGGCTCCATCGGCGACATGATGCGCACCGTGCGGGATTCCTCGGCCATCCCGGCGCTGGTCGACATGGCACTGGAGAACCCCGTCGCCTTCGGCTACGCCATCGCCTTCGGTGAACTCGCCGTCGGTATCGGCACCCTCCTCGGCCTCCTCACCCGCCTCGCCGCCCTCGGCGGTGCACTGATCTCCCTCAGCCTCTGGCTGACGGTCAGCTGGGCCTCCGACCCTTACTACTACGGCAACGACCTCCCCTACCTCATGGCCTGGCTCCCCCTCGTCCTCGCGGGCGCGCCCATGCTTTCGCTGGACGCGGCACTCCGCTCCCGGCGACGCCGACGGGCCTATCGGTAGGCCGACTCTCGAGGCCGGGCGGTACCCCGGCCGCTCAAACGACCGGCACTGTCAGCGGGGCGCGTCGACGGGCGTGTCCTGCCGGGGGGCGCGGTCCGTTCCGCGGCGCCGGCGTATGGCGCGGCCGGCCATCCCCGCGATCCCGGCGAGGCAGAGGCCGCCCACGACCACGGGGATCACCACGAACCACGGTGTCTCCCAGGCGTCGCCCGCGTCACCGGCGTAGATGACGCCCGCGACGGTGACGAAGAAACCGGCGACCAGCCTCCCGGGCTGGAACTCATGACGCAGCACGGCTCACCTCCACCTGTCCGACACCCACATGGAGGTCCAGCTCGACCGTGCCCGCGCTCCTGGTGCCCGAGGCCGGCTTCAGCGTCACCTCCTGGTACCTGCCCGGCTGCACATCCACGTCCTGTGTCTGCTCGCCCGGCAACTGGATGTCACCCAACCCCACGTCGATACTCGCCTTCACGGTCACGTCCGGCGGGACGATCACCAGCAGCCGACCGGCGCCCACGTCGGCGTCCGTGGACACCGTCTGGCCCCTGGCCGGGTTCAGCCGGGTCAGGTCCAGGGTGCCGACGCCGGTTCCGAGGTCGTAGGCCGGCGCCACGTCCGCCACCGCGGCCGGCCGCCAGGTCGTCCGTGTCCACTCCGTGCCGATCTCCTTGGGCAGTGCTGCCGCCCCGGCCAGCAGGCCCGCCGTGACGACCGCCAGGAAGATCGACCCCGCTCCCGTACGGCCCAGGAACGCGCTGACCGCGATGCCCAGACCGATGACGGCGAGCGCGCACGCAAGGCCGGTCTGCAGGCTGGTGCCCAGTGGCTGCTCGTCCCAGGTCAGGCGGGTACCGAAGCCGCCGGCGAGCAGGGCGAACAGGAAGACCCAGCCGCCTATCCAGCGCGGGCCGCGCGGTCTGGGGGGCGCGGGGCGCGGGATGCGAAGGCCCTCGCGGCCGCTCCCGCGGGTGCTGATGTTGACGGCCGCCGCGATGTCACGGTCGCGGGATTCGTGCGGTCCCCAGAGATAGCCGGTGCCTCCGACGTGTGTGCCGTCCTTGACGATCGGGTCGCGCCACCAGGACGGGTAGGCGGCCGCAACCGGGGGAGCCTGGGCCTCCGGCGGCGCGTCGGCGGCCGCCTGGGCGGCCAGCGGGTCGGGGTCGGGGGCGCCGCGGCGCTGCGACCAGTACCCGGCGCCCGCGAGGAGGAGGGACAGCACGACGGCGAAGGTCAGCACCCCGCCGTTGTTCAGCATCGTCAGGAAGACACCGCAGCCGACCAGCGCGAACAGCACCGCCGTGAGCGCCTGCCCGTCGACACGGCCGGTCAGGAGCTTGTGCACCTCGTTCTGGTCCTCGTCGTCGTACGGGACGAAGAGCCAGGCGAAGCCGTAGAAGATGAGACCGAGACCGCCGGTCGCGGCGAGCACCGCGAGTGTGATCCGGAATATCACCGGGTCCATGTCGAACTGCCGCCCAAGACCGGCGCACACCCCGGCGAACACCTTGTGCCGTCGGTCCCGCCGGAGCCTCAGGGGCGGCTCGGACACCTCGGCATCCTGGGGCGCCCCGGCAGCGTGAGGCGCTCCGGCGCCGCCGGTTGTCGTCTTCCCGTTCATGTGCCCGGTCCCGCTCGTATCTCCTGCCGCGCCGGCCCCTTCGGCGGGCCTGCCCGGCTGTCCGTCCTCGCCCTGCGTGCTCGTCTGCTCGGGTGCGCCCGCGCCGTCGGGCGCGCGCGGTTCCTCACCTGTGCCCGTCGCGGGCGCCGCGTCGGACGGGGCGGCCGCTGCGGGCAGGGCATCCGCGTCGGGCACGGCGTCTGCGGCGTGCTGGTGATCAGTCATGAGTCCATGGTGACGGGCGAGCCGCCGTGGCGGGAGTCGGAATGACCCTGGCCGGACCCTGATATCGCCCCTGAGCCGACGCCGGGGAGGCGTTCGACGGACCGGCCCGTCGAAGATCAGGGGAGTCTCGGGGGTCGACCCTGATGCTCCCGCCCGCCGACCGTGTGACCATCAATGGCATGCCGGAAGCCGCAACCGCAGCAGCGCCACTCACCGAACCGCGGCCGCCGCGCAAGCTCTACCGCAGCAGTGACGGACGCTGGCTCGGTGGCGTGGCGCGGGGGCTCGCCGGGCACCTCGGCCTGCCCGTGATCTGGGTACGCCTGGTCTTCGTCGGGCTGTTCATGGCCGACGGCCTCGGCGCGCTGCTCTACGCCGCGTTCTGGTTCTTCGTGCCGCTCGGCGTCGGTGGCGTCGAAGCACAGAAGCCACCGTCCCTGGTCACCACGGAGACCTCTCCCGACGGCCGGCGCAAACTCATGGCCCGCAAGCCGGACAAGGGCCAGATAGTCGCCCTGCTGCTCATGGTCGTCGTGGCCATGGTCTTCGTGGGCAACGTCAACCTGGGCACCGGCGCCCAGGCCTACCTCTGGCCGACCGTGCTCGTCGGCGCGGGCGTCGCCCTGGTGTGGCGCCAGGCCGACAACGCCCGCCGGGCCCGCTGGGTCGAGGTCGGCCGCCGCAAACGAACGCTCACGCTGCTGCGCGCAGTGGCCGGCGTCCTGCTGGTCACCGCCGGTGTCACCGGCATCTTCGTGCTGCAGGGCTCCGCAGCCCACCTCGGCTCCGTCCTGCAGGCGGCTCTCGCGGTCCTCGTCGGGATAACGCTCCTCGCCGGCCCCTACCTCGTGCGCATGACCCAGGACCTCTCCGAGGAGCGTCTGATGCGCATCCGCGCCCAGGAGCGGGCGGAGGTCGCCGCCCATGTCCACGACTCCGTGCTGCACACCCTGACCCTGATCCAGCGCAACGCGGAGAACGCCGGCGAGGTGCGCCGTCTCGCCCGCGCCCAGGAGCGCGACCTGCGCACCTGGTTGTACAAGCCCGAGGGCACCGGCAAGGACGAGGCCGACGAGCCGACCGCCCTCGCCGACGCGGTGCGGCGCAACGCCGCCGAGGTCGAGGACAAGCACGGCGTCCCCATAGAGGTCGTCGTGGTCGGCGACTGCCCGCTCGACGAGAAGATCGGCGCACAGATGCAGGCCGCACGCGAGGCAATGGTCAACGCCGCCAAGTACGGTGGCGAGGGCGGCGCCGTGCAGGTCTACGCCGAAGTCGAGGGGAAGACGGTCTTCGTGTCCGTGCGGGACCGCGGACCCGGCTTCGACCTCGACTCGATACCCGCCGACCGCATGGGCGTCAGAGAATCGATCATCGGCCGCATGGAGCGCAACGGCGGTACGGCCCGGTTGCGGGCGGTGCCGGGCGGCGGCACCGAGGTCGAGCTGGAGATGGAGAGGGCGGAGAAGACGTCATGAGCGACCCGACCGAGGCGAACGGCACGGCAGGGGAGGCGGCCGCGTCCGCTGAGCCGCCGGGCGGCGGTGCCGGGCGGCGTCACGTGCGCGTGGTGCTCGTCGACGACCACCGGATGTTCCGCACGGGAGTCCAGGCCGAGATCGGACAGACCGAGCAGACCGGCGTCGAGGTCGTCGGCGAGGCCGCGGACGTCGACCAGGCGGTCACGGTCATCACCGCGACCCGGCCCGAGGTCGTCCTCCTCGACGTGCACCTCCCGGGCGGCGGCGGGGTGGAAGTCCTGCGCCGCTGCGCCACGTTGATGGCCGACACCGAGCAGCCGGTCCGCTTCCTCGCGCTGTCCGTCTCGGACGCGGCAGAGGACGTGATCGGTGTGATCCGGGGCGGCGCCCGGGGGTACGTGACGAAGACGATCACGGGTACGGACCTGGTCGACTCCATCTTCCGGGTCCAGGAAGGCGACGCGGTCTTCTCCCCGCGCCTCGCCGGTTTCGTCCTGGACGCCTTCGCCTCCACCGACGCGCCTCCCGTCGACGAGGACCTCGACCGCCTCACCCAGCGGGAACGCGAGGTCCTCCGCCTGATCGCCCGCGGCTACGCGTACAAGGAGATCGCCAAGCAGCTCTTCATCTCCGTGAAGACGGTGGAGTCCCATGTCTCGGCGGTCCTGCGCAAGCTCCAGCTGTCCAACCGGCACGAGCTGACGCGGTGGGCGACGGCACGACGGCTGGTGTGAGGCCCGGCCTCATACCACTCGGGTCGCTCCGGAGAAGGGCATCTCGTCGATCGGGGCCAGCCGTACCGGCGCCGAGGGGTTCGGAGCGTGGATCATCTGGCCGTTGCCGACGTAGATGCCGACGTGACTGATGCCGGAGTAGAAGAACACCAGGTCGCCGGGGAGGAGTTCGGAGCGGGAGACGCGGCGGCCGGCGTCGATCTGGGCGTAGGTGGTGCGGGGCAGGGAGACACCGGCGGAGCGGTACGCGGCCTGGATCAGGCCCGAGCAGTCGAAGGCGTCCGGGCCGGTCGCGCCCCAGACGTAGGGGCTGCCGAGCTTCTGGTAGGCGTACGAGACTGCCGCGGCGGAACGGGAGTTGGGTGCCGCGGCCGTGGCGGAGAGGCTGTCGCGTCCGGCCGTGGCAGCCCGCGAGGCGCGGTCCGTGCCCTCGCCCTCCGCGAGTCGCGCCCGCTCCTCGGCCGTCAGCCGGGACAGCAGCCGCCGAGCCGCGTCCAGCTTCCCGGTGATGGTCTTCTTGTGGCGTTTCAGCTCGGCCTGCCGCGACTGCAGTGAGGTCAGCTCGACGCGGGCGGCGCCGCGCAGCTGCTCGATCTCGCGCAGCTGTCTGCGGACCCGCGCCACGGCGGCGGACTGCCGGTTGCCCGCACGTTCGGCGAACGTGGCACCGTCGAGGTACCGGTCGGGGTTCTCGGAGAGCGCGAGTTGCAGCGCAGGGTCGAGGCCACCGCTCCGGTACTGCGCCGCGGCGAACGAACCGAGCGCAGCCCGCGCCGAGTTGAGCTGCTCCTCCTTGCGGGCGGCCTCGTCCTGCAGCGACTGAAGCCGTTCCTCCGCCGTCTCGGCCTTCTCCTTCGCCCCGTTGTACTTCTCCGTGGCGACCTCGGCCTCCTGGTACAGCTTGTCCACCCTGGCCTTGACCTGCCCCGGCGTCAGCTGCGGCTCGGCGTGCCCGATGCCGTCGACGCCGGTCGCGCTCGCCGCTCCCGCGATAGCGATCGTCGCCGCCGTACGGGCCCTGGTGCCGCCCGCCGAGCGTTGTCGGGGCTTGCGGTGCGCTGCCACTGGACTGCACGTCCTTTCGTACGACTCGGACGACCTGGACGACCCGGACGACCGCTGGTCCGTACGGCCACCGGGCGGACCGTGCTGACCGCTCCGATGCGGTCTCCGCGTCCGGCGGCGCCCCGTGCAGGGGGAGCGGGGCCGCCGCCGGACCTTCTCGGCGGAGGTGTCCGGCTGCCGCCCCTGGCCCGGACGGCGGTGGGGAGCCGGTCACCTGGTGCAGGACGCTAGACCTGGGTGTGTCGGACCGGTGACGCGTTGTGCGGAACTGACATGAGGGGACCGCGGGGCGACCGGATGTGACCGTGATCCCGGTCCGTGGCCGTCGCCTTCACGCAGCGCGATGACCGATGTGCGGTTTACGGGGCATGCGTGCATGCGGAGGTGCTATGGCGCGCATATATGCGTCCCGCGCCCCAGGCCGCCGGGCGCCGGGTCGGCAGGCCGGTGCCGGATGGTGCCTGGCCCCTGATTAGGCTCCGGCTCCATGGACGTACTCATCAACCTCTTCGTCGGCCTGCACATCATCGGCATCGCCGCCCTGCTCGGCGGTTTCTTCTCCCAGATGAAGGCGATGGGCGAGGGTACCGCCCGATTCGGCCCGGGGATGCTGCACGGTGCGCTGACCATGCTGGTCACCGGTGTGATCCTGGTCGGTCTCAACCAGGCCGACGACCAGTCTGTCAACAACATCAAGATCGGTGTGAAGCTGGCTCTGCTGATCGTGATCCTCGGTCTCGTCTACGTGAAGCGGGACGAGGAGAAGGTGGACAAGGGTCTGTTCGGCCTGGTGGGCCTGCTGACCATGGCGAACGTCTTCATCGCGGTGCTCTGGACCTGAGCCCCGGCCGAGGCCCGCGGCTCACGGTCCGGGGTGCCCGGGCGCCGCGGGGCGTACGACCTCCCGGGCGGCCGCGACCGCCCCGACCGCGACCGCGAGCCACGCCGCCACCGCGATCCACAGCAGCATCTCCCCGGGCCACCCGAGCCATGAGATGTCGACAGCGGCGGCGACAGCCAGGGCCGCCACTGCCGCCATACCCATCGAAAAGACCGTGGACCAGCGGCGCACGTCATGGCGCAGACGCGGCCGGACCACCTCGCCGGCGAGCAGTACGGCGTACCAGCCCAGGCCGAGGACCAGCAGGGCGACGGTCACGGTCCGCAGGACGCCGCTGTTGTCGTCGTTCCAGAGGTACAGGCCCGGTCCGTCGGCGGCGATGAGCTTGGCCCCGGCGAGCGCCGAGATCGCTGCCGCGCCGCCCGCGACCCACTGGTCCCCCGACCCCTCGATCACCTGCCGCAGATCGAAGCGGGCCAGGGCGAGGCCGTACAGCACGAGGCCCAGCCAGAAGAGTACGAGCGCCGCATGTGCGAGCCACGCCGCCGACTCGGCCTGCGCGAGGGTCGCGCCGAGCACGGCGAGTCCCTGTGTCGCCACCGTCCCGAGGAACACCGCCCCTGGCATACGCCGCCGCTGCCGGTGCCGCACGACGGGCACGAGCAGCACCGGCCACAGCAGCGTCGCCAGCGCCAGCAGCGCCGCGGCCAGGGGCTGCCGGTCCAGCGCGGAGAAACGGGTCCCCAGCACGGCGGTCGCGGCGACGGCGGTGAGCACCGCCGGTGTTCCCGCCTCCGTCATCCAGCGCTCCCGCTGCCGCAGCAGCCGTGTGACGACGTCCGCCACCAGGGCCAGCCATGCCGCGCAGGCCGCCACGAGGAGGATCCGGGACAGGACCTCGTAGCCCGTCAGGTGCAGGCCGACCGAGACGATACCGGTCGCCATGACGGCGGCCCCGGCCGCCGGCGGATGCTGCGCCCACCAGGCGCGGAGGGAGGAGGAGCCGGGCATGCGCCGATGCTAAGGAGCCCCCAGCGCCGCGCGAGCGGGCCACGCGCGCGGGCATGCGGAAAACCACGCGGGCGCGCGGCAACGGGCTCACACCGAGCGTGGGCCGTTTCGGCGGGTGCGCGAGCCTGCAGGCACGCCTCTCGTACGCGCCTGCCCGACAGCACCCCACGCGCGTGTGCCTGCGAAAAACGCCACCACGCGCGCGTGCCTGCGTAAACCCCGCCACGCGCGCGTGCCCACGGAAGCCTCCTCGGGGCGTGCCGTCCGGCCCGCCCCTTGCCTCCGCCCGTCAGGCCGGTCGTACCACGCTGTGGATGGACGACTCCCCGTCGTAGTAGATCGACTCCTCGCGCACGTATGTGCCGGGCTTCGGGGCGTGGATCATCATGCCGTTGCCGATGTAGATGCCGACGTGGGTGACGTCGTCGTAGAAGAAGACCAGGTCGCCGGGCTGGGCGGCTGCGAGGGAGACCGTGGTGCCCGCGTTCACCTGGTCGTAGGTGGTGCGCGGGAGGGAGACGCCGGCGGCCTTCCATGCGCCCTGGGTGAGGCCGGAGCAGTCGTAGGAGTCGGGGCCGGTCGCGCCCCAGACGTACGGCTTGCCGATCTGCGCGCGGGCGAAGGCGAGCGCCCTCTCGGCCTTGGTGGCGTACGAGGAGTCGGAGGTCGAGGTGTCTGAGCCGGTCTCGGTGCCCGTACCCGCACTTGTCGAGGAGCCGCTGTCGGTCTCCTGCTGCGCCTCCTGTTCCTGCAGAGCAGCCGCCTCCTGGCGCTGCCGCTCCTCCTCCGCCTGCTGCCGGGCGAGCTCCGCGGCCTTGCGCTCGGCCTCCTCCTGCTTCTTCTTCTCGATCGCCGCCAGCCGCGCCTTCTCCTCGGCGGTCAGCTGCGACAGCAGTTCGCGCGCGTCGGCGAGCTTCTTCTGGACGGTGGCCTTGGCCGTCTTCAGATCGCTCTGCGACTCCGTGAGCGTCTCGAGGCTCTCGGTGGCCTCCTGGCGCTTCTCCACCGTCGCGGACTGCTGGGTGAAGTAGTCGTCGACCGCGCCCTTCTGACGGCTGGTCAGCCGACCCATCAGCTGGGTCTGGTCGAAGTAGTCCTGCGGCGAGTCCGCGAGCAGGAAGGTCGCGGTGTCGGGGGCGGAGGCGCCGGTCCGGTACTGCGCCGCCGCGTACGAGCCCAGCTCCTCGCGCGCCTCGTTGAGTTTCTGGGTGCGCTGGGCGACGTCGTCGAGGAGGGTGTCGACCTGCTTGCGCTGTTTCTCGGTCTTCTCTTTGGCTGCGTTGTACTTCTCGGTCGCCGACTCCGCCTGGCGGTAGAGGTCGTCGACCTTCTTCTCGACCTCTTCCAGGCTCGGCTTGTCGTCGGCCGAGGGGGTGGCATTGGCCGTCTGGGAGAGCAGGGCCACAGACGTGAGGGCAGCCGTGGCAAGCGCGGGGGTCCGTATGCCTGCGACGCGCGCGCCCGTGGGACGCGACTTACGGTGCGACGCCAAAGGAGGCGACTCCTTCCATGGGCCGCCTACCGGGTTAGCTGTCGGGTTCGGGCGGGTGGTTCGGAAGGGTTGCCCTACGGTCCCCTCCCGGGAAGGGAGTCGGACCGATTCACCCCAGAGTCGGTTGGGTCCCCGGCTCCGGCAGCCACGGGGGCGCACCGGACTCGGCGGAGGCCGTGCGGCCCGGCGACGTTCGCCGGTGGGGGTCGTACGGCCTGCCCGGCACGGTAGCCAACTAGTGTGGTGCGTGTGAAGGTTGGTGGGTGATATGCCCGATACATTTTCGTGACCTCCAGTCAGTGGTCGCGGGTGGTAGTGGGGCAGGCCCGGAGAGTAAGCCGATGTGGGGTGGGTAGGGAGGGAAGATCGCGGGCCGCTGCAGCCGATGTGATTCCGGCCTCACCGCCAAGATCGACGGTGTTCCGGCCGGGGATGTTCTCGGGGCGGCCGCGGGTTGTCGGTGGGGCGCCCTAGACTCGGAGAGCGATGAGCAGCCTCTTTGACGACAGCTTCCTGGCGGACCTCCAGGCCCAGCGGGCCCCCGAGGAGCACCCGCCGCCGCCCGAGGACGATCACGTTCCGGAGCCGATCCCGGACGATCTGTTCGGCGGGAAGTTCGACGTGCCCCCGGACCGGGACATGTACTACCGCGACGGCGCCGCGCGTCCGGCCATGGACGCGGCAGCGCTCCTGGAGGGGTTGAACGACAACCAGCGCGCCGCCGTCGTCCACTCCGGCTCCCCCCTGCTCATCGTGGCCGGTGCCGGCTCCGGCAAGACCCGCGTGCTCACCCACCGCATCGCCCACCTCCTCGCCGAGCGGGGCGTGCACCCGGGCCAGATCCTCGCGATCACCTTCACCAACAAGGCCGCCGGCGAGATGAAGGAGCGCGTCGAGCAGCTCGTCGGTCCGCGTGCGAACGCGATGTGGGTCATGACCTTCCACAGCGCGTGCGTGCGCATCCTGCGCCGGGAGAGCAAGAAGCTCGGCTTCACGTCGTCGTTCTCGATCTATGACGCCGCCGACAGCAAACGACTCATGGCCCTGGTCTGCCGCGACCTGGACCTCGATCCCAAGCGCTACCCGCCCAAGTCCTTCAGCGCCAAGATCAGCAACCTCAAGAACGAGCTGATCGACGAGGAGGACTTCGCCGCCCAGGCCACCGACGGCTTCGAGAAGACCCTCGCCCAGGCCTACGCCCTGTACCAGTCGCGACTGCGCGAGGCGAACGCCCTCGACTTCGACGACCTGATCATGACGACGGTCAATCTGCTCCGCGCCTTCCCGGATGTCGCCGAGCACTACCGCCGCCGCTTCCGTCATGTACTCGTCGACGAGTACCAGGACACCAACCACGCCCAGTACGCCCTCGTACGCGAACTCGTCGGCACCGGCGGGCACGGCGAGGACGTACCGCCCAGCGAGGGCGGCCTGCCGCCCGCCGAGCTGTGCGTGGTGGGTGACGCCGACCAGTCGATCTACGCCTTCCGCGGGGCGACCATCCGAAACATCCTCCAGTTCGAGGAGGACTACCCGGACGCGACGACGATCCTGCTGGAGCAGAACTACCGCTCCACCCAGACGATCCTCTCCGCCGCCAACGCCGTCATCGAGCGCAACGAGTCCCGCCGCCCGAAGAACCTCTGGACCAACGCGGGCGCGGGCGCGCGCATCACCGGCTATGTCGCCGACACGGAGCACGACGAGGCCCAGTTCGTCGCCGACGAGATAGACCGCCTCACAGACGCGGGCGAGGCGAAGGCCGGGGACGTCGCCGTCTTCTACCGGACGAACGCCCAGTCCCGTGTCTTCGAAGAGATCTTCATCCGCGTCGGCCTGCCCTACAAGGTCGTCGGCGGCGTGCGCTTCTACGAGCGCAAGGAGGTCCGGGACGTCCTGGCCTACCTGCGCGTGCTGGCCAACCCGGAGGACTCGGTCCCGCTGCGCCGTATTCTCAACGTCCCCAAGCGGGGCATCGGCGACCGCGCGGAGGCGATGATCGACGCCCTCTCCCAGCGGGAGAAGATCAGCTTCCCGCAGGCACTGAAGCGCGTCGACGAGGCGTACGGCATGGCCGCGCGCTCCACGAACGCCGTCAAGCGGTTCAACACGCTCATGGAGGACCTCCGGACGATCGTCGAGTCCGGCGCCGGCCCCGCGACGATCCTGGAGGCAGTGCTCGAACGCACCGGCTACCTCGCCGAGTTGCAGGCCTCCACCGACCCGCAGGACGAGACCCGGATCGAGAACCTCCAGGAACTCGCCGCCGTGGCCCTGGAGTTCGAGCAGGAGCGCAGCGAGGGCGAGCAGGGCACGCTGGCCGACTTCCTGGAGCAGGTCGCGCTGGTCGCCGACTCCGACCAGATCCCGGACGAGGAGGAGGGCGACGGCGTCATCACGCTGATGACCCTGCACACCGCCAAGGGCCTCGAATTCCCGGTCGTCTTCCTGACCGGCCTGGAGGACGGCGTCTTCCCGCACATGCGTGCCCTCGGCCAGACCAAGGAGCTGGAGGAGGAGCGCCGCCTGGCGTACGTCGGCATCACGCGCGCGCGTGAGCGGCTGTATCTGACGCGCTCGGCAATGCGGAGCGCCTGGGGGCAGCCCTCGTACAACCCGCCCTCCCGCTTCCTGGAGGAGATCCCGGCGGCGCATGTGGACTGGAAGCGCACGGGTGGTTCCCTGGCTCCGGCGGGCCCGGTCTCGGGCGTGGCGGCGTCGCTGTCGTCGTCCCGCTCGTCGGCGTCGGGCGCGTCCGGGTTCGCCACACGCCGGACCGCAGAGAAGCCCGTGGTCTCCCTCGCGGTGGGGGACCGGGTGACGCACGACCAGTTCGGGCTCGGGACCGTCGTCGCGGTGAAGGGCACCGGCGCGAACGCGGAGGCGACCATCGACTTCGGGGACACCAAGCCGAAGCGACTGCTTCTGCGGTACGCACCGGTGGAGAAGCTGTAGCTGTTCCGGGCGGTACGAAGTGAGCCCCCGCTCAATCGGCGGGGGCTCGGGGGAAGCTTCGGTGCTTACGTCGGCTCGAGGCCGTGGCTGCGCAGCCAGGCCAGCGGGTCGACCGCCGAACCGCCGCCCGGCCGCACCTCGAAGTGCAGGTGCGGGCCGGTCGAGTTGCCGGAGTTGCCGGAGAGCGCGATCGGGTCGCCGGCCTTGACGGTCGTACCGGAGGCGACCTGGTAGCTGGAGAGGTGGCAGTACCAGGTCTCCGTGCCGTCCATCGCCGTCACGATCATCATGTTGCCGTACGCGCTGTTGTACTCCG
Organism: Streptomyces sp. NPDC059866; assembly: GCF_042731325.1. Classification (NCBI taxonomy): domain Bacteria; kingdom Bacillati; phylum Actinomycetota; class Actinomycetes; order Kitasatosporales; family Streptomycetaceae; genus Streptomyces; species Streptomyces sp. NPDC059866. The sequence continues at coordinate 336,943 of NZ_JBHWJT010000008.1, read as the reverse complement.
TACGGACGGTGCCGTCGGTCGCGGCCATCACGGTCGAGCCGTACGAGACCGGGAAGTCGATGCCGGTGTGCACGGACATCCAGTTGATGCCGGCCTGGCCGTAGTAGGCGCTGAGCCCGTGCTGTGCGACCGGCAGGGCGTACTTGGGACGCAGCCGTTCCTTGCGGGCTGCCTCCGCCGCCGCCCTCTTCTTCTCGGCCTCCTGCTGCGCCTTGAGGTCGATGCGCTCCTGGGTACGGCTGGCCCGGTCGGCGAAGTCGTCGGCCTCCGCGGTGAGGCTCTCGAGCTGGGTGTCCAACTGGTTGTTGGCAGCGGACGGCTTCACCGCCGGGGCGTCCGCCGCGGTCGTCGACGCGTCCTGGTCGTCGCCGCCGAGGTTGCCGACGGAGGCGGCGGCGATGCCCGCCACGCCCATGACACACGCCGAGGGCACGGCGACGGTCAGCAGTGCGGATCGCTTCGCGGGCGTACGGCGACGGGAGCGGGCCCCGCTGCGGGAGGCCGCCCGCGAGACCGGGGCCGGGGTGACCTCCTCCTGGTCGTCGAGGAGGGACGGGGTCGTGGTGGGCATCTCGCCGGTCACGCCCGACTCGCCGTCACCCGCGTTCGGTTCGTCGTAGTCGACGTGCTCGAAGGTGGCGGTCGCCTGCTGGTCGAAGGGCTCGGCGTGCGAGCCGAAGTTCTCGGCGTGGTGCTCGTAGGACTCGGCCTGCTGCGGAAAGGGTTCGGCGTGCTGCTCGTAGGCGTCGGCCGTGGTGCCGTCGGAGTTCCACTGCGTGGCGTCGTACGCGCCGGAGTCGAAGGTCTGCGTGCCCCATTCCCACTGGTGGGTCTGGTCGGCGGGGCTGCCGGGCTGCTGCTCCGGCTGGAGCCATGCACTCGCGTCCCACTGGCCGCTGGCGTCGGGCGCTCCCGCCTGCTGCGGGATGAGAGGGAGCTGCTGGTGGCCGGTGGTCCAGGCGGTTGTGTCGTAGGCGCCGGTGTCGTAGGCGGCGTGATGCTGGGCCGCGTACGGGTCGTAGTGGAGGGTCTGGTGGCTGCCGGTGGACCACTGTGTGGCGTCGTACGCGCCGGTGTCGTGACCACTGCCCGTGAGGTCACCGAAGAGGGGGTCGGTCTCGAACGTCGTGGTGGTGGCCGCGGTGGCGTGGCTGCCGGTGTCAAATCCGTTGGCGGTGTAGGCGCCGTATGTGGTGAGGTCGCCGTACTGGGCTTCCTGCGTGCCGTACGGCGCGTAGGACGCCGAGGCGGCTTCGGAAGCCGGAGCCGGGGTGGTCATGGTCCCCGACGGGTGACGGTCGTTCACCAACTTCTCTTTCGCCTCGACAACAGGGGCTGGCAGAGCAGTGCGGCGACTGTACCCGGCGGTACGCGGGCACGACAATCTTCGGCAGGTTTCGCGCGCGCAGGAAACGGGCAATCGGCCGTGTTTCGGGGGACTGCGGGCACGGGTTTGGGTTTGTGTTCGAAGAATGTTCGAGGTGGTGCCGGCCGGCCACGGTCGTGTTGTCAGGCCACGGTGAGGTCGTCGGAGTGTGCTGCAGGCCCGCTTCCCTGCGGGGTGGTGTCGTAGGCGCCGTCCAGGGCCTGCCGTATTCCGGCCGCCACGGCCGGGTGCACGGGCAGAGCCAGATGGCCGATCCCGCTCACCCGCACGTTCTGCGCCAGCAGGTCGGGGTGGTCGACGCAGGCGGACTCCAGCGGATCCATCAGGTGGTCGAGGTCGCTCCAGAAGCTGACGAAGTGCGTACGGCAACCGGGTGTCGGGCCGGCCAGTTCCTCGATGACGGCTGAGCCGGGGCGCATCTGGCGCACTATGGGGTGCGCGTTCGCCAAGGGGGCCACTCGGGTGCCGGAGTGCGGGGTGCCGAGCGTGACCAGGATCCGGACGCGGGTGTCGCCGCCGAGCAGCTGGACGTAGTAGCGCGCTATCAGTCCGCCGAGGCTGTGCCCGACGATGTCGACCTGCGTGCTGCCCGTGCGCTCGCAGATCTCCTCTATGTGCCGGCCGAGCAGCTTGGCCGCCGTACGGATGTCGCAGGTCAGGGGGGAGTAGTTCAGTGACTCGATGTGCTGCCTGCCGTGCTGGGCGAGGGAACGGCGCAGCAGGACGAAGACGGAGCGGTTGTCGATGAAACCGTGCAGGAGGACCACCGGGGGTTTGGCCTGCGTCGGCAGGCGCGCCGCGCCGTCCTGGGAGGGGACCAGGGCGGGCGGCGTCCGGCGCTCCTGAATGATGCCGGAGGGGTAGAGGAGGAGGTGGCCCGCGAGGATCGCGACCTCGAGGGCGGCCGCCTTCAGGATGGCCAGTGAGAGCCCCGCCAGGCTGTTCGGGAGCAGGCGATGGCAGAGCGGTTGAAAGGGCAGCAGTGCCCTGGTGACCTGCGTGACCTTCATGGCCGACCTCCTGTCGGCACGCGGAGGACGGCTCTGTCCCCCGTGTGCGCCCGTGCGAGCCGCGACGGAGGTGGTGACGGGGCGCGAGTGGGGTTGTTCCGGCGGGTGAGTGGGGCCGGCCCCGGTATGGCGTATGTGGTGCCATTGGGGATGGGGTGGGGGGCCTGCCCTACGTGCCCTGTCTGCTTGTCGTGCCCTTCGTTTCCGGTCGATGCGCTGCACCCCACGACGCGCGGCCTGCGGCGTGGAGGTACGGCGACCTCGTTGCGGCTCTCTTTGCGCGTGTTCCCCTCCACGCCCCCTGGTCCGCGTGGGTGCGCGGGGGTGGCCGCGGAGACTTGGAACACTGCGCGGCGAATATGTCCCACTGTGTGATTTCCCCCTCGGTCTGCATCGCGAAACTGCCGGTTGCGGGATGCTGGAGATAACGTTCGTTCACTTCCCCGGTGGTTGCGGGGTGGGTGGCCTTGTCCTGGTGGGCACCGTTCTGTGCGGTACTTGTCGATAGTGGCCGGTACTTGTCGGTACGGGTGGATGTAATTCGCTTCTTGGAGGCAGTGATGGGTGTGGCAGCCGGTCCGATCCGCGTGGTGGTGGCCAAGCCGGGACTCGACGGCCACGATCGGGGGGCGAAGGTGATCGCACGGGCGCTGCGGGATGCCGGTATGGAGGTCATCTACACGGGCCTCCACCAGACGCCCGAGCAGATCGTCGACACCGCGATCCAGGAGGACGCGGACGCGATCGGGCTGTCCATCCTCTCCGGGGCGCACAACACGCTCTTCTCAGCCGTGATCGACCTGCTCAAGGAGCGCGACGCGGAGGACATCCTGGTGTTCGGCGGCGGGATCATCCCCGAGGGGGACATCCCTGCGTTGAAGGAGAAGGGCGTCGCGGAGATCTTCACGCCGGGGGCCACGACCGCGTCGATCGTGGACTGGGTACGGGCGAACGTACGGCAGACGACGGGGGCGTAGGCCCGGGGCGGACGTGGGTGGCGTTCGCGTTGGTTGTGTGGCCCGGGTTTGGGCGGTGGTCTGTTGGTGCGGACCGGGTCTGGACGGTGGGCCGTTGGTGTGGTGTGTGTCCGGGCGTGGTCTGTTGGCGTGGGCCGGGTCCGGACGGTGGGCCGTTGGTGTGGTGTGTGTCCGGGCGTGGGCCGTTGGTGTGGCTCGGTTTCGGCGGTGGGCCGTTGGAGTGACGGTGTTCGGGTGATGGGCCGTTGGAGTGGCTCGTGGCCGGACAGCGGTCCGTTTTGGGGGTGTGTCCGGGCGCCGGCCTGTTTGCGGGTGCGGATCCGGATGGCGGCCGGTCCGCCGCTCAGGCAAGGCCCCGCAGCCCCTCCTCCTGTTCCGCTCCCAGTTCCTCGGCCATGGCGGCACGCAAACGCAGCGTGGTGACCAGGCGCTGGAAGGCCTCGGCCCAGTAGCTGCCGGCTCCTGGTGACGCGTTCTCGGGTTCGTCCGGTACCGCCAGCAGCCCGTCGAGGCGGTTGGCCTCGGAGGGGGACAGACAGCGTTCGGCCAGGCCCATCACTCCGCTGAAACTCCATGGATAACTCCCGGCGTCCCGCGCGATGTTGAGCGCGTCGACGACCGCGCGCCCGAGTTGCGGCGCCCATGGCACGTCGCACACGCCCAGCAGTTGAAACGCCTCGGACAGACCGTGCGTCGCGATGAAGCCGGCCACCCACTCGGCGCGTTCGTCGGTGCCCAGCGTGCTCAGCAGCTTGGCCCGCTCGGCCAGGGACACCGCCCCCGGGCCGCCGGCCTCGGGTGCCCCGGGCACCCCCAGGAGGGCCCGCGACCAGTCGGCGTTCCGCTGTCTTACCGCCGCCCGGCACCAGGCGGCGTGGAGTTCGCCCTGCCAGTCGTCCGTGACCGGCAGAGCGACGATCTCCTCGGGCGCCCGGCCGCCGAGCCGGCCCGGCCACGTTTCGAGCGGCGTCGCCTCGACCAACTGGCCGAACCACCAGGACCGTTCACCCCGTCCTGCCGGCGCCTTGGCGACGACCCCGTCCCGCTCCATGCCCGCGTCGCACTCGTGCGGCGCCTCGACGGTGATCGTCGGGGTGTCCCGCGTGTGGTCGACGGCCACGCAGGCACCGGCCCGCACCGCCATGCGTGCGGCCAGCGCCGAGCCGGGCAGCGCCGACAGCAACTCCGCCGCCGTCGCCCGGACGTTGCGGCTGCGGTCGGACAGGGCCTGTTCCAGGAACGCCTCGTCCTCGTCGCCGAGATTCGTACGCAGTGAGTCGAGAAACATCAGCCGGTCCTCGGCCCGCTCCGTCGCCCAGGTTGTCGCGAGCAGCTCCCGTGCGGTGCCGGGTTCATGGGCGCGTATGGCTGCCAGGAGGGCCACGCGTTCGGCGAACAGGCCCTCCTGCCACAGCTGTTGCACCTTGTCCGTGTCGTCGAGGTGCGGCAGCGACGTGCCTCCGCCCGGTGTCGCGCGCAGCGCGAATCGCCAGTCCGGGTTGAGCCGGGCGAGCCACAGGGCACGTGGGCCGGCGAAGGCCAGCGCCGCCGGCCGCAGATCCGTACGGCCCCGGGCCGCGTCCAGCAGGGCGGGCAGGGCCTCCGGGGGTGCCGCGAAACCGCGGGCGTTCGCCGTCGCGAGCCACTGGGGCAGCAGCTCCATGAGGTCCGGTGCGGTGCCTCTGCGTCCGCCGCCCGCGGTGCCGGGACGGTCGGCCAGCAGCATCGCGAGCCTGTGGGCCGCCGGTGCGGGCAGCGGAGGGCGCGGATCCTCGAGGGCCGGTGCCGGGCGCTGGGCCGGCCGCGCGGGGCGCAGTCCGGCTCGCCGGCGTACGGTCTCCATGGCCGCGGCGTCCAGCAGCGCCACGGGCGCCTCCCGGCCGGGTGCGGCGCCGGGTGGCGTACGCCGGTCCGTGCCGAGCAGTGCGGTGGTGACGAGCTCCTCCCAGACGCCCGACGTGGGCGAATCCACAGGAGCGGAAGTCCTGTTCACAAGGGTCCTTTCAAGGGTGGATGCCGTGCGGTGGTTCGGAGAGGGTCAGTTCGGAGCGGGCGCCGTCACGGGGGGCCGTTTCCCCTGGAACCGGGTCGGAGGCGTCGAGAGGCCGCGACTCAGCACAGCTGGACCGCCTCGCCCGCGCCCGCCGGCCAGGCCGTCAGTGGGGTGAAGCCCTGGTGGCCGCACTCGCCGAAGACCTTGACAGGGGCGCCGCCGGACAGGGCCACAAGCCGCCAGAGACCGGAGCGGGAGCGGGCGGTGGGCGTGAGCGGCAGTGCCGCGTTCTCGTCGGCGTCCGCCAGTTGCCATGAGTCGCCGTCCGGGGTCGGTATGACCCGGTCCAGCGTCACCGGGACCGAGTCGAGCCACGGGTCGGCGTGGAGGGCGTCGCCGTAGCGGACCACCGCCTGTGTCGTCGTCACTCCTGGTGGACGTATCGAGGTGGACGTGGGCGCCGCGAACCGTTCCCCCAGGGCGGCGCGCTGCCGGCTCCCGCCCGGGTAGGCGGACACCTCCGCCTCCAGGGTCAGCCCCACCGGCAGTGCGAGCTCGGGGGCCCGGCCGGCGGCGCCGTAGGAGAGAAGGAGAGCGGTGCGGTCGGATTCGGCGCCGTACAGCCAGATCCGGCGGGTCGTCAGACGGGCGTCCGCCCTGTCGTACTGGGCCAGGACCAGCCAGCGGTCGCGCACCGGCGGGCCGTCCGCCGAGGCGGGCAGACCGATGCGGGAACGGACCGTCGCCGCCAGTCCCTCGGGCAGCCCGTCGCGACGCAGCCAGCCCTGGTCGAGGAGATGGAGCAGCGCGCACTCCTCCAGCAGCCGCACCGGCCAGCCGGGACCGGACGCCGGGATCGCACCCAACTCCCTTACACGACCGGCAAGTCCGGGAGCCTGGGCGTCGACCATACGGGCCGCCGTCTCCTCCCACAGCCCGTACCCCGCCTGCTCCGCCGCGGCCAGCCCTCCGCGCAGCAGGTCCGTCAGACGCTGCTCCAGCTCGGTCGCCCCCGCTGTGATCCGCTCGGCCCGGCGCTCCGCCCGGCGCCGCGCCGCCTCCGGATCAGCGGAGCCGGACGGGGAACCGCCCGCGCCCGCCGCTCGTTTCTCCGCAGCACGCTGCCTTCTCCCCGCTGTCCACTGCTCGGCCCAGTCCGGCGCCTTGCCCGGTGGCACCGCGCCGTCGCCGCCGGCCCAGAGCAGCAGCAGCCCCAGCGCGTGTTTGCACGGGAACTTGCGGCTCGGGCAACTGCACTTGTACGCGGGACCGGACGCGTCCGCGATGTCGATGACCGTCTGATACGGCTTGCTGCCGCTGCCTTTGCACAGCCCCCACAGCGTCCCCTCGTCAGAACTGCCTGCCTCGGACCACGGCCCCGCCGCACCGAGTTTGCTTCCCGCTTTGCGCGATGCTGCGTCCGGCGCCAGTGCCAGCACCTGATCCGCAGTCCAGCGCACCCCCTGCTGAGTCATGGCATCGAAGGTAGATCCCCCCACTGACAATCGGCCTCGCGAGCGCGGTCGCCAGCACGTTTTCGCAGGTCAGATCGCATTGTCAGTGGTGTGGTGCACCGTGGATGCCAGAACCGAACCGGCCGAGCTGGAGGGGGACTCAGCCATGCCTGTGTCCGTAGAACCGACGTCCGTCGACCCGAGCCAGAACGGGTCCGCGCCCGCGAACACGGGCGTGGAGACACCTACAACCGCGAGCGCGGGCGCGCGCACATCCGCGCCCGCGGCAGAAGCGCTGCGCCCGCACGCCGAGGACGCCTTCGCGGACGAACTCGCCGCGCTGGCCGCGCAGGACGACCGGCCGCGGCCGACCCGCTGGAAACTGTCGCCGTGGGCCGTCGCGACGTACCTGCTCGGCGGCACCCTGCCCGACGGCACGGTCATCACACCGAAGTACGTGGGCCCGCGCCGCATCATCGAGGTCGCCGTCACCACGCTCGCCACCGACCGCGCCCTGCTCCTGCTCGGCGTGCCCGGCACCGCGAAGACCTGGGTGTCCGAGCATCTGGCCGCAGCGGTCAGCGGTGACTCGACCCTGCTGGTGCAGGGCACCGCCGGCACGCCGGAGGAAGCGATCCGGTACGGGTGGAACTACGCGCAGCTGCTTGCCCACGGTCCGAGCCGGGACGCGCTGGTGCCCAGCCCCGTCATGCGGGCCATGGCCGAGGGGATGACCGCACGCGTCGAGGAGCTGACCCGTATCCCGGCCGATGTGCAGGACACGCTCATCACGATCCTGTCGGAGAAGACACTGCCGATACCGGAGCTGGGCCAGGAGGTGCAGGCGGTCCGCGGCTTCAACCTGATCGCCACGGCCAACGACCGCGACCGAGGGGTCAACGACCTCTCCAGCGCACTGCGTCGGCGCTTCAACACCGTGGTGCTGCCGCTGCCGGAGAGCGTCGAGGCCGAGGTCGACATCGTCTCGCGCCGCGTCGACCAGATCGGCCGCTCCCTCGATCTGCCCGCCGTGCCTGACGGCGTCGACGAGATCCGTCGTGTGGTGACGGTCTTCCGGGAGCTGCGCGACGGTGTCACGTCCGACGGCCGTACGAAGGTGAAGTCGCCCAGCGGCACGCTGTCCACCGCCGAGGCCATCTCCGTCGTCACCAACGGCCTTGCGCTGGCGGCGCACTTCGGCGACGGCGTGCTGCGACCGAGCGACGTCGCCGCGGGCATCCTCGGCGCCGTCGTCCGCGATCCGGCGGCCGACCGGGTCGTCTGGCAGGAGTACCTGGAGGCGGTCGTCCGTGAGCGGGACGGCTGGAAGGACTTCTACCGGGCCTGCCGGGAGGTGAGCGCGTGAGCGACAACCGGTGGGATTTCGCACAGGGAAGTTCGACGGCGGGCGGATCGACGGAGGCGACGGGGGACGTCCGGGCAGCGGTCGACGACGACCTGGGGTGGCCTCGCAGGCGAGGGGGACGGCGTGACAGGCGTTGAGAGGGCAGGAAGCAGGCGGCCCGGGGACGAGCCGCTGCTGCTCGGCGTGCGGCATCACGGGCCGGGTTCGGCGCGGGCCGTGCGGGCGGCGCTGGACGCGGCCCGGCCGCAGGTGGTGCTGGTCGAGGGCCCGCCCGAGGCGGACACACTGATCCCGCTGGCCGCCGACGAGGACATGCGCCCACCGGTCGCCCTCCTCGCCCACGCCGTGGACGATCCCGGCCGTTCGGCCTTCTGGCCGCTGGCCGAGTTCTCGCCGGAGTGGGTGGCGATCCGGTGGGCCCTGGAGCACGAGGTGCCGGCTCGCTTCATCGATCTTCCGGCCACGCACACGCTGGTGTGGGGCAGGGAGACGGTGACGAATCCCGAGGGGGAGGCGGAGGCCACCGACGTCGCGGAAGCGGAGGCGAACGATGCGGATGCCGGGGGCGCTGCCGTACCGGAGGCGGACGAGGCGGATGCCGGCGACGCCGCCGAACCGGAGATGACCGAGACGGACGTTCGGGTCGATCCGCTCGCCGTGCTTGCCGAGGCCGCAGGTTATGACGATCCCGAGCGCTGGTGGGAGGACGTCGTCGAGCACCGGGGGTTGGGCGAGAGGGATGCGTTCGCTCCGTTCGGCGTGCTCGAGGAGGCCATGGGCGCCTTGCGGGAGACGTACGGGAGCGGCGGGCACGAGCGGGATCTCGTGCGGGAGGCGTACATGCGGCTCCAGGTGCGGGCCGCGCAGCGGGAGTTCGGGGGTGGCGTGGCGGTCGTGTGCGGGGCGTGGCACGTGCCCGCCCTGCGGCAGAAGGCCACCGTCGCCGCCGACCGGGCTCTGGTGAAGGGGCTGCCCAAGGTCAAGGCCGACATGACCTGGGTGCCGTGGACGTACCGTCGGCTGGCCCGGGCGAGCGGATACGGCGCGGGCATCGACTCGCCGGGATGGTACGGGCATCTGTTCGCGGCGCCGGACCGCCCGGTGGAGCGGTGGATGACCAAGGTGGCGGGGCTGCTGCGTGCGGAGGACAGGATCGTCTCCTCGGCGCATGTCATCGAGGCGGTGCGGCTGGCCGAGACGCTCGCGGCGATGCGCGGGCGTCCGCTGGCCGGCCTCGGCGAGACCACCGACGCCGTGCGTGCCGTGATGTGTGAGGGCTCGGACGTGCCGCTGGCGCTGGTGCACGACCGGCTGGTCGTGGGGGACGTACTGGGGGAGGTGCCGGAGGCGGCGCCTGCGGTGCCGTTGCAACGCGACCTCGCCCGGCTCCAGCGGCGGCTGCGGCTCAAACCGGAGGCGCTGGAGCGGGAGCTGGAGCTCGACCTGCGCAAGGAGACCGACGCCGGGCGCAGTCGGTTGCTGCACCGGCTGCGGCTGCTCGGCGTCGCCTGGGGCGAGCCGACCGTGTCGCGCGGCAGCACCGGGACCTTCCGGGAGACGTGGCGGCTGCGCTGGGAGCCGGAGCTGTCCGTGCGGGTCGCCGAGGCCGGGGTGTGGGGGACGACCGTGCTCGCCGCGGCGAGCGCCAAGGCGGAGGCCGACGCGACCGCGGCACAGGGCCTCGCCGAGGTCACCGGGCTCGCCGAGCGCTGTCTGCTGGCCGAACTGCCCGACGCTCTCCCGGCGGTGATGCGGATCCTCGCCGACCGAGCGGCGCTCGACACGGATGTCGGCCACCTCGCCCAGGCGCTGCCGGCCCTGGTCCGCTCGCTGCGCTACGGCGATGTGCGCGGCACCGACACCGGAGCGCTGACCGAGGTCGCCGCCGGCCTCGCCGAGCGGATCTTCGTCGGCCTGCCCCCGGCCTGTGCCGCTCTCGACGCGGACGCGGCCCAGGAGATGCGGGGCCATGTGGACGCGGTGCACACCGCCGTGGGGCTGCTCGGCGAGGCCGGCACACCGGAACACGGTGGCCTGCGCGGACGCTGGCATGCGGTGTTGCGGGTCCTGTCCGCTCGGGACACCGTGCCCGACGTCGTCCAGGGGCGCACGGTGCGGCTGCTGCTGGACGACGGGGAGCTGGCCCAGGAGGAGGCGGCGCGGCTCATGGGGCTGGCGCTCTCCCCGGGGACGGCGCCGGCGGATGCGGCCGCGTGGATCGAGGGCTTCGTCGGCGGAGGCGGCGGGGGCGGGATGCTGCTCGTCCACGACGAGCGGCTGCTCGGACTGGTCGACGGCTGGCTGACCCGAGTGCCGGCGGAGGCGTTCACGGACGTGCTGCCCCTGCTGCGGCGCACCTTCTCGGCGTACGAACCGGGGGTGCGCAGAACGCTCGGCGAGCTGGTGCGGCGCGGGCCGGGACAGCGGGGGAGCACGCAGGCGGCGGGAGCGGGCATACCCGGGTTCGGGCCCGGTCTCGACGCCGAACGCGCCACAGCAGTGGAGCCGCTGGTGCGGCTGCTGTTGGGGCTGGACGGGTCGGGAGCAGACGAAAGCGCCGGCCTGGTGGAGGTGGCGGGATGAGCAGGAGCATCGGCGGACGCAGGACGAGTCGAACGGCCGCACCGGTGGACCGGGCGGGGGAGCGTGTGGGGGAGGAGGACGTATGACGAGGGAGTCCACGGCCGTGGCCGAGTCGGACGACGCCGCCCGGGAGCGGTTGCGGCGCTGGCGGCTGGTGCTGGGGGGTGAGGCGGCGGACGGTACGGGGTGTGCGCTCGGCGGGCGGGACGCCGCGATGGACGGGGCGCTCGCCGCGCTCTACGGAAAGGGGGACAAACCGCAGACGGGGAAGGACCGTTCGGCGGGGCTCGGGGCGTCGGCGCCGTCCGTGGCCCGCTGGCTCGGGGACATCCGTACGTACTTCCCGTCGTCCGTCGTGCAGGTCATGCAGCGCGACGCCATCGACCGGCTCGGGCTGTCCGCCCTGCTGCTGGAGCCGGAGATGCTGGAGGCCGTGGAGGCGGACGTGCATCTCGTCGGCACGCTGCTGTCGCTGAACAAGGCGATGCCGGAGACGACGAAGGAGACGGCACGAGCCGTTGTGCGCAAGGTCGTCGAGGACCTGGAGAAGCGGCTCGCCACCCGCACTCGGGCCACCCTCACCGGCGCCCTCGACCGCAGCGCCCGCATCAACCGGCCACGCCACCACGACATCGACTGGAACCGCACGATCGCGGCCAACCTCAAGCACTACCTCCCGGAGTACCGGACGATCGTGCCGGAGCGGCTCATCGGCTACGGGCGAGCATCCCAGTCGGTGAAGAAGGAGGTCATCCTCTGCATCGACCAGTCGGGGTCGATGGCGGCGTCCGTCGTGTACGCGTCCGTGTTCGGGGCGGTGCTGGCGTCCATGCGGTCGATCAGCACGCGGCTCGTCGTCTTCGACACGGCGGTCGTCGACCTCACCGACCAGCTCGACGACCCGGTCGACGTCCTCTTCGGCACCCAACTCGGCGGCGGCACCGACATCAACCGGGCGCTGGCGTACTGCCAGTCGCAGATCACCCGGCCCGCGGAGACGGTGGTCGTGCTGATCAGCGACCTCTACGAAGGGGGGATACGGAACGAGATGCTCAAGCGGGTGGCGGCGATGAAGGCGTCGGGGGTGCAGTTCGTGACGCTGCTCGCGTTGTCGGACGAGGGGGCGCCCGCCTACGACCGGGAGCACGCGTCCGCGCTGGCAGGGCTCGGCGCGCCGGCGTTCGCCTGTACGCCGGACCTGTTCCCGGAAGTGATGGCGGCAGCCATCGAGAAGCGTCCGCTTCCGATACCGGACACCGCATGACGACCGGGGAGCACCGGGTGAGTTCGCCTCGAAAGGGGATATGACTACCCATCGGTAACGGGGGGCTTGCGCAACCTCGGGAGTCCCGTGCAAGGATCGATGCCTCGTCAACGGTGCGCCGCGCTCTGCTCGCCCGTACCGCGTCGTCCACTACGCGACTCGTTCCGCCGCATCAAAGGACCCTCCCTCTCTTGATCTGGTCAGCAGCCCTGTCCGGTGCCGCTGTGCGTGTGCTGCGCGCGGCGGCCGGGCGGCGTGCGCTCCAGACGGTGTTGCTGGTGGGTGGGTTGTTCGTGCTCGGCGTGCTGTACGGAGGGCAGGCACGGGCGACGGACGGCACGGCTTCGGCGACATCGGCGATCTCCCCGGCCTCGGTGACTGTCTCGGCTTCGGCTTCGGTCGACCCGCCGGGTTCGGTCGACCCGTCGGCTTCGGTGACTTCGGCGAAGGCGAGGCCGGACGACGTCGTGAAGTCGACTTCGGCAGAGGGCGCTGCGTCGTTGGCGCAGGGCCTTGTGGGCGGGACCGACCACGGCTTCGGCGGCTCTCAGGATCCCGCCGACCGCGGCGGTGCCCCGCTCACGGACGTGTCGCCGGGACCGGTAGGGCGTCCCGCTGCCGAGGCTCCTCACGGCCGGGACAGCGAGTCGATCGTGCGGCCGGTGACCGAGGACCTCGTGGGGTCCGTGGGTGAGCGAGTGACACGGCCGGTCGGTGGCGTGGTGGAGACCGTGACCGCGCAAGCCGAGGTGCCGCCGCTGTCGTCGTTGCCCGTGTTGCCGTCGCTGCCGGGGCTGCCGGGGTTGTCCGACTCACCCACGCTGCCCGTCCTCCCCGAGCTGCCCGGCCTTCCGGAGCCTCCCGGGTACCTGCCCGCGCCCCCCGCCCTCCCCGGGCTGCCGGGGCAGTTCCCGCCGCTGCCCGGGGCGGTGACGCCCCAGCCGGGCGTTGCGGGGACGTCGCCGTCTCCCGAGGCCGGTTCCGAGGGGCGTGGCGGCAAGGCGGGCGTCGACGGCGTCCATGGGCCGCGTCTCGGCGGCTCGTCCGGCGAGGTCGTGGCCGCCGTCCACGGCAGCGGGCAGCACGATCGGGCCGGAGGTCAGTACGCCCCGGTGCATCAGGTGCCGGCCGGGCGTGGTGACGGCATGCTGGGCAACCGTTCGGCGGCGGACAGCAGCACGTCCCGGCACGGCGACACGCACGCCGTGACCTCGAACCACCGGGCGCGGCTGCGGCTCGTGCCCGGCGCCGCCGTGCGCGTCGAGTCGGACGGGACACGGGACCGGCACCGGGACATCCCGGTATTCCCCGGCTAGGGCAGGCCTTTCCCGCGCCGTAGACCTGCCGCGCGGGGGCGGAACAGGTCTGCCCGACCGTCCGGACCTCCCCCGGTCCCCGGACGGAAGCCGCCGGAGTCGTCTTTGCAGCCGTCGGTCCCCACTCCCCGGACCGCGAACGGAAGACGGCGCCGGAAGGTCCCCAAGTCCCCTGGCACGAGCCCGAGCACAAGGTTGCCCCTCCCGGTGACCTGCTCGCGGGCTCGCGCTTCCGACGTCGAGTCCCGAAGGATCAGACGCACGCAATGAACAAGAACATCCGCCGTTCCATCGTCATAGCCGCCGGAGTCACCGGCGCGTGGGCGCTCGGTTCCGCTGTCGCGAGCGCCGACGAACTGCCCGCCTCCTCCCTCTCCGTGTCGGACGCGACCACGGATGCCGAGAGCACGCTCGGTGAGGTCACCGACGCCGTCGACGGGGTCGTCTCCGACCTCGCCGACGCCGACGCGCAGGACACCGGCGTGACGGACGCCCTCACCGGTGCCGGCGTCGGCAAGGCGACCTCCACCGTCACGGACGTGCTCGGCACCGCCCGGACGACCACGGACGGGGCGCGCGCCACCGCCGCGTCGTCCGGCGACGGCGGTGCCGTGGAGCAGGCCCGCCGGTACGTCGACGCCGACGTGAGCGTGCCGAAGGCGGCCAAGGTCCGGGGCGCGCAGGCCGTCCAGGGTGCCCAGGCCGCCCGAGCCGCGCAGGCCAAGGCCAAGGTCACTGCCGACAAGGTCGCCGGCACGGCCGGGGCCACCGTCGCCGACACCGCAGCGGCCGCCCCCACCACGCCCCAGGACACGGTCGACTACCTCTTCGGCCCCCTCTCCGCCTTCGCGCCCGAGCTCGAGCAGGCATTGGCCGCGGCGCAGACGAGGCTCCAGGGCACCCAGGCGGCGGCGCGGTCGCAGACGCAGGGCGTCGAGGGTGTCGTACGGACGAAGGCGCAGTACGCGGTGGCGGGCGCGGGCCGCACCGCGGCGGGCGTGACGCATGCCGCGCAGGCCGCGGTCGCCGGGGCCGACGCGCGGACCGCCGGTGCGGTCACCACCGCTCAGGGCCAGGCCGGCGCCGTCGGAGGCGCCGCCGAGGCGAGCGTCGCCTCCGTGCCGGGCCACCTCACGGGCACGGTCGGCGGGGTCGAGCAGCGCGTGGTCGGCACGGTCACCGCCGTTCCGGGCGCGGTCACGCCGGTGGTGGAGCAGACGGCCGCGGCTGCCGTTCCGCCGGTCGCCGCCTCCGCCGTGGCCGGCGTGCGGCCGGTCGCCGACCGGGCGGTGACGGGTGTGGTGCCGGTCGCCGAGCAGGCCGTGGCGGGCGTCGTGCCTGCCGCCACCGGAGCGGTGCACGGCGTCCGCCCGGTCGCTGGCGGTGCCGTGTCCGGGGTGACCCCGGTCGCCGGTCACGCCGTGCACGCGGTCGCGCCCGCCGTGACCGACGCGGTGCACGGAGTGACGCCGGTCGCCGGCGGTGCCGTCGCCGGGGTCGCCGCGGTCGCCGGTCATGCCGTGGACGCCGCGACCGCGCTGGCGTACGGAGTGGTCGCCGACGTTCAGCCCGTCGTGGGCGGCGTCGTGCAGGGCGTGCAGCCGGTCGTCGGCGGTGCCGTCACGGACGTGCATGCGGTGGCGGGCGGTGCGGTGGCGGGCGTGCAGCCGGTCGCCGGCGGGGCCGTCACGGACGTGCAGTCCCTCGCCTGGGGTGCGGTCGGGGACGTGCGGCCGGTGGCCGAGGGCTTGGTGGCGGACGTACCGCCGTATGCGACCGGTGTCGTCGACGAGGTGCCGCCGTACGCCGCGGGCCTGGTCGGGCAGGTCACCGGCGACGCCACGGGCACCGTGCTGCCGCCGGTCGCGCACACCGCGGTGCAGGGTGTCGTGCCGGTCGCCGGGCAGGCCGTCGCCGACGCGGGCGGGCTGGCGTACGGCGTCGTGGGCGATGCGGAGTACTTCACCGGCGGGGTCGCCGGGGGCGTACCGCCGCTGGCGTACGGCGTGACGGAGCAGGCCGGGGGCTTCGCCGAGGGCGTGGCGGGCGAGGTGCCGCCGTTCGCGCAGGGCGTCACCGGTGCGGTCCAGCCGCTCGTCGACACCGTCACCGAGACCGTATGGCCGGTCGTCGAGGGTGTCGGCGGCAGCAGCACGACGCTGGCCCACGGCGTGGTGGGCGACGTCGCTCCGTTCGCGGGCGGCGTGGCCGGCGAGGCCACCCCGTTCGTGCACGGCGTCGCCGGACAGGCCGCGCCCTTCGCACAGGACCTCACCGGCACCGTCCGGTCCACCGGCGGTTCGCTGACCGGCCACGCCGTCTCCGGAGCGGAGGGCGTCGCCGAGTCGGTCACCCCCGGTTACGTCCAGGACGTACGCCAGGGCGGCACGTACAGCATCTGACCGAGCGCGGTCTCGCCGAGCAGAGGCCCGGCATCCAGACCCCGCAGGGCCCGCTCCACGACGGCCGAAAGCCGTCGGTCCGTCCGGACGGAAACCTGCGGTCGGGCCCGGCGGTCCCCATTGGGGTGGGGACCGCCGGACCCGTGCCCCGAGGCCGTACGTCAGCCTCTCGGGGATGTTCAAGGGGCCTCACCGGGTCAACCCCAGCCCGGTGAGGCCCTGTGCCGTCCCTGGCCTGTTCGCTGCCCGGTCACCGCCTGTTCCCTCACCGACGGCACGCCGTGCCAGTGAGTACGGCATCATGTGACAGGTATCACCGCTCAGGTGTGACCCGCGATTTAGAGACCCCCAGCAAGCGGGGATAACCTGCGAGACGGACATGCCGCGCGCTCGGACACCGTGTGCGCTTCCCTTGTGACACATGCGGTCGTCACGTTGCCCTTCGCGGCACGCCCACGCATCCAACGAACCGCGAGATCACTGATAGGGACGGAAGCGCGTGGACCTGTTCGAGTACCAGGCGAGGGACCTCTTCGCCAAGCACGATGTACCGGTGCTGGCCGGTGAAGTCATCGACACGCCTGAGGCGGCGCGCGAGATCACCGAGCGTCTGGGCGGCAAGTCCGTCGTCAAGGCGCAGGTGAAGGTCGGTGGCCGCGGCAAGGCCGGTGGCGTGAAGCTGGCCGCCACCCCGGACGAGGCCGTTGCCCGCGCGACGGACATTCTCGGCATGGACATCAAGGGCCACACGGTCCACAAGGTCATGATCGCCGAGACGGCCCCGGAGATCCTCGAGGAGTACTACGTCTCCTTCCTCCTCGACCGTGCCAACCGCACCTTCCTCTCCATCGCCTCCGTCGAGGGCGGCATGGAGATCGAGGAGGTGGCGGCCACCCGTCCGGAGGCCGTCGCGAAGATCGCGATCGACGCCATCGACGGGGTGGACGAGGCGAAGGCCCGCGAGATCGTCGAGGCCGCCAAGTTCCCGGCCGAGGTCGCCGACAAGGTCGTGAACGTCCTCGTCAAGCTGTGGGACACCTTCATCAAGGAGGACGCCCTCCTGGTCGAGGTCAACCCGCTGGCCAAGGTCGCCTCCGGCGAGGTCATCGCCCTCGACGGCAAGGTGTCGCTCGACGACAACGCCGAGTTCCGTCACCCCGACTTCGAGGAACTCCACGACAAGGCCGCGGCCAACCCCCTCGAGGCCGCCGCCAAGGAGAAGAACCTCAACTACGTCAAGCTCGACGGCGAGGTCGGCATCATCGGCAACGGCGCGGGTCTCGTGATGAGCACCCTGGACGTCGTCGCGTACGCCGGTGAGAAGCACGGCAACGTCAAGCCCGCCAACTTCCTGGACATCGGCGGCGGTGCCTCCGCCCAGGTGATGGCGAACGGCTTGGAGATCATCCTTGGCGACCCGGACGTCCGCTCCGTGTTCGTCAACGTCTTCGGCGGCATCACCGCCTGTGACGAGGTCGCCAACGGCATCGTGCAGGCCCTGAAGCTTCTCGAGGACCGCGGCGAGCAGGTCACCAAGCCGCTGGTCGTCCGCCTCGACGGCAACAACGCCGAGCTCGGCCGGCAGATCCTCACGGACGCCAACCACCCGCTGGTCCAGCGCGTCGACACCATGGACGGCGCGGCCGACAAGGCCGCCGAGCTCGCCGCAGCCGCCAAGTAAGCACCGAGGACGAGGACATCCACACACCATGGCTATCTGGCTCAACAAGGACAGCAAGGTCATCGTCCAGGGCATGACCGGCGCCACCGGCATGAAGCACACCAAGCTCATGCTCGGTGACGGCACGAACGTCGTGGGCGGCGTGAACCCGCGCAAGGCGGGTCAGACCGTGGACTTCGACGGCACCGAGGTACCCGTCTTCGGCACCGTCAAGGAGGCCATCGAGGCCACCGGCGCCAACGTCTCCGTCATCTTCGTGCCGGAGAAGTTCACCAAGGACGCCGTCGTCGAGGCCATCGACGCCGAGATCCCGCTCGCCGTCGTCATCACCGAGGGCATCGCCGTGCACGACACGGCCGCCTTCTGGGCGTACGCCGGCAAGAAGGGCAACAAGACCCGCATCATCGGCCCGAACTGCCCCGGCATCATCACCCCGGGCCAGTCCAACGTCGGCATCATCCCGGGCGACATCACCAAGCCGGGCCGCATCGGTCTGGTCTCGAAGTCCGGCACGCTGACGTACCAGATGATGTACGAGCTCCGTGACATCGGCTTCTCGACCGCCGTCGGCATCGGTGGCGACCCGATCATCGGCAGCACGCACATCGACGCCCTGGCCGCCTTCCAGGCCGACCCCGACACCGACCTGATCGTCATGATCGGTGAGATCGGCGGCGACGCCGAGGAGCGGGCCGCGGCCTTCATCAAGGAGAACGTGACCAAGCCGGTCGTCGGCTACGTCGCGGGCTTCACCGCGCCCGAGGGCAAGACCATGGGCCACGCGGGCGCCATCGTCTCCGGCTCGTCCGGCACCGCCCAGGCGAAGAAGGAGGCCCTGGAGGCCGCGGGCGTCAAGGTCGGCAAGACCCCGACCGAGACGGCGAAGCTGGCGCGCGAGATCCTCGCCGGCTGAGTCCTCCGACTGACCGCCGGTGGGCCCGTTCCCCGAATGGGGGCGGGCCCACCGGCGTTTTCGTTCGTCCCCGCCTCACCGCGGTTCCGGCACCAGCCGTTCCGGTCCGCCGGCCGTTTCCATGCGCAGCTTCTCCAGCAGCTCCAGCTGCTGCTCCGACAACGGCCCCGGCGCCGCCCGCGGCGGTACCCCGCGTACCGTCTCGCCCGGTGCCACCGGCGGCTCGTACTGTGTCGGGGCCGTGCGCAGGGTCAGGGCTGTCGCGCCGATGAGGGTGACCGTGAAGGCGATGGCGGCCCGGGTCCAGAAACGGGCGCGGCGTTCGCTGCCGTTGCGCACCGTGAACGGTTTGGAGGCCCGTAGCCGTTCCGTGTCGGCCAGGCGGGCGAGCCGCCGGTGCAGTTCGGCCGGGTCGGACAGCTCCGGCAGCTGCGCGGCGACGGCCTCGCGCGCATGCAGCAGCCGGTTCGCCGCCGCCGGGGTGCTCGCCTCCGTCTCCGCCGCGGTCTCCGGCAGGTCCAGGCCCACGACGTCGTACAGCAGGAGCGTGCGGCGGTGCGGCGGCGGGAGCCTCAGAAGTACGTTCAGCAGCGTGCGGTCGGACGCGTCGGCCGGCGGCGCCTCGGGGTGGCGATGGCGCGGGCGGAACCGGTGCCAGGGGGAGAGGGCGTACTCGTACGCCGCCGCCCGTACCCAGCCCGTCGGGTCGCGGTCGACGGCCACCTCGGGCCAGCGCTGCCAGGCGAGTTGGAACGCCCGCTCGACCGACTCACGAGCCAGCTCGCGCCGCCCGGTCAGCAGGTACGTCTGCCGTACGAGGGCGGGGACGCAGAACGCGTAAAGGGCGTCGAAGGCCTGAGCGGGGGTCAGGGAGGACGGTGACGACGGAGCGAAGCGGTCGGGCTGGGCCTCGGGTTCCCGCGGATCGTGACGTACCGTTACAGCTGTCTTCTTCGCAGGGATTTCGCGATCGGTGACGGTCTCGATGCCGGTCTCCGTGCCGGCCTCGGTCGTCAGCGCGTTCAGCAATTCTGCGTACGCCTGCCGTTTCCGGCCGCGTGGAGTCGTGCGGTCGGCCTCCCATGCCCGCACCGTCCGACGGGAGACACCCATGCGCTCCGCGACCTGAGCCACAGTCAGCGAACCTGCCTCGCGCAGGCGGCGGCGCTCCTTGGGCGGGGGGAGCGGGGTCGCAGGGCTGCTCTGCCTCACAGGACACCCCTTCGTACGAAAAAGTACATAAACACATATTGGGCGACACATCGGAGGTTCGCCTGTTACGACGGGAAAGCGCGTGTCGTTGGGAGCATGACGGTCGTGATTCAGATGTCCGACCGCCGATCGCCGCTGTCATCCCTGCTCACCCGTTTGCGTCGCCGATCGCCCGGACTGGCCGCCAGCCTCCTGGGTGGCGCGGTCGCGGCCGGGCTGGGGCTCGGCTCGTTCGCCGTGCTCGTGATGATGCTGTGGATCACCTCGCCCTACCCCGACAGCGGGCCGGGGGGCGCGCTGCATGTCGCCGCGGGGCTGTGGCTGCTGGCGCACGGCGCGGAGCTGGTCCGCACCGACACGCTCTCCGGCGTTCCCGCGCCGGTCGGCGTCACGCCGCTGCTGCTGCTCGTGCTGCCGGTGTGGCTGGTGCACCGGGCGGCGCGGGACGCGGTGGACGGGGAGCCGGAGGGCCGGGCACCGGTGGGTGTCCGTACGGCGTGGGCGGGGGTGGTGCTGGGGTACCTCGCCGTCGGAGGCATGGCCACGGTGTACGCCTCGGGAGGCGGCTCGCTGCGGGCCGACTGGGTGTGGGCCGCAGTGTGTCTGCCGGTGATCGCCGTGGGCGCGGCGGGAGCGGGGGTGTGGACGGCGTACGGGCGGCCCTGTGGGCCGGTGGACGGCGTGCTGATCCTGTTGCCGCGCGGTCTGCGGCGGCTGTTCCTCGGGGCTGAGGCCCGGGAGCGGCTGGATGTCTCGGCGCGGGCGGCCGCGGCCGGGGCCGCGGTGCTGGTCGGGGGCGGGGCGTTGCTGGTGGCGGTGTCGCTGCTGTGGCACGGCGGCGCGGCCCGCGAGGCCTTTGCCCAGCTGACGCAGGGGTGGTCGGGGCGGTTCGCGGTGCTGCTGCTGTGCGCGGCGCTCGTACCGAACTCGGCGGTGTGGGGTGCGGCCTATGCCCTCGGCCCTGGCTTCACGCTCGGCGTCGGGCACACGACGACCCCGCTGTCCACCGACACCGCTCCGCTGCTCCCGCCGTTCCCCCTGCTGGCGGCGCTACCGGAGGCGGGCCCGGGGACGCCGCTGAACTGGGCGGCCGCGGTGGTGCCGGTGGTGGCCGGGGTGACGGTCGGGTGGTTCACGGGGAGGGCGGCGGTCCGGGGTGGGGAGGACGAGGACGCGAGGGGGATGCCTTGGTCATGGGGGCGTACGGCGGGCTGCACCGGGCTGGCGGCTGTGTGGTGCGCGGCGGGACTCGCCGTGCTGGCCGGGCTGGCGGGCGGGCCGCTCGGGGTGGACGCGCTGGCTCGGTTCGGGCCGGTGTGGTGGCAGGTGGGGGCGGCGACGCTGGCGTGGACCGCGGTCGTGGCGGTTCCGACCGCGGTGGGGGTACGGGCTTGGCGGTGCCGGAAGCATGAGCAGGGAGCCACGGCGACCATCGCCGGGCAACGGGAAGGGGCGGTGCCGGGCGGAACGGAAGGCGCTGGGGTGGGGGCGTCGGCTTCGGGGGAGGGAGCGGCGGAGGCTCGGGCCGGGATGCCGGATTCCGGGCCAGGCGGGTCGGAGGCGTGGGCCGGGGCGGTTGATTCTGCGGCCGGAGGGTCGGGTGCCCCGGCTGGAGCGGCCGGCTCTGCGGCGAGTGAGTTGGACGTGTGGGCCGGGGTGATCGATCCCGTGGTGGGGGAGCCGAGCGTCGGGGCGGGCGCGGCGGACGCGGGGGCGGTGGGGATGAAGGGGCGTGTGGGGAGTCCGGAGTCTGCGGCGACCGAGTTGGACGTCTGGGCCGAGGTGATTGATTCCGCGGTGGGGGAGCCGAGCGTCGGGGCGGGAGCGGCGGATGCGGCGAACAGCCGGACGGAGATGGTGCATCCCGGTGCGGGGACCTCGAACTCCGGGACGCAGGGGCCGGAGATCCGCGCGGATGCGTCGGACACCGGTGTGCGGCGACGTCGCCGGCGGTGGCCCTTCTCCGGCGGCTCGTCATCCCGCAAGCGCGACGGTGTCGGCCCGGATCCTCGGCCGACCGCATCGCAGGCCGCACCCTCCGCAGGCCGCCCGGACGCCCCGTACGACCCCACCCTCGAGCCCTACGACTTCCTGCCCGTCGACCCCCCGACGCCCTGGCGCGACGACACCCGCGAGGTCCGCTGGGCGGCGTTGAAGGAGGCGTCCAGGAGGGCGGAGCCACCGGAGGCGGACGACTCCTGATGCCAGGCGCCTTCCGGAGCCCGGCGTGCCCGGAGTCCTTCGCCTCCCGGAACCCGGCGTTGCGCGGAGGCCGCCGCATCCCGGAGCCCGGCGTGTCCAGCGCCTTCCAAACGCCCGAGCCGCCGAAGGCGCACCCCTAAGCGTTGGCCCCCAAAACCCCCCGCAACTCGTCCGGCAGCAGCTTGGTGCACGCCTGTCTGGCCTCGTTGGTGAGGGCGTCGTTGGTGCAGGTGTAGTAGTCGCGGTACACGAACTGTGCGGTGAAGGTCGCGGCGACGAGCATGATGGCCAGGGACGCCGTGACCAGGCCGCTCACTGCGGCTGCGGTCTGTGGGCGGGCCGGTGTCGTGGAGGCCGGGGTGTCGGGGCTGGGGGTGCGGGGCTTGGTGCGCAGGGAGCTGATGCCCCAGTAGAGGGCCAGCGCGCCGAGCAGCAGTGCCACGTACGGCCAGTTGAAGAGGGCGAAGAAGAAGGCCCACATGCCGGCCAGCAGCGTGTAGCGCGCGCGGCGCTGTGCCGGGTCCGTGGGGTCCCAGCGCGGTCCGCTCTGGCCCGGACCGCCGCCCGGCCCCTCGGGGCTGCGGCCGGGCCGGTCGCCGAAGCCGCCGTTGGAGGAGCGGCCGGGCTGCCGGTCGCTCCACTGGCTGCCCCACACGGGTCGGCCGCCCTCACCCTGTGAGCCGGAGGAGCCCGAAGAGTCGGGGGAGCCCTGTGAACCCCCGGAGTCCCCTCCGTCGCCGGACGGGCGCCGCGGCTGCCACGGCCGGTCCGGCGTGCCCTCCGGCGGCGGCGCGAACGGGTTGTCGTCCTGGGCCGCACCGCCCCGCCGGTCGTCGGCGTCGCCCGAGGGCGCGCCGGGCGGCGTCGAGGGGCGCTCCCGCAGCAGCACGCCGACACGCTCCCCTCCCCGTGCCGACTGAGGGGGGAGCGTGAGGAGTCGCAGGCTGCGGTCCGACATCAAGTGAGCGTCTTCCCCTTGGTGAAATACGGCTGGTCTGGAACGGCTGGTCTCGAACGACCGGTCTGGCGTGAGCTGTCCTCTCGTGAACGCACCGCACCCCGGCCGCGTTCCCGAGCCCGCTCCTCCCAGACGCTACCTTCCGGCCACGCCCCCGTCCCATGGGGGATGCCCGGTGTGCCGGTATCGTTGCTGACGGTCGGCCGCTTCGTAGGCTTCCCCGTATCCGGGGGCGTGAAGCATTCGTACGAACGCACATACCGGCGCCGTACCCGGCCGACCGTGCACATGCTTCCCCGAGAAAGGGCCCCACCGTGGCCGCCAAGCCCGTGGTCAAGCGCCTCGTCGTGCTGGTCTCCGGATCCGGCACCAATCTGCAGGCGCTCCTCGACGCCATCGCGACCACCGGCGCCGAGGCGTACGGAGCCGAGATCGTGGCCGTCGGAGCCGACCGCGCCGGCATCGAGGGGCTGGCGCGGGCCGAGCGCGCCGGGCTGCCCACGTTCGTGTGCCGGGTCAAGGACTACGCCACCCGCGAGGAGTGGGACGCGGCCCTCGCCGGAGCCGTCGCCGCGTACGAGCCCGATCTCGTGGTCTCCGCCGGGTTCATGAAGATCGTGGGCAAGGAGTTCCTCGCCCGTTACGGCGGGCGGTTCATCAACACCCACCCCGCGCTCCTCCCCAGTTTTCCCGGCGCCCACGGTGTCCGCGACGCGCTCGCGTACGGCGCCAGGGTCACCGGCTGCACCGTCCACTTCGTCGACGACGGCGTCGACACCGGGCCGATCATCGCGCAGGGCGTGGTGGAGGTCCGGGACGAGGACGACGAGAGTGCGCTGCACGAGCGCATCAAGGAAGTCGAGCGAAGGCTGCTCGTCGATGTCGTGGGGCGGCTCGCCCGCAACGGCTATCGCATTGAGGGACGAAAGGTAGTTATCCAGTGACCGCCACCGCCGAGAGCAACAAGCGGGCCATTCGACGGGCGCTCGTCAGCGTCTACGACAAGACGGGTCTGGAAGACCTCGCGCGCGGTCTGCACGAGGCCGGCGTCGAGCTCGTCTCCACCGGCTCCACCGCCGCCCGCATCGCCGCCGCCGGCGTCCCCGTCACCAAGGTCGAGGAGCTCACCGGCTTCCCCGAGTGCCTGGACGGCCGAGTCAAGACCCTGCACCCCAGGGTCCACGCGGGCATCCTCGCCGACCTGCGCCTGGACAGCCACCGGCAGCAGCTCGACGAGCTGGGCGTCGCGCCGTTCGACCTCGTGGTCGTCAATCTCTACCCGTTCCAGGAGACCGTCGCCTCCGGCGCCTCGCCCGACGAGTGCGTGGAGCAGATCGACATCGGCGGGCCGTCGATGGTCCGCGCCGCCGCCAAGAACCACCCCTCGGTCGCCGTGGTCACCAGCCCCGAGCGGTACGCCGATGTCCTTGCCGCCGTGCGCGACGGCGGCTTCGACCTCGCCACCCGCAAGCGGCTGGCCGCCGAGGCCTTCCGCCACACCGCCGAGTACGACGTGGCGGTCGCGGGCTGGTTCGCGGGCGAGTACGCCGGTGACGGCGAGGAGTTCCCGGAGTTCCTCGGGGTGACGTACGAGCGCAAGCAGGTGCTGCGCTACGGCGAGAACCCGCACCAGCCCGCCGCCCTCTACACCGGCGGCTGCGGCGGCCTGGCCCAGGCGGAGCAGCTGCACGGCAAGGAGATGTCGTACAACAACTACACGGACACGGACGCCGCCCGCCGTGCCGCGTACGACCACGACGAGCCGTGCGTCGCGATCATCAAGCACGCCAACCCGTGCGGCATCGCGATCGGCGCGGACGTCGCCGAGGCCCACCGCAAGGCGCACGCCTGCGACCCGCTGTCCGCGTTCGGCGGTGTCATCGCCGTCAACCGGCCGGTCAGCAAGGAGATGGCCGAGCAGGTCGCCGAGATCTTCACCGAGGTCATCGTCGCCCCCGACTACGAGGAGGGCGCGCTCGAAGCCCTCGCCAAGAAGAAGAACATCCGCGTGCTGCGCTGCCCCGAGGCGCCAGATCTGGTCGCCGAGTTCCGCCCGATCGACGGCGGCGGCCTGGCCCAGGTGACGGACGTCTTCCAGGCCGAGGGCGACGACCCGGCCAACTGGACCCTGGCGACCGGCGAGGCGCTGTCCGAGTCGGAGCTCGCCGAGCTGGCCTTTGCGTGGAAGGCCTGCCGCGCGGTGAAGTCCAACGCCATCCTGCTCGCCAAGGACGGTGCCTCGGTCGGCGTCGGCATGGGGCAGGTCAACCGCGTCGACTCGGCGAAGCTGGCCGTGGAGCGGGCGGGCGCCGAGCGCGCGCAGGGTTCCTACGCCGCCTCGGACGCGTTCTTCCCCTTCCCGGACGGCCTGGAGATCCTCACCGAGGCCGGCGTCAAGGCGGTTGTCCAGCCGGGCGGTTCGGTCCGTGACGAGCAGGTCGTCGAGGCCGCGAAGAAGGCGGGCGTGACGATGTACTTCACGGGGACGCGGCACTTCTTCCACTGATGGGCGACACGGGTGCCCCCGGTTCGGGGGCACCCTTCTCGCGGTGGGTGGCCGGCCGCAGGGGAACGCGCCCTCGTTGACGACGAGACCTGGAGAAGCAGGAGGGGCGTCGTCCTGGCGATGAGTGATGCGGGCCGGGTGGTGCCGCGGGCAGGCGTCGGCTGCAACCGCTGCCCGCACGGGGTGCCGCGGTTCCGTCCTCAGTCGGCTGTCGCGACGCAGGACGCGGCCATGAGGTACATGACGACCCACAGCGCCGCGACGATGAGGTCCCCGCGGCCGAAGGACGCCGTGGTCATGTAGTCGAGGTTCTCGGCGTAGGCCGGGTCCTGGGGGTCGTAGACGATCCTGAGCTCCGCGCCGACCTGGGGAATGCTCTCGCGTGTCCGGACGACGGCGCGGTACTCCCCTCGGTGTGGCTCCACCCGGAAGCCGCAGCGGATCCGCATCGGGCCCTCGGGCTCGGCGGGGTTGAGGTGCTCGCGGCAGATCGCGGTGGCCAGCCGGCCGTGCTTGCGCAGACGGCGTTCACGCCGGGACCGCGGGCTTGCGAGCAGGGCCGCCAGTGCGCCGGTCACCGCGAAGAAGATGCCCAACCCCAGCAGCACGGCCCCTCCGTCCAGTTCGCCCCGCCGTTCTCCGGGTGGTGCCCCGGCCATGGTGGCGGAGGCGGAGAACGGCGGGGCGCCTGAAGCCATTCACCCCGATGTTGCCCCGCGCCGCCGCGTGCGGCCATGCTGTTGCAGCTGAACGCAACAGCTGAGTTCATCGGGGGAGAACGACATGCTCCGCGTCCACTTCAGCGATGCCGACCTGGCCAGGACCAGGTTCAGCACCGCGTCCGACCCGCTCTGGGACATCGCCACCAGCCTGCACCGCCTCCAGACCCGGCAGGGCCGCTGGGCTCACGCCGAGTGGTACCGCACCACCCGGCGACGGCTCCAGGAGAAGGGGCTGGAGCGGGCGGTGCGCAGCATGCTGATACCGGTGTACCGGAGAGCCGCCTACTTTCCCGACTTCCTGACGCCGTACCAGGCCACCACGGAAGGGCTGGACGCCGGTCTCGAAGCCATCCTCGCCACCCCCGCCCGCCGGGTCCGGGCCGAGATCGCCCGCCTCCACCGGATCGTCGGGGCGCCCGCGTGGACTGCGCGGCTGGCCGAGCGGACGGCCCGTGAGGAGCTGGTGCGGCTGCTGCGCGCCTATCACGACGTTGCCATCGCGCCGTACGAGCACCAGGTCGGGGCCCGTATCGAGGCGGAACGGGCGGTGCGGGCCCGGGAGTTGATGGACGGCGGGGTGGAGGGGATGCTCGCCGGGCTCGGGCCCTGGGTGCGTTGGGAGCGGCCCGTCCTGTACGCCCAGTACAACCCCACCGTCGACCGGGATCTGTATCTGGACGGGCGCGGAGTGCTGTTCGTCCCGGCGTACTTCCTCCTCCAGCGGCCGATCTCCTTCGCCGACCCGGGCCTGCCCCCCGTACTGGTCTGTCCGCTCGACCACGAGCCGCAGGCGCCGCCCCTGTCGCGGGCCCCCTTGACCGCCCTCCTCGGCCGGGCGCGCGCCGCGGCCCTGTACGCCGTCGCCCACGGCGCCACGACCGGGGAGATCGCGCGTGCCATCGGCGTCTCCGCGTCCTCCGCCAGCCGCCATGCGACGGCCTTGAGAGACGCCGGACTCATCACCAGCGGGCGGCACGGCGCGTCCGTACTGCACACACTCACCCCCATGGGGGCGGCGCTGTTGCGGGCTCAGAAGAGCGAGCGCAGCACACCCCACAGCGACGGACTGTAGGTGCAACTGCCGACCACCTTGTGCGACAGCGGGGCGTACGTGCCCGCCAGGTTCCCCTGGCTGTTCACGCCGGTGCAGCCGGTGCGCTGTGCGCTGCGGCGGCGGTCGAAGCCGGCGGGGTTGTAGTCGGTGCCGCGGAAGTACACGACACCGTCGAGGTCACGGCTGTCCACGATGTTGTTGAAGACCGACCGTACGGGGCTGTGCGCGGCCCACGCGCACGTCCTGTCGCCCGACTGCCAGTCCGGGTCGCTGTCCTGCCAGTGGCACATCTTCCCGTTGCCGTGGTGCTCGCTGAAGAAGCAGACGCTGTCGGCCGGGCAGCGGTCGTAGCCGTAGCCGGACGATGACGCGTCGGGTACGGCCACCGCCTCGTACACCGGAGTGCCGTCGTACCGGGTCGCCTGGTGGTGGGCGATGCCGGCCGTGATCCCGAGCCCGGTCGTGACCACGAGGAGGGTGGTGAGGACCCCGGCCAGGACGGGGTGGTGGCGCCAGAAGGGGCGGCGCCGCTTCGGCGGGCGAGGTGAGTGGGCGACCCCGGCCGCCGCCTCCACCCGGCGTAACAGGGCCTCGGTGCCGACGCGCTCGGCGTGCGTACGGGCCAGACAGTCCCGGATGAGCTCCCGCCAGGCATCCGGGAGTTCGGCGGACAGGCGCAGCTCCTCCGCACCCCGCGCATACCGCATCGCCGCGTCGCTGCGGGCCTCCGTCGTCCCGCCCGGCAGCGGGAAAGTGCCGGTCAGGACGACATGGGCGAGGACCCCGAAGGCCCACACGTCGGCGGAGGGCCGGATCCGCGTCCCCCGCTCGTCCACCTCCGGCCAGAGCAGCTCCGGCGGCGTGTAGTCGGGGGTCGCGAAGGCGGGGGTGTAGGCGTGCGTGCCCTCCAGCTCGGCCGCCATGCCGAAGTCGGCCAGCCGTACCGAACCGTCCTTCATCAACAGGACGTTGGCGGGCTTGAGGTCGCCGTGCACCCAGCCGGCGTGGTGCAGTTGGGCCAGACCCTCGCAGGTCTGCGCGAGCAGGGAGCCGGGATCCTCGGCCGGTACGGCGTCCAGGGATCCCTCGGCCTGTTCCAGTACGAGGACGGTGGCGCCGTCGAGATCCGGGTGCCCGGGGTCGTCGACGGTGAGGGTGTCGTACATCCGGATCAGCCGCGGCGATTGCAGGCGCCCGAGGAACTCGATCTCCCGCTCGGCCAGTTCGCGCAGGTGGCGGAGTTGGCGGGGGGTGCGGGTGCCGGTGGGGAGGAACTTCAGGGCGGCGGTACGGGGTTCGCCGGTGGTACGGCGTCCCGCGTAGACGGTGGCGAACGCACCCGACGCGAGCGGTTCACGGACCTCCCACTCCCCGACCCGGTAACCCTTGGGGACGAGGACGGCGTACGACTGCTCGTCGCTCATCGGCACACCTCGCTCGCGGGCGCGGTCAGCACGATGAGGTCGTCCTCGCGGACCAGGTCGAAGCGGAGGGCGAGGGAGACCAGGGACTCCTTCTTGCCGTTGACGCGCCGGCCGGGTTCCGCCGTGTCCGGGCCCGGCCGTAACCGCAGCTTGAGGGCGAGGTAGTCGATGTTCCAGTAGACCGCGGACCGGCTGACCGCCGGCCATGCCGGGCGCAGCCGCTCCACCAGTTGCTCGACCGCGGGGAGCGGGGCGTGCGGTTCGCCGCGCAGCCGGGGCTCGCACAGGGCGGCCAGGACCGCGAAGTACCGCTTGGTGCGGTCGAGGGTGAACGCCGGTGCGGTGACGGCTCCGGCGAGGCCGTGCCGGGCGACGCTGCGGAAGGTGTGGCGCGGCGCCCAGACGTCGAAGGTGAGCAGGTCGCCCGCGGCGGGCAGGACGACGCGCGAGAACTCGAAGGGCACGGGGGCGTCGACCCTGCCGGGGGTGACCTTGATGTGCTCGCCGGCGCCCTCCGGGTTCTCCACGACGTAGGTCTGGTCCTCGCTGCGGTTGCTCAGCAGCCAGAAGGTGCCCTGAGCGGTGATCTCCCCGGCGATCCGGGGGACTCCCCCGTGCGCGATGGTGAGCCCGCCGCCCGTCTCCTCCCTGCCGAACGCGAGCCGCTCACCTGTGCCGATCCTGATCTGTCCGTCCGGACGTGCGCATGCCGGAGGCACGACGATGACGCTGTACATGGACTTGTCCCCTCGCCCAATCCATGAGGGCCACCCTCCCCCAGTCCAACGTGGGGGAGGGTAAGCGATTGCCCTGAGAAGGGAGGAAGGGTGTCCGGGGTTCGGTGTGTCGGGGTGGCGGCCACCGCTTCAGGGCGGGGGAACGCACCAGGGCCGTGTCCCCACCCTTGCACGGGTGGGACACGGCCCTCGGTGTGAATGGCGCGAACCGTTCCGTCGGCCGGCGGCTCAGTAGCGCGGGCGGCGGAACCACTCGGCGCTGGCGCGCTTCGCGGAGAAGACGATCACCAGGATGGAGATCGCGATGATGATCAGGCCGATGCCATAGGCCGCGATCATGAAGATGCCCGTGACGATCGCGAACGAACCGTAGACGATCGAGCAGACGCGGACACCGTTGCCACCCTTGGCGTACTGGAGCAGCAGCACCAGACCGAGGATCGCGAACACGGTGGCGAGACCGAGGAAGAAGACGACGACGCCCTTGCCCAGATCGGCGATCGCCTCCGCCTCGGAGTCACCGGTGACACCCGCCTCGGCCATGGTCTCGTCCCACTGGCCGAGCGCGACCCCGTACAGCACGGCGATGACCGCATGGGCCAGCGCGATCACACCGAGCATGATCTGCGAGGCGCGGGTGATGCCCGGCATCTGCGCGGGAGCGCCGGGCATGTAACCGCCGCCGTACGGCTGCTGGACGGGCGGGGCCGCCGGGTATCCGTAGCCCTGCGGCGGGGCGCCGGGCGGCGTCTGCTGGGGGTAGCCGTAACCGGGAGCGGGGGCCTGGGGCTGCTGGGGCGGCTGCCCGTGCCCGTAGGGGTTGTTCGGGTCGCCGAAACTCATGGCGGTCTTTCCTCCGTTTTGCCTGGAAGGCGGGGACGAGGCGCGGCCGGATTCGGAGGAAGGTTCTACAGATGCGGTTCGTCCCCCCGGTACTGCCCGCGGCACTGTTCCGACAATCGTTCTTCAGCCACCGTCGGCTTGTCCAGCCGCATTCCGGATGTGTTGTGCAAGTGCAACATCATCGATCATGAGAGACCATGAGGGGATTCATGAGGGGATTCATGAGTTGATTGGTCAGGGGGCCATGAGGGCCTACGGCGGGACGGGCTCCGGAGCACCCTGATTGGAACCGGGACCCGGTCATCCGGGAGGATGGGGTTCATGACCGCCCAGATTCTCGATGGCAAGGCCACTGCAGCCGCGATCAAGTCCGATCTGACCGCCCGCGTGGCGGCGCTGAAGGAGAAGGGCGTCACGCCCGGCCTCGGCACGATCCTCGTCGGGGACGACCCCGGCAGCCAGAAGTACGTCGCCGGAAAGCACCGCGACTGCGCCGAGGTCGGTATCGCCTCCATCCAGCGCGAACTGCCCGGCACGGCGACGCAGGACGAGATCGAGGCGGTCGTACGGGAACTGAACGAGGACCCGGCCTGCACCGGCTACATCGTCCAACTGCCGCTCCCCAGGGGCATCGACGAGAACCGCATCCTCGAACTCATGGACCCCGACAAGGACGCGGACGGGCTGCACCCGATGAACCTCGGGCGGCTGGTCCTGAACGAGCCGGCGCCGCTGCCCTGCACGCCGAACGGTGTGCTGACCCTGCTGCGCCGCTACGGCGTGGAGATCAAGGGTGCCGAGGTCGTGGTCGTCGGCCGCGGGGTGACCATCGGGCGCCCGATGCCGCTGCTGCTCACCCGGCGCAGCGAGAACGCGACGGTGACCCAGTGCCACACCGGCACCCGTGACCTGTCGGCCCACCTGCGCCGCGCGGACATCATCGTCGCCGCGGCCGGTTCGGCCCACCTGATCCGGCCCGAGGACGTCAAGCCGGGCGCGGCCGTCCTCGATGTCGGTGTCTCCCGCAGCGCCGAGGGCAAGATCGTCGGCGATGTCCACCCCGGCGTCGCCGAGGTCGCCGGCTGGATCTCCCCCAACCCCGGCGGCGTCGGCCCGATGACCCGGGCCCAGCTGCTCGTCAACGTGGTCGAGGCGGCGGAGCGCAGTGTCGGCTGAGGACGCCGCCGGCAGGGCGGAGGACACTGCCGGGGCGGAGGAGATCGAGGTCCGGGACCCGGTGAGCGCGCCGGACGCCGAGGGCGTGCCCCGGCGGATCACCCGCCGCTTCCCCCTGTTCACGCGGGACACGGCGCGCCCCGAGGGCGGTGGCCGCGCCGCACGCGGTGACGCGCCCGCGCCCGCCCGGCAGTGGCCCGTCCTCCTCGTCCTCGGCCTGGTCGGCACCGGCCTGCTGATCACCGCGCTCGACGTCTTCCGCGCCGGCACGCTGGTGGTCGGCGGCGCCCTGCTGGCCGGCGCGGTGCTGCGGTGGCTCCTGCCCAGCGTCGGCATGCTCGCCGTACGGTCCCGTTTCACGGACATCGTGACCTACAGCGTGCTGGGCCTCGCGATCGTGCTGCTGGCGTTGATGGCGCAGCCGGACCCGCTGCTGAAGGTCCCGTTCCTGAAGGACGCGCTGCACTTCACGGTGGACAGCTGAGACGCTCGGCGCGACGGCGACCCGTCCCCTCCCCCGAGTAAGGACGGGCCGCCGCCGCACTCAAACTCCCGCACGGCGAACGGGCTGTTCAACAGCTGTCCGTACGCTGTGGCTCGGAGGTGACCGTTCCGCTACCGTGTCCGCGCCCTGCGACAGTTCTCGGCGTCCTTGGCGTCCTCGGCGCGGTTGCGTCTGGGTGGGAGCGGCACCGCTGGGGCGCCCGAGGTCACCGGTGTGTGTCCGTTGTGTCGATGTATTGACAGTTCCGGGATCCGGGACCAAGGCGCTGCACAGCGGGGCTAATCTGCCCAATCGGGACGGTCCGGGACGTCCCGAGCTGGACCGCGGGCCAGTGGGCGTGCAACGGTGCATGCCCGCGGCGCCAACGCCCCCGTGCGCCCCCACCCCGGGAACTGAGATCCTGACCGGGCGCATCCCTGTGGGTAGCCAGAACGGGGACTCGGCAGAGGGCAGCACGCGCGGGGGAAGAACCAGCACGAACCGGGGGGAAGAGGGGGAAGCAATGCCTCGTTGGAGGGCCTTGCCGGACGAACTCGATCCGCAGGTCAGGGAGTTCACGAGCCAGTTGCGGCGGCTCGTGGACCGCAGCGGCCTGAGCGTCGCGGCGGTGGCCGACCGCACGGGCTACAGCAAGACGTCCTGGGAGCGTTATCTCAACGGCCGACTGCTCGCGCCCAAGGGTGCGATCGTCGCCCTGGCAGAGGTCACCGGCACCAATCCCATCCATCTGACGACGATGTGGGAGCTCGCCGAGCGCGCCTGGAGCCGTTCGGAGATGCGCCACGACATGACCATGGAGGCGATACGGATCTCCCAGGCCCGTGCGGCACTGGGCGAGTTCGGGGCGCCCCCGGCGAACGCCAAGGGCGGCAAACCGGCCCGCCGGGGCGGCAGCGCGACGGCGACCCCCGGCATCGCGGGACCGGCGGGCGTGTCCCCGACGGTGCCGCCGCAGCCCACGGCGTCCGACGCGGACGCACGCGAGGGCACCGCACGGGCGGCCGGCCCGGGGGCTTCCCCGGGCGGCAACTCGTGGGGGCTCGCGGGATACGCGGGACCCTCGCAGACCGGCGGCCGCGGAGCGGGTTCGCGCACCGGAGCGGGCTCCGGTGCCGGTCGTGGCGCCGGAGCAGGTGCCGGGAGCGAGAACGGGGCCGGAGCAGGAACCGGCGCCGGTGCCGGATTCGGGACCGGCGCCGCACCGTCGGCGACCCCCGCCGGCCACTCCGGCCGCTCCGGCCGCCCCCCGTCGGGCGGTCGCCCGGCCTCCGGCAGATCGTCGGGCCGACGCCGGCTGACGATGTTCCTCGCGGGAGCCGTCGGCGTGGTCGCCGTGGCCGCCGGCGCGTTCTACCTCATGAACGGCGGCGACGGCGACAAGGACAACGACGCGTCGCCCTCCCCGTCGCCGTCCGTCACCACCGACGCCAACCTGCCGCCGGGCGTGAAGTGCAGCGGTGACAGCTGCACCGGCAAGGACGCGGAGAGCATGGGGTGCAGCGGGGACCTGGTGACCACCGCCAAGACGGCGACCGTGGGCACGACCGTCGTCGAGGTCCGCTACAGCAAGATCTGCGGGGCGGCCTGGGGGCGCATCACCCAGGCGACGCAGGGTGACGAGGTCCAGGTGACCGCGGGCGACGCCCAGCAGAAGGGCTCCATCACGGTCGCCGGCGACGCCATCGCGTACACGCCGATGGTGGCGGTGCGGGACGCGGGCGAGGCGACGGCGTGCACGACGCTGGCGTCGGGACAGGAGGGATGCACGGACTGACGCAGGTCAGCGAGTCGAGCCCGTCCGGGGAAAATCGGCCGGGGGACAGAGGAATGGCCGCCGTATTCCTGGGCACGCGAACCGTACCCCCACGGGAGTCCGGCAACGGTACCCCCACACGGCGGCCGTCCCGTCTCTCCTCTCCCGGACGGGCGGCCGCCGCCTTTCGTGGTGCTGTGGGCCGGGCCACACCGACCCGGACGTCCGGGATCCCGGATGCGCGATAGCCTGACGCTGGATCTCTCTTGACGCCAAGAGATCGATCAAAATAGCCGGGGCAGGGACGCCCCACCGCCAGCTGTCATACGGAGAACGCCATGACCCGCACTCCCGTGAACGTCACCGTCACCGGCGCGGCCGGCCAGATCGGTTACGCCCTGCTCTTCCGCATCGCCTCCGGCCAGCTGCTCGGCGCGGACGTGCCGGTCAGGCTTCGCCTCCTCGAGATCACCCCGGCGCTGAAGGCCGCCGAGGGCACCGCGATGGAGCTGGACGACTGCGCGTTCCCGCTGCTCCAGGGCATCGACATCAGCGACGACCCGAACGTCGCCTTCGACGGCGCCAACGTCGCCCTCCTGGTGGGCGCCCGCCCGCGCACCAAGGGCATGGAGCGCGGTGACCTGCTGGAGGCCAACGGCGGCATCTTCAAGCCGCAGGGCCAGGCCATCAACGCGCACGCCGCGGACGACATCAAGGTCCTGGTCGTCGGCAACCCGGCCAACACCAACGCGCTGATCGCGCAGGCCGCCGCCCCGGACGTACCGGCGGAGCGCTTCACCGCGATGACCCGCCTGGACCACAACCGCGCGCTGACCCAGCTGTCGAAGAAGACGGGCACCCCGGTCTCCGAGATCAGGAAGCTGACGATCTGGGGCAACCACTCCGCCACGCAGTACCCCGACATCTTCCACGCCACGGTCGCCGGCAAGAACGCCGCCGAGGTCGTGAACGACGAGAAGTGGCTGGCCGAGGACTTCATCCCGACCGTCGCCAAGCGCGGCGCCGCGATCATCGAGGCCCGCGGCGCGTCCTCCGCGGCCTCCGCCGCCAACGCCGCCATCGACCACGTCCACTCCTGGGTCAACGGCACCCCGGAGGGCGACTGGGTCTCCATGGGCATCCCGTCCGACGGCTCCTACGGCGTCCCCGAGGGCCTGATCTCCTCCTTCCCGGTCACCACGAAGGACGGCAAGTACGAGATCGTCCAGGGCCTGGAGATCAACGAGTTCTCCCGCGCCCGTATCGACGCGTCCGTGAAGGAGCTGGAGGAGGAGCGCGAGGCGGTCCGCGGCCTCGGCCTCATCTGATCCAATCTGCTTCGGGCACTGGGCCCCGCACCGGTTCCGGCCGGTGCGGGGCCGTTGCTTTACGTCTTGAGTGCGGCGATGAAGTCGGCCCAGGCGGTGGGCGGGAAGAGCAGGTGTGGATGCCGGCGGGCTCCGGAAGCCAAGGCCAAAGCTTGACGCGCGTCACAGCACTACACGCTTGACAATCCGATTTCCTTCGGTCTCGGGCCTCGCCTATGCTGATGGCTCGTCAACTCGTCTGTCACCAACAACACATGCGCATCGGGGGATCGGCATGAGCACCGGATACGTGCCGCAGCAACCGCACCACACGGACACCCCGACACCGCCCGAGCCGCCCCCCACCCCGCCCCATGCCAGTGAGGCGACACGGCTGTTGTGTGCGGGTGCCTATCTGAACCCCGAGTACCGCGACCGCGTCATCGAGGAGCTGTTTCTCAACGAGCAGCGCCTCGTGGCGCCCTCGCTGGGGTTCGACGTGGCCCGCGTCCTCGCGCATGCGCTGCGCGCCCGGCGGCAGGAACTGCTGTGGTCCGCCGCCATCCTCGGCCTGTGGGTCGTCGGCATGCCGCTCAGCGGCTGGCTGCTCGCCGGCCTGGTGTGGCCGAGCCTGCTCCTCGCCCTCGCTCCGTGGATCAGGGGCCGCGCCGCCCGGCCGCCCCTGTACCGGCTGTTCGCCGCCTTCCTGGCGCGCTGGTGGGGCCGGTTCATGGCCGCGTTCTGGCTGTTCGCCGTCGGTGGCATCGCCTTCGGGGTCGGGTCGGACGACTCCGGTTCGGCGTACGACCCGTACGGCTCCTACGACTCCTACGGCTCCGGTGACGGCTTCGGGACCTCCGACGCCGCCGACGCCTTCGCCCCGTTCGCCGACCTGTTCTCCGAGGTGGTCGAGCCGTGGCAGGCCTGGTTCGGGATCGCCGTGTTCGCACTCATCGCGCTGTGCGAGGCGGCGCGGCGCGGCCAGTTCGCGCGGGTGCTCGCCGCGGAACTGTCCCCGCGGCAGTTCCCCGACGCGGCGGGCGACCCTGCTGAGCAGGCCGAGGGGCTGCGCTTCCGGCGGCTGATGGGGCTCATCCGGCGGGAACAGCACGCCCCGCTGATCATGTACAACGAGGCGGGACCGTTCTGCGGAGCGGGAGCGCCGTACGACACCTGGGTGCTCGCCGTCGAACTCCGTCCCGACGACGACAAGAAGCAGCAGCCGATCAGCAACCGGGCGATCCTCGACCGGGTCCGGCCCATGCTCGAACAGCTCCGCGTGCCCGCCGAGTACGCGGGCACGGCCGTACGGGACCGGCTGCGGCGGCTGGAGATCGACGAGTGTGTCTTCCTGCCCGTGGAAGGGCTGACGGCGCGTGATCAGGCACCCTACGCTCCCGAGCAGTTCGAGCAGCACCGGCTGCGTTCCGTCGAGGAGGGCGGCGAGAAGCGGCGGCACTTCCTGCGCATCCGCGTCGGCGGCTGGGAGGAGGAGGTGGTCGTCACTGTCTACGTCCGCATCCACACGCAGGGCCGCATGCTCATGCTCGAGGTCGCGCCGCACGTACTGACGCCGGTGCTCGCCGAGTTCAAGGACGCCGACCGCACCGCCCACCGGTTCCGCACCAGCAACGTGCTCGGCAAGGCCGTCGCCGCGCTCGTCCTGGTGCCCGGCTCCGCCGGGCGCGCTCTCGTCACCCTCGCGCGGGGTGCGGCCTACGGATGGCGGCTGCTGATCGGCGGGCACGGCAACGCGCTGCCCGAGGGGCCCGCCGTGTCGGTGCGGGAACTGGCCTCGGTGGAAACGGGGTCCACCTTCCAGGAGATGGACGTGGCCCGGTACCTGCGCAGCGTCCAGGACCGTATCGGGCGGGGAGTGCGACTCGCCCTGTCCGACGCCGGGTACGAGACCGGCGAGTTCGTCCAGAAGATCGTCAACGTCAGCAACGGCGCCGTGCACATCGACCGGGTCGAGGGCTCCACCTTCGCCATCGGTGAGCACGCCAGCGCCACCAGCGGCGGCCCCGGGCCGCAGAAGGGAACCGCGAGCCATGGCAAGCGATGAGCCGAACGTCCGGATCGGAGACGTCTCGGGCAGCACCTTCGCCATCGGCAGCCACGCGCGCGCGGAGAGCCACCACCATGGTGCCCCCGCGCAGCGGGACGAGGCCGCCGAGGAACTGCTGAAGGCGGTGCGTGAACTGCGGGCGGACCTGTCGGGCGGCCGGGTGCGGCAGAGCGAACAGACGGCAGAGCTCGACGCGGCGCTCGCCGACACCGAGGAGGAGATCAACCGGACCGGCGCGGCCGGCGCGGGGCGCCTGCAGCGGCTCCGGGAGCTCCTCACGGACGCCCAGGCCCTGACGGCGCTGCTCGCCTCGGCGGGAACCGTGGCGGGGCTGCTCGGGATGTGACGTGCGCGGGTACATCACGGGTGACTGAGGCGAGGGGGATGTGATGGGTACGGGCACCGGACCGCTGTACTGGAACGAGGAGACCCAGCGGTGGGAGGAGGCCGGGGGCGGTGCGGCGCACACCGATGGCGGAGTGGGCGCCGCCGTCGCCGGACCGGCCGGTCCTGATGCCGGGGCGGGTGCCGGCGGGGCCGCCGCGGACGTGCCACCTCCTGCCGGGGGTGCCGCGCCTGGCGGTGGTGTCGCCCCGGCCGCGCCGCCGCCGCCCCCTCCCCACGTTTCCCCCTCCGTACCGACCCTCACCGGGATCCAGCGGCCCGGAAGCGGTCCGGAACCCGCGCCCTGGCCGCCGTACGGGACCGCCTACCCACCCGGGGTCCCCGAGCCCGTTCCGGCCGGGCCCCGCAGGGGCGGGCGGGGGAAGGTCTGGGCCGTGCTGGGTGGGGCCGCTGCGGTGGGAGTGGTGGTCGGGCTGGTGGTGACCCTCGTCGTCAGAGACGAGGAGGCGTCCGACGGCCGGGCCGGCGACGGCAGGGCGGCGGCCTCCGCGAGCGCGTCGCAGAGCCCCGGGGCGTCCGGCTCCGGGCTGCCCTCCGATCCCGGTCCGCAGGAGACGGCCACCGGCTCGCCGTCCGCCCTGAACAGTGACCTTCCCGCCGGATTCGAAGCGTACGACGACCCCCAGGGCTTCACCATCGCCCGCCCCACGGGGTGGACCCGCACGACCGTGTCCTCGCAGTACGGCATCGACGTCGTCCACTACCGCAGCCCCGACGGCGGGCGCAGGCTCCAGGTGTTCGAGGTGTCGGAGGCGTCCCCCGAGGAGTCCCACGAACTGTTCCTCTCCGATGCCGTCCCGAAGGGGCCGGGATTCACCGAGCTCTCGCTGGAGAACCTGGACGACGGCGACTTCACCGGCTCCCGGCTGGAGTACCTCGTCGACTCCATCAAGGGCGAGCCCGACATCGGCACCTGGTATGTCGTCGACGAGCGCTTCATGGCCGCCGACGGCAAGCTGTACGCGATCGCCGCCTACGGAGCGGACGCCGACGGCCGTGACGACGAGCGCGAGCTGCTGCGGACAGCGCTCGGCGCCTTCTGCCCGCCGTACACGACCTGCGGTACGGACGCCGGCTGACCCGCACCGGCTGCGGCTCGTCTCCGTCACCGCCTGCTCACGCCGTGAGTGGTTTCTTCTGCAATGTCCGCATTTTCCGTGACGCGGCGCACGTTCGGTCGTGAAGGGCGCATGCATTCGGGGCCGTAGGGCAGAAGGACCCGGTCCCGTGGGTGGCTCCTGTGTGACTCACGGGCGCTGAACAGGAACGGAAGGCATAACCGATCATGGCGGACAGTACAGAACTTCGGGCGCGCGACACCATCCACGCGGGGGGCGAGTGGCGAGCGGCCGTCTCGGGCGCCACACGCGAGATCCTCGACCCCGCGGACGCCCTGCCGTTCGCCGTGGTCGCGGAGGCCGACGAGAAGGACACCGACCTCGCGGTGGCCGCCGCGCGGCGGGCCTTCGACGAGGGCCCGTGGCCGCACACGCCCGTCGCCGAGCGTGCCGCGCTGCTGCGCCGCGTCGCCGGACTCCTCGTACGGGACCGGGAGAAGCTCGGTCTGCTGGAGAGCCGGGACGCGGGCAAGACCGTCGAGGAGGGGCGCGTCGACATCGACTGTGTCGCCGACGCGTTCCGGTATTTCGCCGACCTGGTCGCCGCCGAGGCGCCGGGCCGGGTCGTCGACGCCGGGTCCAGCGACATCCACAGCGTGGTCGTCCATGAACCGGTCGGCGTGTGCGCCATGATCACACCCTGGAACTATCCCCTGCTCCAGGCCAGTTGGAAGATCGCGCCCGCTCTCGCCGCGGGCAACACCTTCGTGATCAAGCCGAGTGAGATCACTCCGCTGACGACGGTCGCGCTCATCGACCTGCTGGTCGATGCCGGCCTCCCGGCCGGGGTCGCCAACATCGTCACCGGGCCCGGCCACACCGTCGGCGCCCGCCTCGCCGAGCACCCCGACGTCGACCTGGTCTCCTTCACCGGCGGACTCGTCAGCGGCGTCAAGGTCGCCCAGGCCGCGGCACCGAGCGTGAAGAAGGTCGCCCTCGAACTCGGCGGCAAGAAC
This sequence comes from Streptomyces sp. NPDC059866, assembly GCF_042731325.1. Lineage (NCBI taxonomy): Bacteria > Bacillati > Actinomycetota > Actinomycetes > Kitasatosporales > Streptomycetaceae > Streptomyces > Streptomyces sp. NPDC059866. Next base: position 297,651 of record NZ_JBHWJT010000008.1, on the reverse strand, counting down.
CCCAACGTCGTCTTCGCCGACGCCTGCGCCACCGAGGAGGGCTTCGACACCGCCGTCGACCAGGCGCTCAACGCGGCGTTCATCCACAGCGGCCAGGTCTGCTCGGCGGGTGCGCGGCTCATCATCGAGGAGAGTGTCAGGGAGCGGTTCGTCGCCGAACTCGCCCGCCGCGCCGCGAAGATCCGCCTGGGCCGCGGCACCGAGCCGGGCGTCGAGTGCGGCCCGCTCGTCTCCGAGCAGCAGCGCGCGAAGACGGAGGACCACGTCGCCTCCGCGCTGGCCGAGGGAGCGGTGCTGCGCTGTGGCGGCAAGCGCCCCGAGCCGGCCCCGGAGCGGCCCGCGACCGGCTGGTTCTACGAGCCGACGGTGCTCGACCAGTGCCACCGCGAGATGAGGGTCGTACGGGAAGAGGTCTTCGGGCCGGTCCTGACGGTGGAGACCTTCCGCACGGAGGACGAGGCCGTCGCGCTCGCCAACGACACCGAGTACGGGCTGGCCGGCGCCGTGTGGACCGCCGACGCCGGGCGGGCCCGCCGGGTCGCGGGCCGGCTGCGGCACGGCACCGTCTGGATCAACGACTTCCACCCCTACCTGCCGCAGGCGGAGTGGGGCGGCTTCGGCAAGAGCGGCGTCGGCCGCGAACTCGGCCCGGCCGGACTCGCCGAGTACCGCGAGGCCAAGCACATCTACCAGAACCTCGCGCCCGAGCCGGTGCGCTGGTTCGCGGGCTGAACCCGCACCCATCCCTTCTTTCGACCCCCCACCGGAGTACCACCCCATGCCCGAGAACACCCACGTCTACGACTACGTCGTCATCGGCGGCGGCACGGCAGGCTCCGTCATCGCCTCCCGGCTGACCGAGAACCCCGACGTCACCGTCGCCGTCATCGAGGGCGGCCCCAGTGACGTCGGCCGCGACGACGTCCTCACCCTGCGCCGCTGGATGGGCCTGCTCGGCGGCGAGCTGGACTACGACTACCCGACCACCGAGCAGCCGCGCGGCAACTCCCACATCCGGCACAGCCGCGCCCGCGTCCTCGGCGGCTGCTCCTCCCACAACACGCTGATCGCCTTCAAGCCGCTGCCGTCCGACTGGGACGAGTGGGAGAACGCCGGCGCCAAGGGCTGGGGCGCCGTCCAGATGGAGGCGTACTTCGCCCGCCTGCTGAACAACATCGTCCCGGTCGACGAGAAGGACCGGAACGCCATCGCCCGCGACTTCGTCGACGCCGCCCAGTCCGCGCTCGGCGTGCCGCGCGTCGAGGGCTTCAACAAGAAGCCGTTCACCGAGGGCGTCGGCTTCTTCGACCTCGCCTACCACCCCGAGAACAACAAGCGGTCGTCGGCCTCGGTGGCGTATCTGCACCCGGTCATGGACGAGCGGCCCAACCTGACGATCCTTCTGGAGACCTGGGCGTACCGGCTGGAGCTGGACGGCACGCGCGCCGAAGGCGTCCACGTCCGCACGAAGGACGGCGAGGAACTCCTCGTACGGGCCCGCAACGAGGTCGTCCTGTGCGCCGGCGCGGTCGACTCCCCGCGGCTGCTGCTGCACTCGGGCATCGGCCCGAAGGCCGACCTGGAGGCGCTCGGCATACCCGTGGCGCACGATCTGCCCGGCGTCGGCGAGAACCTGCTCGACCACCCCGAGTCGGTGATCGTCTGGGAGACCCACGGTCCCATCCCGGAGAACTCCGCGATGGACTCCGACGCCGGCCTGTTCGTACGCCGCGACCCCGAACACGCGGGCCCGGACCTGATGTTCCACTTCTACCAGATCCCGTTCACGGACAACCCGGAGCGGCTCGGCTACGAACGCCCCGCGCACGGCGTCTCGATGACCCCGAACATCCCGAAGCCGAAGAGCCGGGGGCGGCTGTACCTGAAGAGTGCGGACCCTGCCGAGAAGCCCGCCCTCGACTTCCGCTATTTCACCGACGAGGACGACCACGACGGCCGCACCCTCGTCGACGGCATCCGTATCGCCCGTGAGATCGCGAAGTCCGAGCCGCTCGCGCACTGGCTCAAGCGGGAGGTCTGCCCCGGCCCGGAGATCACCAGCGGCGAGGAGCTCAGCGAGTACGCCCGCAAGGTCGCGCACACCGTGTACCACCCGGCGGGCACCTGTCGCATGGGCGCCGTGGACGACGAACTCGCCGTGGTCGACCCGAAGTTGAGGATCCGCGGTCTGGACGGCATCCGGATCGCCGATGCCTCCGTCTTCCCGACCATGACCGCCGTGAACCCGATGATCGGGGTGCTGATGGTCGGTGAGCGGGCCGTTGACCTGATCGGGGGTGGTGCGTGATGAGTACGTCCGTGTTCTCGGTGGACGGCCTGTGGAAGGTCTTCGGCCCGAAGGCCGACCGTGTTCCGGCCGATCCCGAGCTCGCCGTCCTTCCGGCCGCCGACCTGCGCACCCGCACCGGCTGCACCGCCGCCGTCCGGGACGTCTCCTTCGACGTGCGCAAGGGCGAGGTCTTCGTCGTGATGGGCCTGTCCGGCTCGGGCAAGTCGACGCTCGTGCGCTGCCTGACCCGGCTCATCGAACCGACGGCCGGCACCATCGCCATCGACGGCGAGGACGTTCGCGCCATGGACAAGGCCCGGCTGCGCGAACTGCGCCGGCACCGCGCCGCGATGGTCTTCCAGCACTTCGGCCTGCTCCCGCACCGCACGGTCCTCGACAACGTGGCCTACGGCCTGGAGATCCAGGGCGTGGGCAGGGCGGAGCGGCGCACCAAGGCCGCCGAGGTCGTCGCCAAGGTCGGCCTGGAAGGCATGGAGCAGCGCAGGCCCGGCCAGCTGTCGGGCGGCCAGCAGCAGCGGGTCGGTCTGGCGCGAGCGCTGGCCGTCGACCCCGAGGTGCTCCTGTTCGACGAGCCGTTCAGCGCACTGGACCCCCTCATCCGGCGGGAGATGCAGGAGGAGGTCGTCCGGCTGCACCGCGAAGAGGGCCGCACGATGGTCTTCATCACCCACGACCTGAGCGAGGCCCTCAAACTCGGTGACCGCATCGCCCTGATGCGCGACGGCCGCATCGTCCAGCTCGGCACCCCGGAGGAGATCGTCGGCTCCCCGGCCGACGACTACGTCCGCGAGTTCGTCCGGGACGTGCCCCGCGAGCAGGTCATGACGGTCCGCACCGCCATGCGGCCCGCGTCGGCGGACGAAGCGGACAGCGGCCCGGCGGTGGCGCCGGGGGCGACGGTGTCGGAGGCGATCGAGGCGGTCGCGCGCACCGGCGGCCCGGTCCGGGTGATGGACGGGGGCCGCTGCGTCGGCATCGTGGACCACACGGCCCTGCTGGACGTGGTGGCCGGCGTAGCCGCCGAAGCTGACGCAGCTGCCGCCGTAGCTGCGGGCAGTCGTGCCGCTGGGGCGGCACGGGTGGGCGATGGGGGTGCCCCCGCGCGAGCTCGTTCGAGCGTGGGGGAGGCACCTCGCCAACGCGGGCAAGCGACCAGCTCCGCCGGCACCAACAAGGAGCCGGTCTGATGGCCACGCTCACCGCAACGCCCCCTCGCACGCTCCCCGGCGCCCTCAAACACCCCGCCGCCCGCAAGCTCCTCCTGCTCGCCCTCGCCGCAGCGATTCTCGTGCCGTTGGCCAACGCACGCTGGACAAGCGGCAGTTGGCCCGGCGCCCTCACCATCGACCTCACCCAGCCGCTCACCGACGTCAGCGACTGGATCATCGACAACCGCGACAGCCACCCCCTGTTCCTCTACTTCTTCGGCCACATCAGCAACGCGGTCGTCCTCTCCGTACGCGCCGTCTACCTCACCCTCCTGACCATCGGCTGGGCAGGCGTGACGGCCCTGGGAGCCCTCGTCGCCTGGCGGGTCGCCGGCGTGAAACTCGCGCTCGGCACGGCGGCGGCCTTCCTCGCCTGCGGACTGCTCGGCATGTGGGTGCCGACGATGCAGACGCTGGCCCTGATGGTGGTCGCGGTGCTCGCGTCGGTCGCGGTCGGCGCCCTGCTCGGCCTCGCGGCGGGACTGTCCGACCGTATGGACCGAGTGCTGCGCCCGGTCCTGGACACCATGCAGGTGCTCCCGGCGTTCGCGTACCTGCTGCCCGTCGTGCTCGTCTTCGGCATCGGCGTCCCGGCCGCCGTCCTCGCCACCGTCGTCTACGCCGCCCCGCCCATGGCCCGTCTCACCGCCCTCGGCCTGCGCGGCGCCGACCAGGGTGTCCTGGAGGCGGTCGAGTCACTGGGCGCCACCGCCCGCCAACGCCTGTTGACCGCCCGTGTCCCGCTGGCCCGCAAGGAACTCCTGCTCGGCCTCAACCAGACGATCATGATGGCGCTGTCCATGGCCGTCATCGCCTCGGTGATCGGCGCGGGCGGCCTCGGTGACCGCGTCTACCAGGCACTGGCCTCGGTGGACGTGGGCGCGGCGCTGGCTGCGGGTATCCCGATCGTGCTCCTCGCGGTCGTGCTGGACCGCGTGACGGCGGCGGCCGGGAACGGCGGCACGGAACACCCCCGCGCGGGATGGCCGTACGCCCTGGCTGCGGCCCTGGCCGTGGCGGTCGCCGGCCGCCTGCTGGGCCGTACCGACTGGCCCGACTCCTGGACCCTGAACATCGCCGAGCCGGTGAACCGGGCCGTCGACTGGATGACCGCCCACCTGTACTCGGGCGTGCCGGTCGTCGGCGGCACCGCCGACTGGGCGGGCCACTTCACCACCTGGGTCCTGGACCCGGTGCGCGACGGTCTGCAGTGGCTGCCCTGGTGGTCGGTGCTGCTCGTGGTGGCCGCCCTCGCCTGGCTGATCGGCACCTGGCGCACCGCGCTCACCGCCGTCCTCGCCATGGCCGCGATCGGTGTGCTCGGCGTGTGGGAGCCGGCGCTGGACACGCTCTCCCAGGTGCTGGCGGCGGTCGCCGTCACCCTCGTCCTGGGCTTCGCGACCGGCATCGCGGCGGCCCGCAGCGACCGCTTCGAGCGGCTGCTGAGGCCCGTCCTGGACGTCTTCCAGACGATGCCGCAGTTCGTGTACCTGATCCCGGTCGTCGCACTGTTCGGTGTGGGCCGTGCCCCCGCCGTCGCCGCGGCCGTCGTCTACGCGCTCCCGGCCGTCGTCCGTATCACCGCGCAGGGCCTGCGCCAGGTCGACCCCGCGGCCATGGAGTCGGCCCGCTCGCTCGGCGCGACCAGTGGACAGCAGCTGCGCCAGGTCCAGCTTCCGCTCGCCCGGCCGGCGTTGCTGCTGGCGCTCAACCAGGGCGTGGTCCTGGTCCTGGCCGTGGTCATCATCGGCGGCCTGGTCGGCGCCGGCGCGCTCGGCTACGACGTCGTCTTCGGCCTTGCGCAGGGCGACCTGGCGACCGGTCTGGTGGCAGGTGCCGCAATCGTCTGCCTCGGCCTGATGCTCGACCGGGTGATACAGCCGACCGGTCGCCGTGCGAAGAAGGGAGCCTGAGATGCGTCGCAAGCGGATGATGACGGCGGGCGCTCTAGCCCTGCTGGTGCTGACCACCGGCTGCGGCGCCGCCGACATGACCCAGCAGGCCTCGCCCTTCGCGAACGCGCAGGGCGCCAAGACCGTGACCCTGTCCGTGCAGTCGTGGGTCGGCGCGCAGGCGAACGTCGCCGTCGCCCAGTACCTGCTCGAACACGAACTCGGCTACCGCGTCGACACCGTCCAGGTCGACGAGGTCCCCGCCTGGGACGCCCTCAGCCAGGGCCGCGTCGACGCGATCCTGGAGGACTGGGGCCACCCCGAGCAGGAGCAGCGGTACGTCGACGACAAGAAGACGATCACTCGGGGCGGCGACCTCGGGGTCACCGGGCACATCGGCTGGTACGTCCCCACGTACTTCGCCGAGCAGCACCCCGACGTCACCGACTGGAAGAACCTCAACAAGTACGCCGACCGGTTCCGCACCCCGGAGAGCGGCGGCAAGGGCCAGTTGATGGACGGCTCCCCCTCCTACGTCACCAACGACAAGGCGCTGGTGAAGAACCTGAAGCTGGACTACCAGGTCGTCTTCGCCGGTTCGGAGGCCGCGCAGATCACCCAGATCAAGCAGTTCGCCAAGGAGAAGAAGCCCTTCCTGACGTACTGGTACTCCCCGCAGTGGCTCTTCAAGAAGGTCCCCATGACCGAGGTGAAGCTCCCCGCGTACCAGGAGGGCTGCGACGCGGACCCGGCGAAGGTCGCCTGCGCCTATCCGCACACGCCGCTGCAGAAGTACCTCAACACGGACTTCGCCGAGCAGGGCGGCAAGGCGGCGGCCTTCCTGAGGAAGTTCCAGTGGACGACCGAGGACCAGAACGAGGTCTCCCTGATGATCGCCGAGCAGAAGTTGTCGCCGGAGGAGGCGGCGAAGAAGTGGGTGGACAGCCACAGGCCGACGTGGAAGGCGTGGCTGTCCTGACGCTCACTTCGTGAGGCCGGCCGCGATGTCCCGCAGCAGCGGCAGGACGTCCGGCGGGGCGCCGATCGGATACGCGGTCGGCGCCCGCGTTGACGAAGAGCCGGGCGGGCGGCCCCGGTGCAGTCTGCGGAACGTCTCGGCCTTGCTCACGGCGTGTGACCCCCCGGCGGAATCCGGCGGCTGACCATCACCCGGTTCCAGTTGTTGATGGCGACGACGAGTCCGATGAGGTGGGCCAGCCGGACGTCGTCGAAGTGCCTGGCGGCCCGCTCGTACACCTCGTCCGGCACGAAGCCGTCCGTCAGGACGGTCACCGCCTCCGTCAGCGCGAGCGCGGCCCGTTCCCGTTCGTCGAAGACGTCCTCGGCCTCCTCCCAGGCGCCCAGCAGATCGAGCTGCAGCTCGCTCACGCCGTGTTTCCGGGCGAGTGAGAGGTGCATGTCGAGGCAGAAGGCGCAGTGGTTGAGCTGCGAGGCCCGGATCATCACGAGTTCGGCGAGCGCGGGGTCGCCGAGGCCCTTCTTCGCGGTGGCGCTGAGGCCGGACATGGCCTGGGCGACCGTCCTGTCGAGGACCTGGCTGCGGGTCGTCACGAGTGCTGCCCCGGCTGGTAGTGCCCCGGCGTCCGGCGGCAGGTCACCCCGAACCGGTTCCACGCGTTGATCACCGTGATCGCGGCGATCAGCCGCACCAGCTCGGCCTCCTCGAAGTGCCTGGCGGCCCGCTCGTACACCTCGTCCGGTACGAAGCCGTCCGTCAGCACGGTCACGGCCTCCGTCAGCTCCAGTGCCGCGAGCTCCTTCTCGGTGTAGAAGTGCCGCGACTCCTCCCAGGCGCTGAGCTGCACGATCCGCTCGACGCTCTCGCCCGCCGCGAGGGCGTCCTTGGTGTGCATGTCGAGGCAGAAGGCGCAGTGGTTGATCTGGGAGGCGCGGATCTTCACCAGTTCGCGCAGCTTCGCATCCAGGCCCTGCTGGGCCGCCGTGTCGAGCCGGAGCATGGCCTTGAAGACGTCGGGGGCGTGCCGGGCCCAGTCCAGGCGCGGGGTCGGCTCGGGGGCGTACTCCACGGTCGTCTCAGTGTCGTTCGTCGTCATGCCCTCGACCTTAGGAGTGAAGCAGCCCAGGAGTATGGTCCACTTCCATGGCGAAACCTTGGGCCACTTTGGGTGTCGACCTGCATCTGGACCCGGCCGGTCCGGGGCTGCGCCGCGGCCTGACCGAGGCCCTGCGCGAGGCGGTCCGCTCCGGTCGGCTGGCCCCCGGCACCCGGTTGCCGTCCTCCCGTACGCTCGCCGCCGACCTGGGCATCGCCCGCAACACGGTCGCCGACGCCTACGCCGACCTGGTCGCCGAGGGCTGGCTCACCGCCCGGCAGGGCTCGGGCACGCGGGTCGCCGGCCGCACGGTCGTGCGGCCGGCCGGTTCGGCAGGCCGTCCCCGCGAACCCGTCCGTCCCGCCTATGACCTGCTCCCCGGCCTCCCCGACCTCGCCTCCTTCCCGCGCACGGAGTGGCTCAAGGCCGCCCGTCGCGCCCTGACCGCGGCCCCCTACGACGCCCTCGGCTACGGCGACCCGCGCGGCCGCACCGAACTGCGCGGCGCGCTCGCCCGTTACCTCGCCCGGGCCCGGGGCGTGCGTGCCGACCCCGAACGGATCGTGGTGTGCGCCGGTTTCGCCCATGGCCTGAAGCTGCTCGCCACGGCCTTGCGGGCACGCGGCGTCCGCACCGTCGCCGTCGAGTCGTACGGCCTCGACACGCACTGGACCCTGCTGACCAGGGCGGGCCTGCACACGGCACCCCTGCCTTTCGACGAACGGGGGACGGATCCGGGGAGGCTGACCGACGGGGAGCCGGCGGACGCCGGTGCCGTGCTGCTCACGCCCGCCCACCAGTTCCCCATGGGCGTGCCCCTGCACCGTGACCGGCGGGCGGCTGTCGTGGACTGGGCGCGGCGTACCGGTGGACTGGTGCTGGAGGACGACTACGACGGCGAGTTCCGCTACGACCGCCAGCCCGTGGGCGCCCTGCAGGGTCTGGACCCCGACCGTGTCGTCTACCTCGGCACCGCCAGCAAGTCCCTCGCCCCCGGCCTGCGGCTGGCCTGGATGGTGCTGCCGCCCGGCCTGGTGGGGGAGGTCACGGCGGCGAAGGGCGGCGTCGACACGTGCGGGGTGACGGACCAGCTGACCCTGGCCGAGTTCATCAACTCCGGCGCCTACGACCGTCAGGTACGGTCGGCCCGCCTGCGGTACCGGCGCCGCCGGGACGCCCTGGTCGCGGCGCTCGCCGCCCGTGCCCCCCAGGTGCGCGCCACCGGCATCGCGGCCGGTCTGCACGCCGTGCTGCGTCTGCCGCCCGGCACCGAGCAGTCGGTCGTCCGGGCGGCCGCCTGGCAGGGGCTCGCGGTGCACGGCCTCACCCGCTACCGGCACCCCGACGCGGCCACCGAGCCGGTGGACGGCCTGGTGGTGGGGTACGCCACGCCGCCGGATCACGCCTGGTCGGGCGCGCTGGACGCCCTGTGCCTGGCGCTGCCCGGATAGCCGGACGGTTTTCCGTCGGCGGGCCATTTTCCGTTGATCGGACTGTTTTCCGCTCCGGAATCCCGTTCCGCGGATAGTGTCGGCCCATGAACAAAAGCGATTACATAACGCGCGTGGCCCTGAAGAAAAACACCCCGGACGTCTCCGCGGCGATGGGCTCCCTGCATGCAGCCGCCGTTTCCGCGGCGCAGGACGCGAAGATCGAACCGGAAATCCTGGAACTGGTCAGGATCCGCGCCTCGCAGATCAACGGCTGCGCGTTCTGCCTCGACATGCACACCAAGGACGCCCGTGCCCAGGGTGAGACCGAGCAGCGGATCTACGCCCTGAACGCCTGGCGGGAGACCCCCTTCTTCACCGAACGCGAGCGCGCCGCACTGGCGTTGACCGAGGCTGTGACGCTCGTCCACGACGGTCACGTCCCGGACGAGGTCTACGCCGGGGCCGCCGGGGTCTTCGACGAGGACCAGATCGCGGCGCTGATCTGGGCGGCCACCGTCATCAACGCGTACAACCGGATCGCCGTCGCGACGCGTATGGTGCCGGGCGCTTATCAGCCCGCGCCGCGAGAATAGCGCGCAGTTTTATGCAGCAGTGATTCCGCCGGCCTGCTCGAAAAACTCGAAAAAGCAGGGCCCGGCGGAATCACTGTCGGGGCACTGAATGCGTTCCGGAGAATTCACACCGCCGGCAGCGGCTCCATGATGTCGTCCAGCCACGCCCGCCATTCCCCGGCCCGCCTCGCCGGTGCCGCTCGCATCGGCACTCCCGCCCAGCCGGTCACGGGCCGGATCCCGTGCAGCGCGTTGACCAGCCACACCTCGCGGCCGTCCAGCTCGGCCACCGTCCGCTCGCGGTGCGCGATACGGATCCCGGACCGCAGGGCCCGCTCCTGGACGAGCCCGGCGGTCACTCCGGGCAGGACGGGCAGCCGGGGCGGGGGCAGGCACAGGGTGTCGTCCTCCCACCACAGCACGCTGGCGGTGGCGGCCTCCAGCACCACCCCGGAGGGCGTGGTCAGGACCGCCTCGTCCGCGCCCTCGCCGGAGGCCCGGCGGCGCACCCGGGCCAGCGTCTGAAGGTCCGGCCCCTTGCGGCGGGGGAAGGCGCGCGGGTCGGGCTGCCCCGTGGCCCACAGACGCACCTCGGCGGCGAGAGGCGGGGCGTGCCGCAGCAGCAGCCGCAGGTCACCCGAGCCCGCCGCGAGTTCCACCCGGGGGAACCACGTACCCGTGCGCGGCAGCGCGGCGGTCACGTCCTGCCAGAACTCGACGAGCCGGCGCGGCCCCGGCCCGTCGCTCTCGGCGCAGGCCCGCAGGAACCGCTCCCGGTGCCGGCCGTACCCCCGCACCCGGCCCTCGCGCAGCAGCCAGGAGTCCGCGACGAGCAGCCGCCCGCCGGTCCCCGCCCCCGGGGTCAGGCCACGGGCGTGCGTCCACGTCAGCACGCCTTCCGCAACCGCCGGTCGTGTCACCAACAGCTCCTCCTCAGTACTTGCCGCCCGCGACGGCCGGCGCCCCGTGCCGGGGCCCGTACGGCGCGTGCTCCAGCCAGGACCCGCACCACGGCAGCACGGGCGCCAGGGCCGCCGCCGCGCGCTGCCCGACCCGTACGGCCCGGCGCCGCGGCCGCAGGTGGTCCAGCGCGGCCCCGGCGGCGGCACTGTTGAACAGGGCCGCCGCGCGGCGGACCGCGGCGAAGCCGGCGACCGCGTCGGCCGTCCCCGCGGCGATGGACGCCGCGGTCGCCGCCGCGTCCGCGATCCCGCTGTTCATGCCCCGCGCGCCGAACGGCGGGAACAGATGCGCCGCCTCGCCGGCCAGCAGCACACGGTGGTGCGGATCGGTGAACGAGGCCGCGACCTTGCGCAGGAACCGGTACGTCGACACCCACAGGACCGTTCGGCGTACCCGTCTCCCACGACCGCGGGCAGCCAGCCCCGTACGGCCTCCTCGGTGCCGTAGGCCTCCTGCCGGTCGTCGTCCCGGCACTGCAGGTCGACCTGGAAACCCCCGGTGAACGGCACCCGCATCACGCTGCGCCCGCCGACCCCGGGATGCTCGTAGTGGAAGACCCGCTCCAGCGGCAGCTCGGCGCCCGGGATGTCGGCGACGTCGACGACGACGTGGAAGCCCTCGCCGTGGGTGCCCTCCAGGGCGATGCCCAGCTCGCGCCGGATGGTGGAGCGGGCCCCGTCGGCGGCGACGGCGTACGCGGCGGTCCACACCCGCCCGTCCTCGCCGATCAGCCGCACCCCGTCCTCCGCGCTGTGTACGGCCGTGACCCGGGCGCCCCAGACGAACTCCACCCCGGCCCGCTCGCAGGCCGTGCGCAGGAAGCGCTCGGTGTCCACCTGACGCAGGCTGGTGAACGGCGGCGGCCCCGCAAGGGGCGGGAACGTCCGGGCGTACACCCCTCGGCCCCGGTAGAGGGTGCGCCGGGTGTGCCAGGTCCGGCCGTACGACGTGATCTCCTCAGCGAGCCCCGGCCGCATCCCGTCGAGCAGGGCGAGGGTCTCCCGGTGCACGAACAGGGCCCGGCTGCCCGGCCGTTCGCGGTCCTCCGGGTCTGCCTCCAGCAGCACGACCGGCAGCCCGTGCGCCCGCAGCGCGAGCGCCGCCGACAGGCCCACGGGGCCGGCGCCCACCACGACGACGGGGGTCATGCGGGAGCATCCTCGGCGAGCATGCGCGTGATCTCCACCCGCTTCACCTTCCAGGTGCCGGTCATCGGCAGGTCCTCGAACCGCCACTGCCGCGGCTCGGCCATCACGGGCAGATCGGCCGTGGCCTCCCGCCAGCGCTCGGGGTCCAGGGGCTGCTCGCCCCGGACGCACACCACCGGCACCGGCTCCCGGTCCGCACCCGGCACGATGACGACCTCCCGCAGCTCCTCCAGCCGGGACATCAGCGTGTCCTCGACCTCCAGATTGCTGTGGACGGAGTCGATCCGGTCGATCTCCCGGTCGATCAGGTGGAGGGCGCCCAGCCGGCTGCGGTAGCCCATGTCGCCCATCTCCCACCAGCCGTCGTTGAGCTGGCGGTCGTAGCGCTCCTGCATACCGAGATAGGTGAGGATCCGGCCTCTCGTGCGGGCCTCGATCCGGCCGGGTGTGCCGGGCGGGAGGCGCCTGCCGTCGTACGGGTCGGTGACCCGGACCCGGGTGAACCCGGGTATCCCGGTCCCGACCCGGCGACCGTCCGCGCGGGCGGCGCTGCGGCGGGTGAACCACTGGACCGCGACGGGGCCCGTCTCGCTCTGCCCGTACAGCTGGATCAGCCAGGGCGCTCGGCGCCGCGAGGCGTCGAGCAGCTTGCGCACGGTGCGTGGATGGATCGCGTCGAACGTGGAGCCGTACGACCTCACCCGGGACAGCGGTGCGCCGGGCGCGTCGGTCAGCTCCTCCCACAGCACGAACGTGTTGGGGTGGGTCTCCACGATGCCGGGGCGGTGCCGGACCAGCAGCGGACCCACCGCGGCCGGGTCCGGGTCGGTGATCAGCACGAGTGGGCTGCCGAAGCGCAGCAGGACGCCGAGCAGGTGGTAGAAGCGCGAGTGCACGAACGACATGTGCAGCGCCGCCGTCTCGCCGCGGGTGGGCCAGCCCATCGCCTGCTGCGGCACGAGCCGGTTCCACATGGTGTTCGCGCAGTGCACGGCGAGCTTGGGGACGCCGGTGGTGCCCGAACTGTGGGTGATCAGGGACGGTTCGCGAGGGTGCAGCCGTACGGGGGTGGGCGGCTTCGCGCCGGCGTACTTCTCCAGGGGCTCGGCGCCGGGCGCGTCGTCCACGGACAGCGTCCGCCGTACGAGGCCGGAGACGTCCTTCAGCGGTCCGTCCAGCTTCGCCCGGTCGGTGATCAGCCAGGGCCGGTCGAGGCGTTCGAGGAGCTGTGCGGCCACCGGGCCGTCCAGCCCGGGCGACAGCAGCACGGGAACGGCGCCGATACGGGAGACCGCGCAGGTCAGCAGCACGATGTCGACGTTGTCCGTCTTGTGCACGACCACCTGCTCGGACGGGCGTACCCCGGCCTCCCACAGCCGGCCGGACAGCTCCTCGACCACGTCGGCCAGCACCGGGTAGCTGAGGTCGACCCCGAGGCCGGGGCGGACGTCCAGGGGCCGGTCCAGGGTGACGAAGACGGCTCCGTGGCGGTCGGCCGCCCGACGGAACACCGGGCCCAGGTAGAAGCCGCGGTCGCCGATCAGGGGATCCCTCTGTCCCATGGCGCCGTTCCTTTCTCTCGGGGTGGTGGTCACCACGCGCCCTGCCTCACCAGGTGGCGGCGGAGCTTGCCGGTCGCGGTGCGGGGCAGCGACGGGACGAAGCTGATGCTCCGGGGCACCTTGAAGGCGGCGAGGTGCTCGCGTGCCAGGCTCAGCAGGTCGTCCTGCAGGCCGGCCGGCCGCGGGGTGACGGGGACGACGAAGGCGCGCAGCCGGCTCGCCCCGTGCCCGTCGGTGACGGCCGCGACCGCGACCTCCTTCACCGCGGCGTGGGTGCGCAGTACGGCCTCCACCTCCAGCGGGGAGACGGTGATGCCGCCGGCCATCTCCATGTCGTCGGCACGGCCGAGGTGCCGGTAGGTGCCGTCCGGTTCGCGCCGCGCCCGGTCACGGGTGGCCAGCCAACCGCCGACCAGGGTGCGTTCGGTCTCCGCGGGCCGGTTCAGATAGCCGGGCGTCACCGTCGGCCCGCGCACCCACATCTCACCCTCCGCGCCGTCCGGCACCGGTCGGCCGGCACCGTCGCGCAGCTCCACCTCGAAGCCGGGCACGGGGCGGCCGACGGTGCCCGTGTGGTTGTGGCCGAAGCTGTTGGCGCAGAACGCGTGACCCGCCTCGGTGGAACCGATCTGCTCCAGCACCGGCGCGCCGAGCAGCTCGGTGATCTGCCGCGCCAGCCCGTGCGGCAGGCCCTCGCCGGCCGACACCGCGGCGCGTACCGAGGCGAAACAGGCCTCGTGCCCGTGGCCGCGGTCGGCCACCAGGGCGGCGTACGCGGACGGCACGGAGTAGAGCAGGGTCACGCGGTGCCGGGCGACGAGTTCGTCGACGGCGGCCGGGGTCGGACGCCCGCCCACCAGGACGGCGGACGAGCCGGAGAAGAGCGGGAAGACGCAGGCGTTGCCGAAGCCGTAGGCGAAGTACAGCTTCGACACCGACAGGGTGACGTCGTCCGCGGTGATCCGCAGCAGCCGCCGGCCGATCAGATCGTGGTACGTCTTCGGATCGCCGTGCACATGCACGACTCCCTTGGGGCGGCCCGTGGTGCCGGAGGTGTACTGGACGTACAGCGGCGTGTGCGCGTCGACCGGGTGGGCGGGGGCGGGCCCGGCGGCGGGGGCGAGGGCCATGAACTGGTCGGCGCCCAGGCGCCGCCGTGTGGTGAAGCGATCCTCCAGGCCCGGTCCCGTCACGCACAGCGCCGCGTCGGTGTCCTCGGCCATGAACGCGTGGTCGGCGGCGGGGAGTTCGGGGTTGACCAGCACGGCGACCGCACCCAGGCGAGCGGCGGCGAGGAACGCCGTCACCCAGGCGACGGAGTCGGGCAGCGCGAGCAGCACCCGGTCGCCCGGGCGCACGCCATGGCCGGCGAGCACGGTGGCCGCGCGGGCCGCGAGATCGTGCACCTCGCCGTGGGTCCAGGTCCGGTGGCCCTGGTGGAACGCGGCCCGGCCGCCCCACCCGCGCCGCTCGACGAGCGCGGCCAGGTGGGCGGCGAGGTTGCCGGGTGCGCTGGCGTCGGCCGGAAGAAGCGTGGACTGCGGGGACGTCACTGCGCGGCCTCCTCGGCGGCCGCGCGTTCCGCACGGGCACTCAGCGGCACCACGGCGGCCGTCCGTACGGCGGTCTGCTCCCGCTGCTCCCGGATCCGCTCGGCGGTGTACTGATGGAGGGCCCGCATCGGGGCCGCCGTCTTCAGCAGCATCTCGTCGTACTCCGCCGCCGCGTCGGAGTCGAGGACGATCGCGCCTCCGGCGCCCAGGTGCATCAGACCGTCGGCGAGTACGGCCGTACGGATGACGATGCTGAGATCCGCGCCACCGCTGCACCCCAGGTAGCCGAGGGCGCCGGAGTAGACGCCACGGGCCTCGGTCTCCAGGGAGTCGATGATCTCCATGGTGCGCAGCTTCGGCGCGCCGGTCATCGACCCGCCGGGGAAGCAGGCACGGACGCAGTCCACCGCGTCCGTGCCCTCCCGCAGTCGGCCCTCCACGGTGGAGACGAGCTGGTGCACGGTCGCGTACGTCTCGGTGGCCATGAGGCGGGGCACGCGCACCGTCCCGGTCCGGCAGACCCGGCCCAGGTCGTTGCGCAGCAGGTCGACGATCATCAGGTTCTCGGCGCGCGTCTTGGCGTCCGCCGCCAGCGCGTCCCTGAGCCGGAGATCGTCCTCCGGCCCGTCGCCGCGCGGCGCGGTTCCCTTGATGGGCCTGGCCTCGGCGACACCGTCCCGCCCGATCCGCAGGAACCGTTCGGGGGAGGAGCCCGCCACGTCGAGGTCCCCGAACCTCAGGAACGCCGAGTACGGCGCCGGGTTGACGCGGCGCAGCACCCGGTAGAAGGCGTACGCGTCGGGCGGGGCGGGCAACCGGGCGGCGTTCGTCAGGCAGATCTCGTAGCTGGTGCCCGCCCGCAACTCCCGCTGACACGCCTCGATGTCCGCGAGATACGTCGTCCGGTCGCGCACCAGCCACGGCTCGGCGGCGCCCGGGTCCGCCTCGGCCGGCACGGGCGGGGCGGCCTGCTCCGTCGTCACGCAGGTGAGCTGGGCCAGCGCGCTCTCCAGCCAGTCGGCGGTCTCCCGCGCGGCCTGCGGGGTGTCCTCCGCCAGACAGACGGCGTAGGTGTGGCCATCCTGGTGGTCCACCACGACGATCCGGTCGGCGAACAGCCAGCAGGCGTCCGGGGTTTCGGCGCGGTGGCGGTTGGGTGAGCCGCAGTCGGCCTTCATCTCGTAGCCGAAGTAGCCGACATAGCCGCCGGTGAAGTCGAAGGGCAGGCCGGTGGCGTCCACATGACGGTTGGCCAGTTGTCGCTTGAGGTAGTCGAACACGCTCGCCGTCACCCTGCGCGTCGGCCGCCCGGCCCGCTCGATCTCGCAGCGGCCGCTGGTGACGTCGTAGTGCACGAACTCGGCGAGCGGCCCGCTGTCGTCACCGAAGAACGAGAACCGTGACCGTCCGGACTCGACGAGGGAACTGTCCAGCCAGAACGCCCGCCGCGAGGCGGCGAACATCCGCGTGAAGGCGGCCTCCGCGTCGACCACGGTGTCGATACGCCGGGTGTGCAGACGGTAGGCGGGACGGGCGGCTCGACGGGGGCGGGGGATGGGCAGGGTGGACGGAGTGGACGGGGTGACTGCTGGGTGGGAGAGGGCCGTGGGGCCGGGGCTGGGAGTGCCCGAGGGGGCCATGGAGCCGGGAGCGTCCGTGTGGGCCTCGGGGCCGGAGTCCGCCGTGGCGGGCGGGTGGAGCGAAGGGCGGGGCAGGGACGCGTCCGGCGCCGGGACCGCCGTGTTCTTCGTACGGAGCTTGCGGGCCCGCTCGGCCGTGAGGTTCCGGAAGTTGACGAGCATGCGGTGCCCGTAGTCGGTGAGCACGGACTCCGGGTGGAACTGCACGCCCCACAGGGGCCGGCTGCGGTGCCGCAGCCCCATCAGGACGCCGTCCTCCGCCCAGGCGGTGGCCTCGAGCGTCTCGGGCAGCGGCTCGCGCACGGCCAGTGAGTGGTAGCGGACGGCGGTGAAGTTCTGCGGCACCCCCTGGAACAGGTCGCGTTCGTCGTGCCGGATCGTGGACAGATGCCCGTGCCGGGGCTCCGGGGCGGAGACGACGCTGCCCTGCTCCCCGAGCGCGATGCCCTGGTGGCCCAGGCAGACGCCGAGCACGGGCACCGGGGAGGCGGCGAGCAGCCTGGCGCCGATGCCGAAGTCACGCGTCTTCGCCGGGTGACCGGGGCCCGGTGACACCACCACGTTGTCGAACTTCCGCAGATCCGGAATGTCCCCGGCGGGGGCGTCATTGCGGATCACCACCGGCTCCTCGCCATTGACCTCGGCGATCAACTGGAACAGGTTGTACGTGTACGAGTCGTAATTGTCGATGAGCAGGGTCTTCACCCGCCCACCTCCCTCGGGTCGTTCTCGGGCCTACGCGGTCCGTCGTTTGTGCCGCCCGCGGAGCGCCTGGATCGGTGGATACAGCCATTTCCTGAAGAAACGCTGAAGGCGCGGCATGAGAATCCAGGTGACCAGGGCCGTCACGCATAGGCACAACAGCAGTGTGCGGATCAGCGGATTGAGGTCGCCGAGATAGGGAAGCACGAGCAGATTGAACAGGAGCACCGGCGGGAACACCGCGCTCATATTCACGAACCACAGCTTCCATTTCGACGGCGGAGCCGGCGGGGCAGGGGGGAGGGTCTGGCTCTCGAACCATGCCTTGGAGCCCCGCACCCTCCTGCGTTCCGTCTCCCGGGCGAGGCCCTCCGCCCAGGCGTCCCACTGCGTCCGGGCGGAGGAGTTCTCCCAGGCCAGGGCTGCTCCCTCGCTGGCGAAGCGATAGACGACATGCCACTGCGCCTCTCCGTCGGCAAGTACCCCACCCCCCAGAAACCCCGGCTGCCGAGCACTTGCGCTCAGCATGCTCCACCCCCAGGTATGGAAGTCGGCCTCGCGGCCCAGCGTCACGTGATAGGCCACGGTGACAGTGACGGAATTACTGGTCACGCCTTCGAATACGGAAAGCGGTCTCCGTGCGTTCAAGCTTCAACGATTTTTTTCTGCTGTCCGGGACGCTCCTCTTTGTGCTCTTTTCGGTCGCCTTGGCGCCAGAGAATCACTTGTAAAGGACTGGAAAAGGCCTGTGATCGCTATTCGGTCGGACAGGGAAAGTGGAGGTGGAAAGGGGTTGATTCGCGCCCCTCGGCCGACGCCGACCGGCGGCAGGGGCGGCCCGTCGCGGTACCGGCGGGCCATCGCATCAAGGGCGCATGCCCTCGCAAAGGCCGCAAAACGACAGGAGGGGAGCGGCCGCGGGTGGGGGCTCCTGCGTATGCGCTCGCACCGGATCTCTAGGCTGTCCGCTCGTAAGCCGGTGATCAGCGACAGGCACACCGTCCGAAGCAGCACACAACGGGGAGACACGGAGATGGCAGAGTCACGGCGACGGCTGAGGTCGAGCACGGTGGTGCTCGGAGGCATGGGTGTCCTCGCGGCGGCCCTCACGTCGTGCGGGTCCGAGCCGGACCGCCGCTGCGTGGACAAGGACAGCTACGACTACATCAACGGCTACAAGATCATCGCCGACAAGAACTGCAAGTCGGGCTCGTCCGGCTCCTCCTACGGCAAGAGCCGCAAGAAGACCGGCACCGGCACGGCCAAGGGCGTCGACGCTGCCTGGTACTACGACGCCGACGTCAGCGGCGGCTACGCCGACTACGGCACCTTCAGCCGCAGCGAGGCCGTCGACCGCGGCGGCTTCGGCTGCTCCGGCTCCGGCAGCAGCGGCGGCTGAGGGGGCACCGCGCCCATGGAACGCCGCACCATCGAGCCCCGCCCCGGCTGGCAGCAGACCGTCGAGGAGCAGGGGCTCATCTACCCGCTCACCCGCCACCCCGACGGCTCCCTGCGCCCCTACTGGGACGAGAGCGCCTATTACGTCTTCACCCTCGACGAGGTCGAGGCCCTGGAGGAGGTCGTCGAGGAACTCCACCGCATGTGCCTGGCCGCCGCCGACCACATCGTCGCGGAGGACCGCTTCGCCGACCTCGGCATCACCGACCCGCGCGTGGCCCGGGTGGTCGCCGAGGCCTGGCACCGCCGTGCCGAACTCCCCTCCGTCTACGGCCGGTTCGACCTCCGCCACGACGGCACGGGCCCGGCGAAACTCCTGGAGTACAACGCCGACACCCCCACCTCCCTCGTCGAGGCCGCGTCGCCCCAGTGGTTCTGGATGGAGGAGCGCTTCCCGGGCGCCGACCAGTGGAACTCCCTGCACGAACGCCTGATGGACGCCTGGAAGAAGCAGGCCGCCCTCCTCCCGCCGGGCAGCCCCCTGTACTTCGCGTACTCCTCGGCCGACGAACTCGGCGAGGACCTCATGACCGTCGCCTATCTGAAGGAGACCGCCGAACAGGCGGGCCTCGACGCCGACTGGATCTCCATGGAGGAGATCGGCTGGGACCGCCTCTCCGGACGCTTCGTCGACAACCACCTCCGCTTCATCCGCAGCTGCTTCAAGCTCTACCCCTGGGAATGGCTCACCACCGACCGTTTCGCCGACCACGTCCTCGACACCCTCGACAACGGCGGCGGCACCGGCACCACCCTGTGGATCGAGCCCGCCTGGAAGATGCTGCTGAGCAACAAGGCACTCCTCGCCATTCTCTGGGAGCTGTATCCCGGACACCCGAACCTGCTGCCCGCCTACCTCGACGGCCCCCGCGAGCTGGCCACGACCAGTGGCTACGTCGCCAAGCCCCTGCTCGGCCGCGAGGGCGCCGGAGTGACGGTCCACCAGCCGGGCGCGGACCCGGTCGTGCGCGAAGAGCAGTGCTGCTACCAGGAGTTGGCCCCCCTGCCCGACTTCGACGGCAACCGCGTCGTTCTCGGCGCCTGGGTCGTCGAGGACGAGTCGGCCGGCCTCGGCATCCGCGAGTCCTCCGGCCTGATCACGGACGAGTACGCCCGCTTCCTGCCGCACGTCATCCTCTAGGGCGAGCCCTACAGGCCCAGCACACCGCGGAGTTGGGCCAGCCCCCAGTCCAGGTCCTCCTTCCCGATGACCAGCGGTGGCGCGATCCGGATGGTGGAACCGTGGGTGTCCTTCACCAGCACGCCCCGGTCCATCAGCTTCTCGGACACCTCCCGCCCGGTGCCGTACCTCGGGTGGATGTCCACACCCGCCCACAGCCCGCGCCCGCGCACCTGCGACACCCGCCCGGTCCCCGCCAGCGCCGCCAGCTCCCGGTGCAGATGCTCGCCGAGTTCCGCCGCCCGCGCCTGGTACTCGCCCGACCGCAGCATCGCGATCACCTCCAGCGCCACCGCACAGGCCAGCGGGTTCCCGCCGAACGTCGACCCGTGCTCCCCGGGCCGGAACACCCCGAGCACCTCCGCCGACGACACCACCGCCGACACCGGCACGATCCCGCCGCCCAGCGCCTTCCCCAGCACATAGGCGTCCGGCACGACCCCCTCGTGCTCGCACGCGAACGTCCGTCCCGTACGCCCCAGGCCCGACTGGATCTCGTCGGCGATGAACAGCACGTTCCGCTCCCGGGTCAGCTCCCGCACCGCCGGCAGATAACCCGGCGGCGGCACGATCACGCCCGACTCGCCCTGGATCGGCTCGAGCAGCACCGCGACCGTGTTCTCGGTCATCACCTCCCGCATCGCCGTCAGATCCCCGTACGGCACGATCGCGAAGCCCGGCGTGTACGGTCCGAAGTCCGCCCGCGCCTCCGGGTCGGTGGAGAAGCTGATGATCGTCGTTGTCCGGCCGTGGAAGTTGCCTCCGGCGACCACGATCTTCGCCATCTCCGCGGGCACGCCCTTGACCCGGTACCCCCACTTCCGGGCCGTCTTCACTGCGGACTCCACCGCCTCCGCGCCCGTGTTCACCGGCAGCACCATCTCCATCCCGCACAGCTCCGCCAGCTCCGCACAGAACGCCGCGAACCGGTCGTGATGGAAGGCGCGCGACGTCAGCGTCACCCGCTCCAACTGCGCCTTCGCCGCCTCGATCAGCCGCCGGTTGCCGTGCCCGAAGTTGAGCGCCGAGTAACCGGCCAGCAGATCCAGATAGCGTCGGCCCTCCACGTCCGTCATCCACGCCCCGTCGGCGCTGGCGACAACCACCGGCAGCGGGTGGTAGGTGTGCGCACTGTGGGCTTCGGCGGCGGCGATAAGACTTTCCGTAGCGGTCACGGCAACTCCCGAACATGAGGATGCCCCCTTCCTATCCTCGCTCGCATGGTGGACTCGGGAACTTGGTCGTCCGGCGCGCCCGGTAGGCTGACTCGCGGGCCGTGACTGGCGCGCTGGGATGGGACCGACCATCGGGGAGCGGCCCCCGAGGGCCTTGAGACGGCCTGACGAGCGAGTGCCGTGCGCCTGGGCCGAACCGTGAACCGCGAACGCTGAAAGCCACGCCGCCCGGAGGCCGACATGCCAGAGCAGCAGCCCCTCTCCACTGAATCCACCGCCTTCCGCTCCGCCCTCGATGTGATCCGCGCCGTCGAGCCGCGCGTCGCCGACGCCATCGGCCAGGAAGTCCACGACCAGCGCGAGATGCTCAAGCTGATCGCGTCCGAGAACTACGCCTCCCCGGCCACCCTCCTCGCGATGGGCAACTGGTTCAGCGACAAGTACGCCGAGGGCACCGTCGGCCGCCGCTTCTACGCCGGCTGCCGCAACGTCGACACCGTCGAGTCCCTGGCCGCCGAGCACGCCAAGGAGCTTTTCGGCGCCCGCCACGCCTACGTCCAGCCGCACTCCGGCATCGACGCCAACCTCGTCGCCTTCTGGGCCGTCCTCGCCCAGCGTGTCGAGGCCCCCTTCCTGGAGAAGACCGGTGCCCGCCAGGTCAACGACCTCTCCGAGGCCGACTGGGCCGAGCTGCGCCAGGCCTTCGGCAACCAGCGCATGCTCGGCATGTCCCTGGACGCCGGCGGTCACCTCACCCACGGCTTCCGCCCGAACATCTCCGGCAAGATGTTCGACCAGCGCTCCTACGGCACCGACCCCGCCACCGGCCTTCTCGACTACGAGGCCCTGCGCGCCTCCGCCCGCGAGTTCAAGCCGCTGATCATCGTCGCCGGCTACTCCGCCTACCCTCGTCTGGTGAACTTCCGGATCATGCGGGAGATCGCCGACGAGGTCGGAGCGACCCTGATGGTCGACATGGCGCACTTCGCGGGTCTGGTGGCCGGCAAGGTGCTGACCGGCGACTTCGACCCGGTCCCGCACGCCCAGATCGTCACCACCACCACCCACAAGTCGCTGCGCGGCCCGCGCGGCGGCATGGTCCTGTGCGACGACTCCCTCAAGGACCAGGTCGACCGCGGCTGCCCGATGGTCCTCGGCGGCCCGCTCCCGCACGTCATGGCCGCCAAGGCCGTCGCTCTCGCCGAGGCACGGCAGCCCTCCTTCCGTGACTACGCCCAGCGCATCGTCGACAACTCCCGCGCCCTCGCCGAGGGTCTGATGCGCCGGGGCGCGACCCTGGTGACCGGCGGCACGGACAACCACCTCAACCTGATCGACGTCGCCTCCTCCTACGGACTGACCGGTCGCCAGGCCGAGGCCGCGCTTCTCGAGTCCGGCATCGTCACCAACCGCAACGCCATCCCGGCCGACCCCAACGGGGCCTGGTACACCTCCGGCATCCGCATCGGCACCCCCGCCCTGACCACCCGTGGCCTGGGCACCGCCGAGATGGACGAGGTCGCCGGCCTCATCGACCGTGTCCTCACCTCCACCGAGCCCGGCACCACTGCCAAGGGCACGCCCTCCAAGGCCCAGCACATCCTCGACCCGAAGATCGCGGACGAGATCTCCCACCGGGCCACCGACCTCGTGGCCGGCTTCCCGCTCTACCCGGAGATCGACCTCGGCTGACGCTTCCGGTGTGGTCCCACCCGCGGCGGTCCGGCTACCGGCCGGGCCGCCGCGCGGCGTATCAACAGCGTGCCGCCCGCCCCAAGGGCCAGCCCCACGGCCAGCCCGGGTATCGCCCACCAAGCGCCGGCCGCCCGGCCCGCCCTCATGCCGGGCCCCGCAGACCCTGTCCCGTCCTGGCCGCCCAGCAGCCTCTGAAGCTCCCCGTGCTCCTTCTCCGTGGAGTACTGAGCCGCCGCCTCCGTGCTCTCCGGCGAGACCACGAGCACGCTCGTCGGTCCGCCCGCCGACGCGGCCGGCGCGCCCCAGAGCAGCAGCGTGAGCGCCACCGCCAACGCCGCCGTGAGCGCCGCCGGTTCGCGGCACCGGCCCTTCCACCACATCACGTGCCTGCGCATCCCAGCCCCCCGAACCAATCGATCCCCGTGCGGCCCGTCCGCGAGCCGCGTGTCACTTCTGGTACACCGCCCGGGCCGTCGGGGTTCCCGTCCCGTGCGCACTATTCGGGAGGCTCTTCCGAGGACCTCGCCGGGCCCTCCTCGACCGACTGCGCGACGTCCACCGCCCGCTCCTTCGCCGCCACGCCCTCCAGGCGAAGCGTCACCTCGCCGTTCGGCGTCCCGTGGGTCCACAGCAGCGTCGGGCTGGCCGTCCGCTCCGCCAGAGTGAAGCGGCCCCGGTCCTCGTCCACGAGCCAGAACTTCAGCAGATGCGGCCGCGCGAACCACAGGGCTGTTCCCGATTCCCCGTCGGTGGGGCTGCTGCCGGAGTCCAGCGTCAGCCGTTCCGGCTGCTCCGGCACCGCTTTCACGAAGGTCATGTCGATGCTCGCCGCATACTCGTCCAACCGGATCGTGCGCCCCTCCTCGCGCCAGCACAGGCTCACCAGGAACCGCCCTTGCGGCGCACCGGACACCGTCACCGCGTCCGGGGGCCCGAGCGCGTCCGGCACCAGCGGTTCGAAGCCGGCCCGCCGCGCGGCCTGCGCCAGCGACACCGACCGGCCGCAGCCGGGCACCTCGGTACCGGGCGAGGGCACCGCCGACGGGTCGTACCGCACCTCGACCCCGCCGAAGCCGAACCAGTCGACGACCGCGGCACGCACCGGGGGAGTGACCGCGAGCAGGGTCAGCAGCCCGCACAGCGCGGCCGTCAGCGAACGCCACCGCACCCGTGTCCACTGCCGCACCGCCCGCAGCCGCGCACCGGCGCCCGGCGGCTCCGGGACGGGCAGTTGCTCGGCGAGTATCTGCTCCAGCACCCGCTCGACCATCGACTCCGACCCGCCCGACCCGGCGCCCCCGGGCGCGTCCAGGGACCGGCCGAGCGCCCGCAGCTCCTCCGGCAGCCGGGAGGCACCACTGAGCCCGTGCCGGGCGCCGCCCTCACCGTCGTACGACCTGTCACCCACGCTCATCACCCCCTTCCCGCGGCTGAAAATCCGGCAGCAACCGGCTCAGTTTCCGCAGCGCGCGATTGAGCCGGGACTTCACCGTCCCCCGGGGCCAGCCCAGTGCCTGGGCGGTCTCGGACTCGTCCATCTCCAGCAGATAGCGGTAGGTGACGACCAGGCGGTGCTCCTCGCTCAGCTTGTCCAGGGCGGCGAGCAGGGCCGCGCGGCGCTCCGTCCGGAGCGTCGCGACCGCCGGGTCCGCCGATTCCGGTATCAGCGGCTCCGCCTCCACGAACGCCGCCTCCCGTCCGGCGAGCGTGCGCTGGCGCGCTGCCGTGCGCATGGTGTTTCTCGTCTCATTCGCCACGATCGACAGCAGCCACGGCTTGAACGCCGAGCCCTCGGTGAACCGGCCCAGCGCGCAGTACGCCTTGACGAAGGCCTGCTGCACCACGTCCTCCGCGTCCGCACCCGCCCCGAGCGCCGCGGCCGCCCGCAGTGCGATGCCCGTATGGGCCCGCACCAGCTCCGCGTACGCCTCCGGCTCTCCGGCGCGTACGCGTGCGATCACCGCGGCCTCATCGACGATGCGGCCCCCCTCCCGCGTCCTCACACTCTTGGTACACCACGGAAGCCGAATCGGTTCCCACCTGTTTCGCATCGGTTCCGGACCGGTCCGCGAGACCTGAGAGAATGGGGAGCATGGCTTCTGACCGACCCCGCGTGCTCTCCGGAATCCAGCCCACCGCAGGCTCGTTCCACCTCGGCAACTACCTCGGCGCCGTCCGCCAGTGGGTGGCCCTGCAGGAGACCCACGACGCGTTCTACATGGTCGTCGACCTGCACGCGATCACGGTTCCGCAGGACCCGAAGGAGCTGCGGGCCAACACCCGCCTCGCCGCCGCCCAGCTCCTCGCCGCCGGGCTGGACCCGGAGCGCTGCACGCTCTTCGTCCAGAGCCATGTCCCCGAGCACGCCCAGCTCGCCTGGATCATGAACTGCCTCACCGGCTTCGGCGAGGCGTCCCGCATGACCCAGTTCAAGGACAAGTCCGCCAGGCAGGGCGCGGACCGGGCATCCGTCGGCCTGTTCACGTACCCGGTCCTGCAGGTCGCGGACATCCTGCTCTACCAGGCCAACGAGGTCCCGGTCGGCGAGGACCAGCGCCAGCACATCGAGCTCACCCGCGACCTCGCCGAGCGCTTCAACGGCCGCTTCGGCGAGACCTTCACGGTCCCGAAGCCGTACATCCTCAAGGAGACGGCGAAGATCTACGACCTTCAGGAGCCGTCGATCAAGATGAGCAAGTCGGCGTCCACGCCGAAGGGCCTCGTCAACCTTCTCGACGAGCCCAGGACCACCGCCAAGAAGGTCAAGAGCGCCGTCACCGACACGGACACCGTGATCCGCTTCGACCCGGAGAACAAGCCGGGCGTCAGCAACCTCCTCTCCATCTACTCGACCCTCACCGGGGCCGGAATCGGGGAACTGGAGGAGAGGTACGCCGGCAAGGGCTACGGTGCGCTCAAGACCGACCTCGCCGACGTCATGGTCGAGTTCGTGACGCCGTTCCGGGAGCGGACCAACCAGTACCTGGACGACCCGGAGACGCTCGACTCGGTCCTGGCCAAGGGCGCGGAGAAGGCGCGCGCCGTCGCCGCGGAGACGCTGGCGCAGGCCTACGACAGGGTGGGCTTCCTCCCGGCCAAACACTGAGCCGAGCAACCGAGCCGAGCGACCGAGCCGAGCAACCGGCCGCGCGCCGCGGAGAGCATCGAACCGAGCACGGATCCGGACAGGATCCGACCCGGTCCGGCTCTTGGCGCGCGGCCCCGCACAGCGCTGCACATCACTATGACCACGCCTGCCCAGGGCGCAGCCGTGGCCGTACAGTCGATAACCGGGCAGCCGCACTCGCGGCCACCCGCCCCGCACGGGACGCACCAACACGACGACAGGAGAAGACGTGGGGACCGTAACGATCGGTGTGTCGATCGCGGTCCCGGAGCCGCACGGCAGCCTGCTCCAGCAGCGGCGCGCGGGCTTCGGCGACGCCGCGGCTCACGGCATCCCCACGCACGTCACCCTGCTGCCACCGACGGAGGTCGAGGCCTCGGAGCTGCCCGCGATCCAGGCGCACCTCGCGGAGGTCGCGGCCGCCGGGCGCCCCTTCGCGATGCGGCTGTCCGGCACCGGCACCTTCCGGCCCCTCTCGCCGGTCGTGTTCGTGCAGGTGGTCGACGGTGCCGAGGCCTGCGCCCGGCTGCAGAAGCGGGTGCGTGACACATCGGGGCCGTTGGCGCGCGACCTGCAGTTCCCCTATCACCCGCATGTCACCGTGGCCCACGGCATCGACGACGAGGCCATGGACCGCGCCTACGAGGAGCTTGCCGACTACCGGGCGGAGTGGGCCTGCGTCGGCTTCGCCCTCTACGAGCAGGGCCCCGACGGGGTGTGGCGCAAGCTGCGCGAGTTCACCTTCGGGAGCGCGGTCGTGCCGCCGCAGGCGGGGCCTGTGGAGCGGGGCACCATTCCGAGTCGGTGAAAGCCGGCCGGCCGATACATACCGACCGCTCTAGATCGGCAGTCGCCGGAACACCGCGCGCGGGGTGTGCCTCAGCGCCGACATGAGCAGGCGCAGCGCCCCCGGTACCCACACCGTCTCCGAACGTCGGCGCAGACCCAGCTCGATCGCCGTCGCGACCGCCTCCGGGGTGGTCGTGAACGGGGCCTGAGCCGGTCCGGCGGTCCTCGGTCGTACGACCCCGGGGCGTACGACCATCACGTGCACGCCCGTGCCGTACAGCGCGTCGCCCAGGCCCTGGGCGAAGGCGTCCAGGCCGGCCTTGCTGGAACCGTAGATGAAGTCGGCGCGGCGGGCGCGCTCGCCGGCCACCGAGGACAGCACGACGAGCGAGCCGTGGCCCTGGGCCTGCAACGCACGGGCGCAGACCAGGCCCGCCGACACGGCTCCCGTGTAGTTGGTCTGCGCGACGCGCACGGCGCTCACCGGCTCGCGCTCGTCGTGCGCCTGGTCGCCGAGCGTCCCGAACGCGAGCAGCACCATGTCGATGCCGCCCTCGGCGAAGACCTTGCCGAGCACCGTTTCGTGGGACTCGGGGTCGAGCGCGTCGAAGGCGGTCGTGCGCACGTCGGCGCCCAGGGTGCGGAGATTCTCGGCGGCCTGTTCGAGGGCGGGTGAGGGGCGTCCGGCCAGCCACACCGTGCGGGCGCGGCGGGCGATCAGGCGCCGGGCGGTGGCCAGCGCGATCTCGGACGTACCGCCGAGGACGAGGAGGGACTGGGGGAGGCCGTCGGTGTCCTTCACGACGATCACGCTCCTTGTGGAGGGCCGGACATTGCGGCGACCGTAGCGCCCTGTATGTGGCAAGAGTTATGAAACATCCCTTGCCTCCCCGGAATGGCTGATTAATGGGGGCGTCACGAAGGGCAGGGTCGGTTCATGGACTGGCTGAAGAAGCTCCCCGTCGTCGGCCCCGCGGCCGCCCGCCTGATGGCCACGCACGTGTGGCGGTCGTACGAGCGGCTGGACCGCGTGAAGTGGACGCGGCTGGCCGCGGCGATGACGTTCACCAGCTTTGTCGCGCTGTTTCCGCTGCTCACCGTGGGTGCCGCGATCGGCGCCGCCACGCTCAGCGCCGAGCAGCAGCAGGAGCTGCAGGACAAGATCGCCCAGCAGGTCCCCGGCATCTCCGAGCAGCTGAACATCGGCGCCCTGGTCGACAACGCCGGCACCATCGGTCTCATCGCCGGTGCCCTGCTGCTGTTCACCGGCATCAGCTGGGTCGGCTCGATGCGCGACTGTCTGCGGGCGGTGTGGGAGCTGCCGGACAGCGAGGAGAACCCCGTTCTGGTCAAGGCCAAGGACGCGGGTGTCCTGATCGGTCTCGGCGGCGCGCTGCTGGTCACCCTCGCCGCGTCCACCGTCGGCTCGGCCGCCGTCACCTGGAGCGCCCGCCAGCTGGGCCTGGACGAGCACGGCTGGGGCAGCCTTCTGCTGCGTATCGCCGCGTTCGCCGTCGCCGTACTGGCCGACTTCCTGGTCCTGCTGTACGTGCTCACGCTGCTGCCGGGCGTCGAACCGTCCCGGCGCCGGCTGATCGTGGGCGCGTTGATCGGCGCGATCGGCTTCGAGCTGCTGAAGCTGCTGCTGAGCGGTTATATGCAGGGCGTGGCCGCGAAGAGCATGTACGGCGCGTTCGGCGTCCCCGTCGCCCTGCTGCTGTGGATCAACTTCACGTCGAAGCTGGTGCTGTTCTGCGCCGCCTGGACGGCGACGCAGAGCAAGGAGGCCGAGAAGGCCGAGGTCACCGGCGGCGACGCACCAGATCCGGCAGCGGCCAGCGGCGATTGACCAGGAACGCCCCGCCCGCGAGCAGCACCAGCAGCCCACCGCTGATCGCGAGCGCGACCCCGATGCCGCTGGACCCGCCCTCGGTCCTGGCGCTCGCCACGGGCTTGGCCGAGCCGCCGCCGGAGGTACCCGCGCCACCGGCCTGGCCCGCCTCGCCGGAAGCGGTCGCACCGGGATCGGCGCCGGCCTGCGCGGCGCCCTTCGGCGGCACCAGCTCACCGACCGGCTCCACCTTCCCGGCCGCCTTGAAACCCCAGTCGAACAGCCGCGCGGTCTCCTTGTAGACCTCGTTGTGCTCGTCGTTCTGCGGATTCATGACCGTGACGAGCAGCACCCTGCCGTCTCGCTCGGCGACGCCGGTGAAGGTGGCTCCCGCGTTGGTGGTGTTGCCGTTCTTGACGCCCGCGATGCCCCGGTACTGGGAGAGGCCGTAGTCGCCGGTCAGCAGCCGGTTGGTGTTCTGTATCTCGAAGGACTTGCGGACGGGCTTGCCCTTCTTGTTCTTCGCCGTCTCGCCCGGGAACTTCGCGGTCGCCGTCGCGGCGTACTCGCGGAAGTCCTTCTTCTGCATCCCGGAACGGGCGATCAGCGTCAGGTCGTACGCGGAGGAGACCTGGCCGGGGGCGTCGTAGCCGTCGGGGCTGACCACGTGCGTGTCGAGGGCCTGGAGCTCCTCGGCGTGCTCGTTCATCTCCTTGACGGTGTTGTCGACGCCCTTGTTCATCGCGGACAGGACGTGCACCGCGTCGTTGCCGGAGCGCAGGAAGACGCCGAGCCACAGGTCGTGGACCGTGTAGGTCTCGTTCTCCTTTATCCCGACCATGCTGGAGCCGGCGCCGATGCCCGCCAGGTCGGAGACGGCGACCTTGTGCTTCATCGTCTTGGGGAACCTGGGCAGCACCGTGTCGGCGAACAGCATCTTCAGGGTGCTCGCCGGGGCCAGCCGCCAGTGCGCGTTGTGCGCGGCGAGCACCTCGCCGGACTCGGCGTCGGCGACGATCCAGGAACGGGCGCTGACGTCCTTGGGCAGTACCGGGATCCCGTCGGCGAGGTTCACCTGCGTGCCTGGCCGGCCGAGCCGCTCGCCGCCCACGGTCGACATGTTCGCCGGGGGAGTGGCCGACGGGCTCGCCGTGGAACTGGGTGACGGGCGCGGCGCCGCGAGAGCCGCGGGCGCGGTCAGGGAAACGGTCAACAGGGTTGCGGATGCGAGCAGTAGGGATCGCCTGGCGGTCTTCTTGGGTGCGGGCACGAGCGAGAACGTACATGCCCGGGTCCGGGAAGTCCCGCTCCCCTCCCCACCCCGGGAACGGAACCGGACATCCGGCGGCGATACTGAACGTATGAAACTCAGCCGCCCGATCTCCTGGTTCCTGCTCGCCTTCGGGGTGTGGAGCTGGGTCATCTGGGTCACTTTCGTCAAGAACCTGATCAAGGACAGCAGCGGGCTCGCGTTCGACGACGGAGACCCGACGGCGTACTTCTGGGTGCATCTGACGCTCGCCGTCGTCTCCTTCGTATTGGGGACGGTCGTCGGGGCCATCGGGTTGCGCGGACTGCGCGCACTGCGCCGTACGTCATAGCAACCGGCACCCGGTCGAAGAGAGAAGCAACAGCATGGTGATCGTCTTTCTGCTCGTCGTCGTGAGTGTCCTCGTGGTGGCGAACTGGTATCTGTGGCGCCGCCTGTTCCGCGACACGACGCAGAGCCCGGGCCCGGTGCGCCGGGCGGGCGCGGTACTGGTCGCCGGTGGCTGGGTGCTCGCCATCGGCGCGCTCGTCGCCGAACGCACGGGCGCCCCGTTCTGGCTCCAGCGCACCCTCGCCTGGCCGGGATTCATGTGGCTGG
The DNA here is from genome assembly GCF_042731325.1 of Streptomyces sp. NPDC059866. Taxonomy (NCBI): domain Bacteria; kingdom Bacillati; phylum Actinomycetota; class Actinomycetes; order Kitasatosporales; family Streptomycetaceae; genus Streptomyces; species Streptomyces sp. NPDC059866. Next base: position 267,470 of record NZ_JBHWJT010000008.1, on the reverse strand, counting down.
CACTGTCCATCTACCTGCTGCTGGCCCTGCTCGTGGGTGAGGTCGTACGACCGCTGCTCCGCCGCTTCCTCGAACGCCGGGACCGCGAGCGGGCGTCGGCCGTGGCCGGCATACCGCAGCCGGAACCCATCACGGCGGGCGCCGCCGCGCAGCCGGAGGCCACCGACCCCCCGCAGCCTCCGGACCCCACCCCCACCCCCACCCCCACCCCCGCTCCCTCCCGCCGTCTGTTCGTCTCCCGGGTCGTCGCCGGCGCCGCCGCCGCGGCGGCCGTCGGAACCGTCGGAACCGGCACGTACGGCGTCCTGAACGGGCCGGGTGTGAAACGCGTCACCGTCCCGCTGGCCAAACTCCCGCGCGCGGCGCACGGTTTCCGGATCGCGGTGGTCAGCGACATCCATCTGGGCCCGGTCCTCGGCCGGGGCTTCGCCCAGAAGGTCGTGGACACGATCAACTCGACGCAGCCCGACCTCATCGCGGTCGTCGGCGACCTCGTCGACGGCAGTGTGAAGGACCTGGGGCCCGCGGCCGCGCCCCTCGCCCAGCTGACGGCCCGCCACGGCGCCTACTTCGTCACCGGCAACCACGAGTACTTCTCCGGCGCCGAGCAGTGGGTGGAGGAGGTGCGGAGACTCGGCCTGCGCCCCCTGGAGAACGCCCGTACGGAGCTGCCCCACTTCGACCTCGCGGGGGTCAACGACGTGGCCGGCGAGGAGGAGGGCAACGGTCCGGACTTCGCCAAGGCCCTCGGCGACCGGGACACGGCACGCGCGTGCGTGCTCCTGGCCCACCAGCCCGTGCAGATCCACGACGCCGTCGAGCACGGCGTCGACCTCCAGCTCTCCGGCCACACCCACGGCGGCCAGCTCTGGCCCGGCAACCTCCTTGCGGCGGCCGCGAACCCGACCCTCGCGGGACTGGATCGCTACGGCGACACCCAGCTGTACGTCAGCCGCGGAGCGGGCGCCTGGGGACCGCCCACGCGCGTCGGCGCACCCTCCGACATCACGGTGATCGAGCTGGCCTCGCCCCGGTGACAGGGCGAAGGGAGCGGCGGCGGATCTGAGCCCTACACGGGCGCAGCCGTCCGGGCCGGCAGGGTCACCGTCACCGCCAGCCCCTCGCCCGGCGCCGTACGCACCGTCACCTCGCCCCCGTGCGCCTGGACCACCCCCTGCACGATCGCCATGCCCAGCCCGCTGCCCGCGCCGCCTCCCGCGCGGAAGAAGCGGTCGAATATGCGGGCGGCGTCCTCCGTGTCGAGGCCCGGCCCCTCGTCGGCGACGCACAGCCGTACCACCCCGTCGGAGCGCTCCACGCCGAGCCGCACCGGCACGTCGGCGGGTGTGTGGATACGGACGTTGCCCAGGAGGTTGCCGAGTATCTGACGCAGCCCGGACTCGTCGGCGTGCACCAGCAGGGAGCCGTCGGCACCGACCGTGATGGGCCGTTCGGGCTGCTGCACACGCAGGTCCTGAGCCGCCTCCCGCACCAGCCGGCTCAGGTCGACATGGTGGAAGCGCAGTTCGGGCTGCTGGTCGAGGCGGGCGAGGATGAGCAGTTCGTCGACGAGCCGGCCCATGCGGTCCGCCTCCGCCATCACCCGCTCCCAGGCCCGCTTGCGGTCCGCCGGGTCGCGCAGCATGCCCTTGTCGTACAGCTGGAGGTAGCCGCGTATCGCGGACAGCGGGGTGCGCAGTTCGTGCGAGGCGTCGGCGACGAAGCGGCGCAGCTGGGCGGCGCTGCGTTCACGCGTGCGGTACGCCGACTCGACCTGATGGAGCATCGAGTTGAGGGCGAGGCGGAGCTGCTCCACCTCCAGGGTGGCCTCGCGGCTGGACGGCACGCGCCGGGTCAGGTCGCCCTCGGCGATCGCCGTCGACGTCTCGACCATGTCCTCCAGGGGCTGCATCCGGCGGCGCACGCTGAACATCGTGAGGCAGGCCAGCAGGGCCAGCAGCAGGGTGCCGACGGCGAGGTCGAGCTTGAGGGCCCTGCTGAGGATCTGGTGGACGGCCTCGGTCGAGGTGGCGAGCAGGACGGTGGTGCCGTCGGCGAGCCGGCCGGCGGTGACGCGGTAGTGGTCGCCCTGGACCTGGAGGTCGTGGGGCTCGGTGTCGGCCACGAGGACCGCGGGTTCCTTCACCGCGGCGGCCAGCGCGCGCTGGGTGTCGGTCGGCGCGAAACCGCCTATGGTCAGGGGACGCCCGGACTTGTCGACGGCCGCGAAGACGGAGCCCTGCACGAGCGAGTCGGCGTCGCCGCCGGAGGAGTCGGGAGCCATCTTTTCACTGAGGGCGAACAGCGCGGTCAGCGAGTCGACCTGCTCGAAGGTGAGCGGGGCGTCGCCGATCGAGGTGCGGGACGTCATCAGCTCGCGGTCCACGGTGTCCAGCAGGTAGATCCGCATGCCCATCAGGCTCACGGCGGTCGCCACGACGATGGAGAGCGCCAGCAGCACCACGTTCGCCAGCGTCAGCTTGCCGCGCAGCGAGTGCAGGCTGTGTCCGCAGCGGCCTTTGTACGGCCTCATGCCAGCCCGTACCCGACGCCCCGCCGGGTGGTGATCACCGGCGGTCCCAGCGCGTCCAGCTTGCGCCGCAGATAACTGATGTAGGTCTCGACGACCGTCGACTCCAGCGGGACGTGCTCGTACTGCCAGACATGGCGCAGGAGTTGCTCCTTGGGCACGATCCGGCCGCCGTTGCGCACCAGGAAGCGCAGCAGGGCGTACTCGGTGGGGGTCAGCTCGACCGTGCGGCCGGCGCGGCGCACCGAGTACGTCGTCTCGTCCAGCTCCAGGTCGCCGTACCGCAGCGGGGGCCGCTGAGGCAGCACGTCGGCGGGGCGGGTGCGGCGCAGCACCGCGGTGACCCGGGCGACGACCTCGTCGATGTTGAACGGCTTGGTGATGTAGTCGTCGCCGAAGCCGAGGGCGCCGACGATCTCGGCGGGCGAGTCGCGCGCGGTGAGGAACACCAGCGCCAGGTCAGGGCGCCGCTCGCGCAGTTCACGGCCGAGGGCGCGGCCGTCGCCGTCCGGGAGCATCACGTCGAGCAGCGCCGCGTCGGGGCGGGTGCGCTCGGCGAGGGTGAGCGCCTCGCGGACGGTGCCCGCGGTCATGACCTCGAAACGGTGGTAGCGCAGGGCGATCGCGAGGACGTCGGCGATGCTCACCTCGTCCTCCACGACCAGCACGGTGCCGGGAGCCGTCGTCATGCCCCCAGTATCGGCGCGGGCACTGACAACCGTGCCGCCTTCGCTTTGGAGTTCGTTGAGAGTCATGGGCCGGTCGTGTTCACGCGCGCGCGGCGCCGCCGATCCTGGTGCGCAGGACCTGGGGGACCAACCGATCAACCGACCCTTCGATGAAGGAGCTTGAGCGTGGCGACATTGGCACGGTGGTGCTTCCGGCACCGGCTGGTGGTCCTGTTGCTGTGGGTGGGGGCGCTGTTCGGCCTGGGCTTTTCGGCCTCGACGGCGGGCACGGACTACGCGAACGTCTTCTCCCTCCCGAACACGGACTCCAAGAGGGCGTACGACCTGATGGAGAAGGCCTTCCCGCAGAGTGCCGGCGACACCGACACGGTGGTGTGGAAGGCCGAGGAGGGCTCGGTACGGGACGAGGACGTACGGTCCCGGATCGAGCCCGCACTCGAGGAGATCGGACGGCTGGAGGGGGTCGGCGAGGTCACCGACCCGTACGCCGGTGCGCAGGGCGCGGCGCAGATCAGCAGGGACGAGCGGATCGCGTACGCCCAGATCACCTTCACCGAGCAGGCGAACGCCATCCCCAAGGAGCTGATCGAGGACGTCGTCGACACCGCACAGGCGGCCGAACGCGACGGTCTGCAGGTGGAGCTGGGCGGCCAGGCGATCGCCCGCATCCAGGAGCCGCCCACCGGCACCGCAGAGCTGGTGGGCATCGTGGCGGCGGCGATCGTCCTGTTCCTGGCCTTCGGCTCGCTGTTCGCGATGCTGCTGCCGATCGTCGTGGCGATCGCCGGTGTGGGCACCGGCATGCTCAGCACGATGCTGCTCAGCCATGCCACGAACGTGCCCGACGTCGCCCCGCTGCTCGGCTCGTTGATCGGCCTCGGCGTCGGCATCGACTACGCCCTGTTCATCGTCACCCGGCACCGGCGCGGCATCCTGCGCGGCATGCAGCCGGAGGAGGCCGGCGTGACCGCCCTCAACACCTCAGGGCGTGCGGTGCTGTTCGCCGGCGGCACGGTCTGCATCGCGCTGGCCGGCATGCTGGTGATGAACCTGCGCTTCCTGGACGGTGTCGTCATCGCGACCTCGCTGACCGTGGTGTTCAGCGTGCTGGCGGCCGTCACGCTGCTGCCCGCGCTGCTGGGCCTGCTGGGCATGCGGGTGCTCAGCCGTCGGCAGCGGCGCCGGCTGACCCAGGCGGGACCGGAGCCGGAGGAGGCGAGCGGTCTGGCGGCGCGCTGGTCGTCGTACGTCCAGAAGCGCCCACGCCCGGTCGCGGCGCTCGCCCTCGTCGTCATGGTGGTCCTCGCGATCCCCGTCCTGTCCATCCGCCTCGGCGCCACCGACCAGGGCAACCACGAGGAGACAACGACCACCCGCCAGGCGTACGACCTGCTGGCGGAAGGTTTCGGCCCCGGCTTCAACGGGCCGTTGCAGGTGGTGGTGGAGGGCCCGGCGCCCGACGCGCTGGTGTCCGGTATCGAGTCGGCCGAGGGCGTGGCCCAGGTCGCCGCGGCCCCGCCCGCGAACGGCATCTCCGTGATCCAGGTGGTGCCGACGACGTCACCCCAGTCGGAGGAGACGGACCGGCTGATCGACGTGCTGCGCGAGGACGTGATCCCGGCGGCGGACGTCGAGGCCCACGTGGGTGGCGTGACGGCGGTCTTCAAGGACTTCGCGTCGGTGACGGGCGACCGGCTGCCGTACTTCATCGCGACGATCATCGCGCTGGGCTTCCTGCTGTTGCTGGTCGCCTTCCGCTCGCTGGTGGTCCCGCTGACCGCTGCGATCATGAACCTGGTCGCGGCGGCCGCGTCCTTCGGGGTCCTGGTGGCGATCTTCCAGTGGGGCTGGGGGACCGAGCTGCTCGGCATCGGCAAGGAGGGCCCGATCACGGCGTTCCTGCCGGTCATCATGCTGTCCCTGCTCTTCGGGCTCTCGATGGACTACCAGGTGTTCCTGGTGAGCCGGATGCACGAGGAGTGGGTGCACACCAAGGACAACGCGCGCGCGGTGCGGGTGGGGCTAGCGGAGACCAGCAGGGTCATCAACTGCGCCGCTCTGATCATGATCTGCGTCTTCTCCGCCTTCGTCCTCAGCGGCGACATAGAGGGCGCGATGGCGGGCATCGGCTTGGCGGCGGCGGTCGCCCTGGACGCGTTCATCCTGCGTACGGCACTGGTGCCGGCGGCGATGCATCTGCTGGGGAACGCGAACTGGTGGCTGCCGGCGGGGCTGGAGAAGCGGTTGCCGCATCTGGCGGTGGAGCCGCGGGAGGAGGCGGAGGAGTCTCCTGCGGGGGCGGACGGTCCGGCTTCGGTGGTCCACGGCTTCGTCCGTACGGCGGACGGTGAGCCGGTGGAGGGTGCGGCGGTCACGCTGCTGTCGCGCGGCGGGCGTCAACTGGACCGCGTGACGTCGCTGGCGGACGGCTCGTACATCGTTGCGGTGCCGGGGCCGGGGACTTATCTGCTGGCGGCGACGGCGTCGTCGTATGCCTCGCGGGCGGGGCATGTGGTGGTCGGTGAGGGGCCGTTGGTTTACGACGTGGAACTCGCCGAGGGGGAGGTGGACGCGGTCAATTAGCCTTCTTCTGCCCGGCCTTGATGATCTGCTTCACATCGAGGGTGACCTCGGCACCGATCGTCTCGGGCAACGTGACTGTCTCGCCGGGAGCGTGAACGCGGTGGTTCGCGTACTCGCTCCCGGTCGGCTCGGTCAGGACGTGGAGGCGCTGATGCTTGCGGTCGACGACGAGGTAGACGGGAACCTTGGCCTCGGCGTAGGCGGTGACCTTGGTCTTCAGGTCGTCCCGCCAGTTGCTGGACGTGACCTCCAGAACGAGGCGGAAGCAGACCGGGTCGTACGCATTGTTCTCGACGAAGTGATCGTCGATGTCGGCGTCCACCACCACGAGGTCGGGGATGGCGTAGTCCTCGGCCCCGGTGGGCAGCCAGAGCCCGACGTTCTGGAGCACCTCGGTTTCCTCGCCGTGCAGTCCAGCGGCGATGAAGGGCACCATGAGGCTGGTCAGGGCTCGGGCGTGGGGGGCATCCGGTGATGGGGTCACGAGGAGATGGCCTTCGATGATCTCGACGCGGTAGCCCGGATGGCGCTCCATGATCTCGTCGGCGATGGCCGTGAGTGAGAACGGCTCGTCGTCGAAGGGCTGCTCGACGGATGCAGCGGACATCGCGTGCCTCCTAGGGGCTGGTGTCGAGAGCATCATCGTAGGCAGGCCGCAGGCGCTCCGTCCCGTTCCGGCTCGTTCACCCGAAAGTGATCACCCGGTCCGGCCCCCACGTCCCGGATCCGGCAGCACCTTCGTCATCCCCGGCAGAAAGTCCGTGAACAACTCGTGCACCTCCAGCACCAGCGGCCGCAGCACCCGGAACCGCGCCAGACTCACCCCGCGCGCGGTGAGCCGGGCCCCCCGCTCGGCCAGTCGGTAACTGCGCTCGCGTCCCTCGGTCCGGTCGAAGATCCAGTACAGGCACAGGCCCATCTGAGCCAGCCACATCAACTCGGGAAGGACGTCCCGCAGTTCCTCCGGCACCTTCGCCCTGGACCCGGCCAGCACCTCCCGGTGCACGCTGATCGCCTCCACGCGCGCGTGCTCCGACTCCGGCGAGAACGGGCTGAGCGGGCTGTCGGGGTCGGCGGCGTTCTTGAAGAACTGCACCGCGAACTCGTGGTACGGCGTCGCGACGTCCAGCCACGCCTTCAGGACGCCCGCGAGGCGCGCCTCCAGGTCGGTCTCCCGGTCCAGGACGTCGCGGACCGCCGCCTGGTGCTCGGCGGCGATCCGGTCGTAGAAGCCCTGGATGAGGTGTTCCTTGCCGGCGAAGTAGTAGTACGCGTTGCCGACGGAGACCCCGGCCTCCTGTGCGATGGCCCGCATGGTGGTCTTGTCGTACCCGCGCTCCCGGAACAGCCGCATCGCCGTCTCCAGGATCAGCGCACGTGTCTGCTCGGACTTGGTCGGCGTACCGCCCCCCTCGGGGTGGTCGCTCGGCGCGGGACTGTCGTTCTTCGCGGGCACGAAGAGAGCCTAGCCAGTGGGATTCAGGGCCTCCGCCCCAGCTCCGGCCGCTTGCTGTAGTCCGTGAAGCCGAGGACGTTCCCCCACGGATCGGCGATCTCGACGGTCCAGCCGGTGGCCACGGGGGAGGGGGCGTCCAGGAGGGAGATGCCGGCCTCGGTCAGGGCCTGGGCCGCCGTGCGCGCGTCCGGCACCTCGAGCCACACCCGCGGCGACGGCCAGGGCGGCGGACGGTGCCCGAACTCCTCCTCCCGCCGCAGCAGAATCCCGGGCGTCTCACCTCCGACCTTCAGCAGTGCGATCCCGGCCTCGTCGAGCCGGAAGTCCGTCGCGAACCCGGCCCGCTCGTACCACCGCACGGCCTCGTCGAGGTCTCCGACGGGCAGCAGTACGTTGTCGAAACCGAGCAGCTCGTACGACTGGTCATCTGACATGCCCTCAGGTTAGGGGCACGCCGAAGCCCGGCCAGGGACACCGGACCGCGGGCCGACCATGTGATCACCCGTTGAGGTGAGGCCGAGGGCTCCCGGCCCGGCGTACCGGACGGGGAGCCCTCGTTGTGCTGACGGAAGGTCAGAAGCGCCGGGTGATCAGCGCCCTCTTCACTTCCTGGATCGCCTTGGTGACCTCGATGCCGCGCGGGCAGGCGTCCGTGCAGTTGAAGGTCGTGCGGCAGCGCCAGACGCCGTCGCGGTCGTTGAGGATCTCCAGGCGCTGCTCGCCGGCCTCGTCACGCGAGTCGAAGATGAAGCGGTGCGCGTTGACGATGGCCGCCGGGCCGAAGTACTGGCCGTCGTTCCAGAAGACCGGGCACGAGGAGGTGCACGCGGCGCACAGGATGCACTTCGTGGTGTCGTCGAAGCGCTCGCGGTCCTCCGCCGACTGCAGACGCTCACGCGTCGGCTCGTTCGTGTCCTTCGTGATCAGGAAGGGCATCACGTCCCGGTACGCCTGGAAGAACGGCTCCATGTCCACGACCAGGTCCTTCAGGACCGTCAGGCCCTTTATGGGCTCGATCGTGATCGGCTTCTCGGGGTTGATGTCCTTGATCAGGGTCTTGCACGCGAGGCGGTTCTTGCCGTTGATCCGCATCGCGTCCGAGCCACAGATGCCGTGCGCGCAGGAGCGGCGGAAGGTGAGCGTGCCGTCGAGGTCCCACTTGATCTTGTGGAGGCCGTCGAGGACGCGCTCCTTCGGGTCGATCTCCAGCTGGAAGTCTTCCCAGGTGGCCTCCGCCGAGACCTCCGGGTTGAAGCGGCGGACCCGGAACGTGACCGTGATGTAAGGGGAGGCCGCGGACTCCGCCTCGGCCTTGTCCAGAACGGGAGTTGCCATCAGTACTTACGCTCCATCGGCTGGTAGCGGGTCTGGACGACCGGCTTGTAGTCGAGACGGACGGACTCGGTGCCGTCTGCGCCGACCTCGCGGTACGCCATGGTGTGGCGCATGAAGTTGACGTCGTCCCGGTTCGGGTAGTCCTCGCGGTAGTGGCCGCCGCGGGACTCCTTGCGGGCCAGCGCGGAGACCGCCATGACCTCGGCCAGGTCGAGCAGGTTGCCCAGCTCGATGGCCTCCAGCAGGTCCGTGTTGAACCGCTTGCCCTTGTCCTGGATCGCCACGTTCTTGTAGCGCTCGCGCAGCTCGGCGATCTTCTCCACCGCCGTCTTGATCGTCTGCTCGGTGCGGAACACCATGACGTTGGCGTCCATGGTCTCCTGCAGCTCGCGGCGGAGAGTCGCCACGCGCTCGGTGCCCGTGGACGTGCGCAGGCGCTCGATCTGCTCGACGACCAGCGACTCCGGGTTCTCCGGGAGCTCGACGAAGTCCGCCGTCTGCGAGTACTCCGCCGCCGCGATGCCGGCCCGCTTGCCGAACACGTTGATGTCCAGCAGGGAGTTCGTGCCGAGACGGTTCGCGCCGTGGACGGACACGCACGCCACCTCACCGGCCGCGTACAGGCCCGGGACGACGGTGGTGTTGTCGGCGAGGACCTCGCCCTCGACGTTGGTCGGGATGCCGCCCATCGCGTAGTGCGCCGTCGGCTGGATCGGGATCGGATCCGTGTACGGCTCGATACCGAGGTACGTCCGCGCGAACTCGGTGATGTCGGGCAGCTTGGCGTCCAGCTGCTCCGGCGGCAGGTGGGTCAGGTCCAGGTAGACGTGGTCGCCCTCGGGACCGCAGCCGCGGCCCTCACGGATCTCGGTGTAGATCGAGCGCGACACCACGTCTCGCGACGCGAGGTCCTTCATCACCGGCGCGTACTTCTCCATGAAGCGCTCGCCGTCCTTGTTGCGGAGGATGCCGCCCTCACCACGGGCGCCCTCCGTCAGCAGGATGCCCATGCGCCAGATGCCGGTCGGGTGGAACTGGAAGAACTCCATGTCCTCCAGCGGCAGACCCCGGCGGTAGACCGCGGCCTGGCCGTCACCGGTCAGCGTGTGCGCGTTCGACGTCACCTTGAAGAACTTGCCGCAGCCGCCGGACGCGTAGATCACGGCCTTCGCCTGGAAGACATGGATCTCGCCGGTGGCGAGTTCGTACGCCACCACACCGGCCGACTTCTTGATGCCGTCGACCTCGGTGATCAGCTGGTCCAGGACGTAGAACTCGTTGAAGAACTCCACGCCCTCCTTGACGCAGTTCTGGTACAGCGTCTGGAGGATCATGTGGCCGGTGCGGTCGGCCGCGTAGCAGGAGCGGCGGACCGGGGCCTCGCCGTGGTTGCGGGAGTGACCGCCGAAGCGGCGCTGGTCGATGGTGCCGTTCGGGGTGCGGTTGAACGGCAGGCCCATCTTCTCCAGGTCGAGGACCGAGTCGATGGCCTCCTTCGCCAAGATCTCGGCGGCGTCCTGGTCGACCAGGTAGTCACCGCCCTTGACCGTGTCGAAGGTGTGCCACTCCCAGTTGTCCTCCTCCACGTTGGCCAGCGCGGCGGCCATGCCGCCCTGCGCGGCGCCCGTGTGGGAGCGGGTGGGGTAGAGCTTGGTCAGCACGGCGGTGCGGCTGCGCTTCGTCGACTCGATGGCGGCGCGCATGCCCGCGCCGCCGGCGCCGACGATGACGGTGTCGTACTTGTGGATCTTCATGAGTGGATACCTCAGCCCCGTGCCTAGCGGATGTTCGGGTCGAAGGTGAAGATCACCAGCGTGCCCAGCAGGATGGTGAACACCGTTGCGGTGTACAGCAGGCCCTTCAGCCACAGGCGCGTGTTCGCGCGCTCCGCGTAGTCGTTGATGATCGTGCGCAGACCGTTGGCGCCGTGCAGCATCGCCAGCCACAGCATCAGCAGGTCCCAGACCTGCCAGAACGGCGACGCCCAGCGGCCGGCCACGAAGGCGAAGCCGATCTTGGAGACGCCGCCGTCCAGCACGAGCTGGATCAGCAGGTGGCCGATGACCAGGACGACCAGGACGATGCCGGACAGGCGCATGAAGAGCCAGGCGGCCATCTCGAAGTTGCCGCGCGTGGTCTTCGGGGTCTTCTTGGTGCGCTTGCGCGGGGGCTCGATGAGCGGTGCGGGGTTGTCGACCGTGTAGACGGAGCCGCCCTCGACGGGGCCGATCCCGGAAGCGGTCTTCTCAGTCGTGGACATTGGCGTCAGCTCCCGAACACTTCACGAGCGGCGTGGCCGAGGACGGGGTAGATCGCCCCGAGCATCAGCACGACCCAGATGCCCACGACCGTCCAGAGCATCTGCTTCTGGTAGCGCGGGCCCTTCGACCAGAAGTCGACGGCGATGACACGCAGGCCGTTGAGCGCGTGGAAGAGGATGGCGGCGACGAGGCCGTACTCCAGCACGGCGACGATCGGCGTCTTGTACGTTGCCACGACCTCGTCGTACGCCTCGGGGGAGACGCGGACGAGTGCGGTGTCCAGCACGTGTACGAACAGGAAGAAGAAGATGAGGACGCCGGTGACTCGGTGAGCCACCCAGGACCACATTCCTTCCCGGCCGCGGTACAGCGTTCCAGCCGGCACGGAAGAACCCTCCGGGAGCGGGGATTGGGGCCTGCCGGCTTCGTTGGTCGGACGGGCCCGGCCGGGTACGGTCCACCGGCCCCCAGCATCGTAGCGACGGTTGCCTGTGGCGCTTACGGTGGGCCTGCGGATGTGATCAACGTGGCAGTCGAACGGGCTATTCGTGGTGGGGTGTGCCGTTATGTGCCGGGTACGGCTCCGTTTGGGCTGGTCACGCCCCTGAGGGCGTTCACCAAGCGCCCTCTTGCCAGGCGTCGCAGCTCTTCCGCCGCTACGACCCGTTCCTCCTCCGGATCGTTCGTCAATCGTGACCGGATCGATGTCAGGACCTGATCGAGGGCCTCGTCCGGGGGGAGGTCGTCCACGTAGATGACGAACGCGTGTCCGAATCGGGACTCGTATGCCGCCTGGGCCGCGCTCAGTGCCGTGTGGGCGGCGGAGTACGCGCCCTCGGGCAAATCGGGCAGGGCTTCCGCCGTCAGCGCCTCCGCCAGGTCCCCCGGTGTCAGGTCGTACGCCGCCTCGTCGGATGCGGCGAGCAGGGCGTCCAGGTCGGGGTAGGGGCGGTGGGCGGTGAGGCGGTGGGCCCAGTGGGGGCTGCGCAGGCAGGCGAGGAGGATGCGCTGCACCGCCTCGGCGGGGGCCGTGTTGAACAGGTCCAGCGGGGCAGGGGCGCCGCGGGTCTGTTCCGGTAAAGCGGCTTGGCCGGGGAGGTCTGGGAGACGGTGCGCAGGCAGCGTGGGTCCTTGTGGGCGTCACGTGTGTGTCGGCAGGGGATCTTGTGAGAGGCGTGTCGTCACGTTATCGAGAGTGGTCAGGGACTGTCCGATGGATGCGCGAATTTCACCCCAACGGCAGAGTTTGGAAGCGCGCGGTGGACGCTCGACGCCTTAGGTTGGCGGAGTGAGTCAGCGCAGGCGCCGGGCACCGGCGACGAAGGTGAAGCGGAGGCGGGTGCTGATCACGGCGGCCGTCGCCGGCGTGATCGCGGTCGGGCTGAGCCTGGGCGTGTGGGCCATGGAGGGCGGCGGCGGTCCGGCCGGTTCGGCGACCCGGCCCGCGGACACCACCGCTCCGACGGCCTCCGACCCCGATGCCGCGGCCGCGCCGACCCCGTCGCCCACCCGCTCGTACCCCCTGTCCACGGCCCCGCGCACGATCCCCGCCGTCCGCGACCACACTCCGGGGCGCGGCCCCGGATGGCGCCCGGCGCGGGGGTACCGCGTGGTGGTGAGCGATGCGGACCTGGCCGACGAGGGGCGGCTGATCGCCGGTGAGCTGGGGCTGTCGTACGGCGGTGAGAAGGATGACGTGCGCGCCGGGGACGTACGGCTGGCGCTCGGCGGCGAGGGGGGTGCGGACCCGGAGTCGTACGCCATGACCGTGCGCGGCGGGCGGGTGACGATCAGCGGGCCTGCCGACGCGGGCGTCTTCTACGGCACCCGCACGCTGAAGCAGACCGTGCACGGCGGCGGCACGGCGCCGGAGGGCATCGTGCGCGACCAGCCGGCCAAGGCGCAGCGCGGGCTGATGCTGGACATCGCCCGCAAGCACTTCACCGCCGACTGGATCGAGGACCGGGTGCGGGAGCTGGGCGACCTGAAGTTCAACCAGCTGGGCCTGCACTTCTCCGACGACCAGGGCTTCCGTATCGAGTCCGACAAGCATCCGGAGATCGTGTCCGAGGAGCACCTGACCAAGGCGGAGGTCGGCAGGATCGTCGACCTCGCGGAGAGCCGGCACATCACGGTCGTGCCCGAGATCGACTCGCCGGGGCACCTGGGCGCGGTCATCGCAGCCCATCCCGATCTGCAGTTGCGCAACGCGCAGGGTGTGGCGGCGCGCGGTGCGGTGGACATCTCCAAGCCGGCCGCCGCCGAGATCGTCGACGAGCTGATCGACGAGTACGCCGGCCTCTTCCCCGGCGGGCAGTGGCACGTCGGCGGTGACGAGTACCGGGCGCTGACGGTCTCCGACCCGCAGGCCTCGTACCCGCAGCTCGCGGCCGCCGCGCGGGAGAAGTACGGCCCCGGCGCGACCGTCGCCGACCTCGCCACCGGCTGGCTCAACGACCGCGCCGCCACCGTCCGCGCCCACGGCCGCACCCCGCGCGCCTGGAACGACGGGTTCTATGCCGGTACGACCGTGCAGCCCGCCAGGGACATCAAGGTCGCGTACTGGACGGGCAAGGAGATCGGCGCGCGCATCCCGGTCGAGTATCTGAGGGCGGGCCGCGAGGTCATCAACTACAACGACGAGTTCCTGTACTACGTCCTCGGGCAGCCGCAGACCTTCGTCTATCCGACGGGGCAGCGGATCTACGAGCAGTGGACGCCGCGCGTGCTGCGCGGTACCCAGGCGGTTCCGGCGCAGTACGACGCCCAGATCCTCGGCGGCTCCTTCGCGGTGTGGTGCGACCTCGCGAACTCCCAGACGCAGGCCCAGGTGGCCGCCGGCATCCGGATGCCGCTGCGGGCGACGGTCCAGAAGCTGTGGGATCCGGACCAACCCGAGCTTTCCTGGGCAGAGTTCAGCAAACTGGCCGACCGGCTCGGCTGAAGGCGCGAAGGGCTGCGAAGTTCCCCGGGGTTGTGGTGTATTCGGCCCACAGGGCCGAGTCGAAACGCCGGGGGAACGGACATGGGCTACTGGGGATACTTCGTCGTGGGACGCGACGAGCGGCCGCTCGCGGAGCTGGCCGCGCTGTCGGGGGTGCCGGGCGGTGAGCTGCGGGAGTCGGCGCCGGGTGGCTGGCAGGTGTGGGAGTACGCCGGCGGCGACGGTGACGTGGGCAGCATGAACGCGCTGGCCGCCGAGACCGGGGCGCCCGCCCTCTTCGGATACGTCATGGACAGCGCCTGCGTGGTCGTGGAGGCGGCGGCACTGCAGAGCGGGGCGTGGACGGCCTGTCTGGCGCGGGCAGCGATGGCCGGGTACCTCGGCGCGGACCGTGAGGGGCTGACGCTGGAGGACTACTTCCTCGAACCGCGCGACGCCGCCGAACGGGCCGTCGCCTGGGCGGCGGAGGCCGGTCACACCGTGCCCGCCGAGCCGCTGCTCGACGTCCTGACCACCGACCCCGACCCGGCCTTGCTCCCGCGGGACCCCCTGGCCGAAAACCTGTTCTTCCGCTTCCTCGACCGGCTCGGCGTGGTACCCCTGTGACACTGCGGCGGCGCTGCGCGCAGTAAGGGGAAGTGCGGGCTCCGTAAGGGATGGCGCCCCGGAGCAGGAGGCGTGGATGAGCCTGGTGGAACTGATCGCGCAGGCCGACGAACGCGGACTGGTCGCCAGTGGGCTGGCTTGTTTGGATCGGTGTGTGCCCTTGTTGGGCGGTGACGACGAGGTGCTGCGCCCGCTGTGGGCGAACCTCGCGGACGGCGCGGAAACGGGCGAGTGGGGCGCTCTGCTGGACAAGACGCGCGCACAGCTGGGCGTCGCGGACGTCATGGACGCCGAGTACCTCGAGGACGAGGCCGCGTTGCTGGTCCGGCGGATGCTGGCCGCCGCCCCGGGCGTCCGGTCGGCCGCAGAGGCGCGGGTGTGGGCCGACGGTTGCTCGGTCGCCTCCCTGCAGATCCACCGCCTCCTCGACCCCGCAGAGGACGGCGCGGACTCGGTCGACTCCCGCCGCGCGGGCCGTACGGAGGGCATGTCGCCGCTCGTCGCCGCCGAACTGCGCCGCCAGATCACCGTCCTGGAACTGCTCGCCGAGCACGGCTCGGGCGGATTGCGCCGGGCGCTGGAGGTCTCCACGGAGGGGCGGCGGGTGCTGCGGGCGGTCGTGTCGCGCCGGGCGCGTCAGGTGTAAACCGGGTTGCCGGAAAGAATCCTGTGACCGTCCTGGGGTGGCGTTGGGGCGGTCCTGCGCCGGTCACGGGAACCCGCCGGATACGTGTGACGAATCCTCGCCCCGCCGCGCTCTTCGGAGTGTGACGACTGTGACGACAGAGCAGGAAACCAGGCCCTCAGCTGCGACGAAGCCGGTGCGCTGGGCGGCGGACGCGGTGGCGACGCTGCGCGAGGGGGCGCGGCTGCACCTCGACTACTCGGCGCAGAGCCTGTGGCGCGTCGACCGGCTGATCGACGAACTGCGCCGGGAGGAAACGCCGTACGCCGCCGTGGAGAACGTGCTGCGCGGCCTGGGCGCGTACGCGGGTGAGGTGATCGTCCGTCAGACCGGCGCCGAGTGGTGGGCGACCGGGGGCGACCACTGGGTCCGCACCCCCGACGGCCGCCTCTGGGACCCGGTCGACGAGGCCCGCCGCTGCTTCGCGGGCGACGGTTCGCTGCGGCTGCTCTGCCGGGACGCGACGCTCGGTACGACGGGGCAGTGACGGCCGGGGTCCCTGTGCAGTGCGGGCCCCGGCCGTCGGATCCGTGGCTACGGCGTCAGCGTCTGGCCCAGCATGCCGTCCGTGGGCGTGCCCAGGGCGGACTTGCTGAAGATGACCGTCTGCGTGTAGCCGAGGCCCGTGCTGTTGCTCGGCAGGTGCATCAGGATGCCGTCGCCGCCGTCCTCGCCCGAGGCGCCGAACGTCAGGTCGGCGCGCCCGTATCCGGACAGGTCGGTGAGCGAGACGGCTGAGCCGAACCCGTCGTTGGACTCGGTCGAGCCGGGGACGCCGGTGGTGTCCTGGGAGATCGCGAGCGCGCCGGAGCCGGTGAGGCCGGTCGAGCTGCCCTTGATCAGGAGCGCGTTGCCCGCGTTGACCTGGTTCACTCCGCTGCGGGTGAGGTCCTCGTTCTTGGCGCCGGCGAGGACGTCCGGGTAGCCGTCCGCGTTGTAGTCGCCGATGGAGACGGAGATGCCGAGGGCGTCGCCGGACTCGTTGCCGCCGGGGACACCGGCGGTGTCCTGGTGGATGACCTTCATGCCGGTGGTGGTGAAGCCGGTCGACGTGCCGAGCAGCATGGTGACCTGGCCGCCGGAGATGGCGCCGGACTCGGCGGCGACCGCCTGGCCGATGACGATGTCGTCGTAGCCGTTGGCGTTGATGTCGCCCGCGGCGATGGAACGGCCGCCCTTGACGGAGATGACGCCGGCCTTGGTCAGACCGGTCGCGGAGCCCGCGAACCGGACCACACGCCCGATGCCCGCGGTGTCCCGGTAGTTGAGGGCGACGTCCGCGTGGCCGTCCCGGTTGAAGTCGCCGCTCGCGGCGTCGAGGTAGGCGAGCGAACCCGTGGCACTGGTCAGCGTGCCGGAGGCGGTGGCGCCGCCGGACAGCCGCACGTGCCAGTTGCCGCCCTTGCCGGTGCCCGCCGAGAAGACGTCCGCCTTGCCGTCGGCGTTGAAGTCGCCGACCGTGACGGTGGAGCCGAGCTTGGCGCCGGCGGCTGTGACCGTGCCGGACGTGGTGTACGAGAAGCCCTTGGTGAGCGTGGGGCCGTACATCACCGTGACCTGGCCTCGGTCGGTGTTGCCGCTGGTGTCGTCCTCGCCGGGGGAGCCGATCGCGAGGTCGGCGTGGCCGTCGCCGTTGTAGTCGCCCCACGCGGTCGAGGCGCCGAAGGAGTCACCGGCCTCGGAGGAGTCAGGGACGCCGGCGCTGCTCTGGGTGAGGCCGATGCGCGACGCCGTGACGGGGCCGTCGATGCCGCCGGGGATCACGGTGACCCGGTTGGCCTTCGGCGTACCGGCGACGAGGTCGCTGACGCCGTCCCGGTTGTAGTCCGAGGTGGCCAGGGCGTGCGAGATGCCCGGGGTCTTGGCGAGGGCGCGGATCAGGCCCAGCTTGGGGTACAGGTTGGCGCCGGGGCAGGCCGTGGCGTTGGTGTCCTTGTGCCCGAAGACGCGCGGCAGGGTGATCTGCTGGCCCAGCGGCACGTTGTTGCCGCTGTACCCCTTGTCCGCGCGGGAGGTCAGCGTGACGCTGGTCGTCGGGTCGATGCCGTACATCCCGAACTTCCAGGCGATGATCCGCGCGATCGCGTCGAGCGCGGCGCGGCTCGGCTTGGCGGTCTCGAAGTTGCCGATGTACGAGATGCCGAGCGTGTCGGTGTTGAAGCCGGCGTCGTGCGCGCCGATCACCGGCAGGTCCATGCCGCCGCTGCGGCCCTCGAAGATCTGGCCGCACTTGTCGACGATGAAGTTGTAGCCGACGTCGAACCATTCCTGGGCCAGGTGCGCCTGCTGGATCGTCCGCATCCGGGCCGCGCTCTCGGCGCAGGAGAGGGTGTTGTCGTTGTCCACGCCGGTGTGGTGGACGACGGCGGCCTTGATGTCGGTGCCGTAGCTCGGCGTGCCGTTGTAGTCCGTCGACGCACCCCACTGGGCCTGCGTGATGATCGGCGGCTTGACGACGGTCGAGGGCCGGGGAGCGGGGACCGTGGAGGTCGGGGTGGGCGTGGGGGACGCCGTCGGGGAGGAGGTGTCCGTGACCGTGGCCGTGGGCGTGTCCGTCGGCGTCGGTGTCGCGGTGTCGGTCGGCGTATCGGTCGGCGTGGGCGTGTCCGTGGCCGTCGGCGATTCGGTGACCGGGGCGCTGGTCTCCGCGACGAACGCGGCGGGCTCCATCCCGTCGGCGCCGGCGGCGTTGGTGCCGATGCCCTCCGGGTCGGTGCCCGGGTCGAGCAGCTTGACGTCCATGCCGGTCGGCTGTCCGGTCGCCTCGGTGCCGTCGCCGTTCACGAGGCGGACCTCGATGCCGTCGGAGTCGCCGGTCCACAGTGACTCGGTGCCACCGCGGGCGGCGGCGCGCTCCGCCTCGGCGCCGTCGGCCTGGCTCGGCTCCAGCGCCACCGTCTGCCACGCCGACCACTTGCCGGTCTCGATGTCCCGAGTCCGCACCTGGGGCTTGCCCTTGGCCGCCGCCTCCGGGTCGTCCCAGGTCAGCACGACGGCGCTGAACCGGTCCGTGTCCCGTCGGTCCAGGCCCTTGCGGCCCCTGCCCTCGTCCTTCAGCTTCAGCGTGTGCACGGACGGCTTGCGTGCCGCCCCCTTGCCGTCGGTCGGCGCGGGCTGATCCGCGACGGCATATGTGACGGCGCCCGCACCGCCGACGAGTACGGCTCCGATGGTCAGCCATGCTCTTCGCCGAAGGCTCAGCGGTTTGTACACACGGGTCCTACGCGGACTCAAATGTCCCACCCCTAGAAAAGAAGCTCATTGGCCTCGCCTGTCACACAGGCGGCACTTGTACAGCGCACGGTCCCGGCGAAGTGTCACTGTGACGTCGGTGCCGCGAACTCCCCCTGGCAGGTCGCGCGGCCGAACTTCCCGAAGGCGGTGGCGGTCTGGACGTGCTCCCCACGGACGGCAAGGGTGCAGCGGGCCTGCCCGCCCTGTTCGCCGAGCGTGATGGTCACGACGGGCGCCCTGTCGAGCGGCACCTCGATCGTCTTCTTCCAGGCCAGCTCGATGCTCTTGGCGACGACGGCCTCCCCGGCCTCGCTGTGCGCCTGATACGTGAGGTTGGCTGTGCCCTCGCCGTTGACCTCGTATGTCACCGAGGCGGTCGGTACTACGACGTCCGCGACAGATCAACAAGATCACCAACGCAGCTCGTCGACCGTCGGCAAGCAGCAGATCACCGCGTTCACCTACACCGACCGCGGCCAGCCGCTGAAGGAGGCCAGGCCGGACGAGAACACCGGCCGGCCAATGAGGAGGCGGGGCCGGGTCCTTGGCGGACGCGGCCCCACTGGTCCGAAGGGCGTCAGGTCGCCGCCCAGACCTCCGCATCGTCGGCCGGGACGGTGGTGGCCAGTCCCAGTTCCTTGCGGGCGGCGACCGTCTTGTTCGGGTCGAGGCCGGTGAAGGCCGGGTCGTAGGCGATGTAGAACGCGTCGGCGTCGGTGGCGTTCGCGGCCTTCTTCCATTGCTCGGCGGTCTTCTCCAGCTGCTCGCGGAGCTTGCCGACCTCCGTGCCCTCGATGTCCTGCAGGCCCTCGAGGTGCGCGTCGAGGGCGGCCGTGACGGCTTTGGCCTGCGCCTTGTAGCCGTCCAGGTCGTCCTCGACGTAATCCTCTTCGGACTGGTTCGCCCACAGAGCGTCGTAGACGGCGTTCGCACCCTTCAGGTAGGCGGTCTGTTCGGGCTTCAGGTCGGCCTTCAGTGAGCCGGTGAACTTGCCCGATTCCTTGGTGTAGGTGCAGGTCACGGCGCGGTCACCCGTTGCCCAACTCTCCTTGGTCGGGGTGTAGTAGAAGAGGTCGACCCCCTTGGGGAGCGCCCAGGTGTCCGGGGCGGACTTCCCCGCCTCGACCGGGCACCGCTCGTCGGCGATCGCCGAGACCGCGTCGTCGCCGGGGTATGTCTTCTCTTCGTCGATGTCGAATTCGCCGACGACCTGACCCGCGTGCGCCTCGCCGCAGGGCACGATCTCGACGGCGAACGTATCGCCCTCGACCTTGCCGTTCGGGTTGTAGCAGTCTCCGATGCTCAGCGAGAACACCGATCGCTGGCGGGCCACCTTCTTCGCGCCGTCCTTGGCGCTGTCCACGGCATCCGAGACATCCGAGCACCCCACCGCGCCGATCGCGAGCAGGGCGACGACGGCAGATATGCCACGAAGGGGACGGTATGGGGTACGGATTGCCATGACGTGTACATCCTCTTATGAGAACTTTATGAGGGGCGGCGTGCGCATCGTATGCCACTCCTGTGACGGGACTGCGCGAAGGTCCTTGCCGGTCAGGACGGGTGCACGGCAAGTCCCAGCCCTCCGGGGCTTCGTGCCGACGCTCGGACCGTTTCAGTCAGCGGCGATGTCGCGCTCCGTGCCGGGCCAGTACTCGGACAGCCGGTCCAGCGCCGGAGGCCGTCGGCCTGCACTCCCCTCTTGGCTCGTCACAGCTTCTCTGACTCTCGACGAGCCGCAGTGGTTGTATGCGATCGCTGCAGGTACGGTCCACGGCACGGCTGAAGAGTTCGATGCGGCCGAAGCCTTGCAGGGCGGGTCCCCGGCCTGGAACGGGTCGGGATTCCGGGGTGGTGGCCGTCGTGGCTTCCGCTCGGGTAGCCGGGCAGGGGGGTTTCCGACCATGTCAACGGCCCTCGCCGTGGTGGCGAGGGCCGGTTGTTCGGGGGCTGGCGGTGGGCTCAGGCGGGGAGTCCGCCGTCCTTGACGGCGGTGACGAACGACGACCACGCTCGGGCTTCGAAGACGAGTGCGGGGCCGTCGGGGGCCTTGCTGTCACGGACGGGGACGATGGGGGGGAGGTTGTCGGCGACCTCGACGCACGCGCCGCCGTCCGGGTTGCTGTAGCTGCTCTTGCGCCACGTCACCTCGGTCAGGTCGATGGCTCGCACGGCACTTCCTCCAACATCCGCAGGATGAACTTCCGCGACTCGGCCGGGTTCAGAGCTAGGTCGCGCATCGCATCGTACGCACGTTGCAGCCGCTCAACTGAGGCGTTTTCTTCGATCAGTTCGCCGCGGTGCGCGTTCTCCGTGTATGCCACCGTAGCGCCGTCCAACAGCCGAAGGAACATCACGTCGGTGCTCACCAGCCCGTGCAGGCCTGAGCTTTGCGGCAGTACCTGGAGGGTGATGTTCGGGCGCTCCGACACCTCCAGCAGGTACTCCAACTGTTCCCGCCACGCCCTGGCGTCGCGCAGCGGGGTGCGCAGCACCGCCTCGGCGAAAAGGGCGCGGAATGGTGGTGCGTCCTCTCCTTCCAGCAACTTCCGCCGGCCTGTGCGCGCCTCAACCTGCTGCTCCAACTCCTTGCCCTTGGCGCTGCCCAGCGCGAGAACCTCGTACGCGTACCCCTCCGTCTGGAGAAGACCGTGAATCGTGCTCACCCCGTAGTGCCACAAGTTCACCGCCTCGGCCTCCAGCGCCATATACCGCCGATACTGCTCCTTGAACTGCGTAGGATCCCCCACCGCCAGCTCCCACAACGCCAACAGCAACCCCGGCGTCCCGTAATGCTGATCCAGCGCCTCGGCCACTTCGGGGCTCCCCAGTGTCGCCCCGCTCTCCAGCTTCCCGAACAGCGACGCGTCCCAGCCCACCACCTTGGCCAGCTCACGCAGACTCTCGCCCCTGGCCGTGCGCAGTAACCGGAGTTCCTCCGCGTACCGTCGGCGTGGTTCCTGGCTGCGTCCCGTGATCACCCTTCTCGGCGGCATCGCGCTCCTCCGTCGTCCCTGGAAGAAGGCCGTGGCAGGTGTGGAAGTAAGCCGCAGGGCGACGAAGGAGAACTCGTCCACGGCGTTCCGGTCCCGCTCCCGGGCCATGCTCGTAATGACTGGAACACGCAGCGTAATCCAGGCAGTTCACCCCGCGTGGGGGAACGGCGGAAGGGGCGGATCCATGACGGCGGAGCACCGGGCGGCGGCCGACACGATCAGAGACGCCGAGGAGGTCAGGGATGCCCTCGCGTCCGCCCTCGAACGCGCCGGACTCAGACTCCCGTCGCTGAGGCTGGACCCGAACACCTACGCCGACGCGAACCCCCGGCCCCTCATCGAGCTGGGACGCTGTTCCCCGCCCCTCGCACGGGAGTTGGCGGCCGTCATCGAGAAGGGAATCGAGAGGGGGGCGGCGCGATGACCCGGCGCGTGTTCCGCTACGTTCCGTTCACCATCGAGCAGGACCGCACCGCGGAGCCCGAGTACGAGGCCCGTTGCGTGTCCGGCGACGAGACCGAGTGCGGTGCGCGGTCCGGTACGTATGGCCATCCCGCGCCCGTCGAGGAGTGGCAGCGTCGGCACACGCAGGAGACCCGGCACCTGCGCTACCGGCGGAACTTCGGCGACTACGCGGTGATGCGGCCCCCGGCTGAACTGGCCGCGCTGCTGCGGGACAGCGGGGGCGCGACGTGACCGTCGTCCACCGCAGCTCTGCCGAGCGGGAAGTCCGAGAAGTCCGGGAAGACCGGGAAGACCGGGAAAACGTGACGGCCGGTTCCGAGGTGTGCGAGCACCGGCAGATCGAGAAGCGTGACGGCAAGACGCACTGCCGGGACTGCGAGCGGCAACTCTACCTGTGAGGGCTCGGCCCCTCGGCGGGCCGGGACGGCTTCGTGGGCGGACCCGCCGTTCCCTGAGATGCGTCGCGGACTCACGAGAAGTCAAAAGGTTGTACGCGTTCTGTGACCTTGCTGTGTGCGAATGAACACGCTCGTTACCCGTGATGCTTGTGAGGCGATGTCCGCTTGGTCAGCGGGAGGACCAGAAGGAGTCCTTCCGCCGGCCAAGCCAAAGGGGTGGGGTCCCCATGAGCCCAGTGGACGAACGCACACCGCGTGCACGTGAGATGCGCCTCTACGCCGCGGCCTTCGTCACCCGCGTCACCGCCCGTAATCGCCTGCCGCTGGACTACTCGGTGGCCAGCCTGCGCATCGTCGACTTCCTGATCGACGGACTGCGCAGGGGCGACGCCGACCGGGAGCGCGTGCGAGAGACGCTGTCGGGGCTCGGGGCGTACGTCGGTGAGGTGCTCGTGCGCCGCGCGGGGGCGGTGTGGATGGACTTCGACGCCGACCAGTGCGCTTACTTCGGCCAGCCGGTGGGGGTGCGGATGCCGGACGGGCGGGTCTGGAACCCGCTCGGCAAGGTCCACAACCGGTTCGACGTCGGCGGCCCCGAGGAGTCGCTGGAGATCTTCTACCTGACCCTGCACGGGCGGGCAGGGAGAGCCGTGGCATGAGAAGACGCATCGCCGCGACGACCGCGCTTCTCGTCTCCGCCGCACTCACGGGGTGCTCGGTGGATGCCGCGCCGCCCTCCGAGCCGAGCCGCCGGGCCGCCGCACCCGCCAAGACCGAGCCCGCACCCGCCCCCGAGACCCCCGCCGAGTTCCTCGCCCTGGCCGAGGAGGCGATGGCCGCGGAAGAGGGCTGGCGATTCACCGTGAGGGGGAGCGAGGAACTGGTCCTGCAGGGGCAGCAGAGCGGCGCGACCTACTCGGCGCAAGTGCACCGGACGACCGGCGACCCCTGGGCGCTGCACTCCGTGGGCAGCAGCCGGAGCAGCAAGGGCGTGACCAAGTCCGAGGAGATCTACGTCGTCGACGGCATCGGGTACGTCAAGGAGGGCGACGCCGCCTGGCGGCACGGGCCCGTCTCCGACCCGGAGATCGCGGGCAGGGTCGAGGACCCGGTGGCCGCCCTCGACGCGTTCGAGGACTACGGCGACGCGGTCTCTCTCACCGCCTCGGACCAGCGGATCGAGTTGCGCGTCCGTACGACGTCCGCCGCGCCGCTGCCCGCCGTACGGGACCAGGGCGTCGTACGCAAGGCCCTGCGCGAACTCGCCCCGACCCTGGAGCAGTTGCGTGCGGCCGGCGTCACGGCACCGGAGAGCGGGATCACCGTGGAGCGCGCCGAGGAGAAGCTCGTCCTCAACTCCTCGACGTACCAGGTCACTTCGCACACCTTCCGGTGCGTCTTCCGCATCCCGTACGGCACGGGGAGCATCCGCTACGCCCAGGACGTGACCGAGCGGACCTCGGGGCCGTACGAGGGAGCCGTCGTGTTGCCGGAGGGAGTGGGGTGACGGACGCACTGTGACACTTACCTCCGGCCCGACGCTGAGGACCGTGGGGGACAAGGGCAAACACGGCCGCGCCGCTGGGTACGGACGCGCCGCGAACCGGTACGGACGAGGACAGTTATTGGGCCAGGGAGGGGAACCCCGCCGCCTGCGCGCGTACGACGGGGAATTGGGCGCGGCCGTCGCGCGGGCCCAGGAAGGTGACGAGGCCGCCTTCGCGGTCGCGTACCGGCTGGTGCAGCCAGGACTGCTCGGGTACCTGCGCGGGCTGGTCGGGGACGATGCGGAGGACGTGGCGTCCGAGGCCTGGCTGGAGATCGCCCGGGACCTGGGCCGGTTCAAGGGCGACGGAGCCGGGTTCCGGGGCTGGAGCGCCACCATCGCCCGGCACCGGGCGCTGGACCATCTGCGCCGGCAGAAGGTACGGCCCCGGTCGTCGGCGCTGGAACAGGACGTACTGGACCTGGCCGGTCCGCACAGCACGCACGACCAGGCGCTGGAGTCGATCTCCACGGAGCACGCCGTGGAGCTGGTCCGCGGGCTGCCGCGGGACCAGGCGGAGGCCGTGCTGCTGCGGGTGGTGGTCGGCCTCGACGCCCCGGCCGCGGCCCGCGTCCTCGGCAAGCGCCCGGGCGCGGTGCGGACGGCCGCGTACCGGGGGCTGAAGCGCCTGGCCAAACAGCTGGGCGTCGAAGGTGTGACGGATGGTGGCCCCCAGACGCTGGGGGAATCGAAATGAACAGTGAGTGACGGCGGCGGCCAAGGCGGCGCATCGGCGAGGCAGGCCGGTCGGGTGCGGCGGCTCCCGGAAGGTGGCCGGTCGACGGACGGGCGCGTGAGTCGTACGGGCGTGCGCGCCGTACAGGCTCTCGTGGGCGCCTTACAGGCTCTACGGAGGCCGCGAGTCACAGCTGCCACATAGGACGCATGGCGTACATGGTCACAGAGACCACGTGGGCCAGGGGCCATACGGGCCCCACAGGCGTGTGTGAGTCACAAGAGTCCACAGGCCACATGAATTGAACAGGTCGGACAGGGACGGGAAGCGGACATGGGTGAACAGCAGAGCGGCGGTGGGTCCCCCGGCCGTCGGCGTGTGCACCCTGACGGCATGGCCTCCGGTCACGCGTCCGGCCCGGCCGTGGCACTCGACGACGCCGAGCTGGAGGCGCTGCTCTCCGCCGCCGTGCTGCGCGGGCACCGCGTGGACACCGAGGGCGAGCAGCGTGCCGTGTCCGCGTTCCAGGCCGCGCGGGACGCGGGGGCACACCGAGCGCGCACCCGGCGCCGGGACGACTGGCGGCCCCGCGAGCAACGGCGGCTGGCGCTCTCGGTGAAGACCATGCTCTCCCTGTTCATTGCGAGTCTCGCGCTGGGCGGCGTAGCGGTCGCCGCGATCGGCTCGTCCGACGGCCCTGCCGACCAGGGCAGGCCGACCCGGTCGATCAGCACCTCCGACCTGCCGACCGCCGAGCACTCCTTTGCGGCGTCCGACGCCGCCTCCGGGAAGCCCGACCACCCGTCCACCGCCCAGGACACCGAGGCCCAGTGCCGCGCCTACGACCAGGTCAAGGACCGCGGTGACGCGCTGGACTCGACGGCCTGGCAGCGGCTCGTCACGGCGGCGGGCGGCGAGGACAAGGTGGCCGCGTACTGCGCCGAGCAGCTGGCGCGGGCGGCCACGAGCAGGCCGAGTCAGGCGGCCACGCCGGGCGGCGGAACGGCGGGCGCGACGAACGGTGCCGACGACAACCGTGCCGACAACGGGGAGAGCCGCGCGGGCAACGCGAACAGTGGCGCGGGCGGCGACCATGCCGACAAGGCCACCGAGAACGGGAAGAAGAACTGACCCACAGGGGAAGAGCCCTGACCTCGCGCGCCCCGGTACCTCCACTCGCCAGGCGGCGCAGGCCCTGCGCCGAGGCAACGGCCGGGGTCGCCACCCCCCACAGGAGAGACCCCGGCCGTCGCGCGGCACGGGCCGCGCGGCGGCCCGTACTTCCTACAGCGCCATGAGTGCGTTTTCTGTCACACCCGTGCGTGTCACGAGTTAGTTGCATCCTCTACGGACATGGACGGGGAGCGGTTTCAGGACGTAACGTGCCTTTCGCGCCGGACTACGGAGGCCGGGAGACCACCGCAACCATCCACGGTCCTGGAGGACCGCAACCATCAATTGAGGAACCACGACGGCGAGAACCCGG
The DNA here is from genome assembly GCF_042731325.1 of Streptomyces sp. NPDC059866. Taxonomy (NCBI): domain Bacteria; kingdom Bacillati; phylum Actinomycetota; class Actinomycetes; order Kitasatosporales; family Streptomycetaceae; genus Streptomyces; species Streptomyces sp. NPDC059866. Next base: position 241,580 of record NZ_JBHWJT010000008.1, on the reverse strand, counting down.
TCCGCGAGAGCGGCGCCGGTTTAGGCGCAAGAGGGGCGCGGTGCTGGGGGACGACGCGGAGCTGACAGCCGCGGTGCTTGCGGCACAGGACGGGGACGAGACCGCGTTCCGGACTGTGTACCGCGCGGTGCATCCACGGTTGCTCGGATACGTACGGACGCTGGTCGGCGACCCGGACGCAGAGGACGTGGCGTCCGAGGCCTGGTTGCAGATAGCGCGGGATCTGGAGCGGTTCAGCGGGGACGCCGACCGGTTCCGGGGGTGGGCCGCCCGGATCGCCCGCAACCGTGCGCTGGATCACATACGCATGCGAGGACGCCGCCCCGCGATAGGCGGCGACGAGACGGAACTGACCGGCCGGGCCGCCGAGTCCGACACCGCGGGCGAGGCCATCGAGGCCCTGGCCACCGACCAAACCCTCTCCCTCATCGCTCGGCTGCCGCAGGACCAGGCCGAGGCCGTCGTCCTGCGCGTGGTGGTGGGCCTGGACGCGAAGACCGCCGCCGAGACGCTGGGCAAGCGCGCGGGTGCCGTACGCACCGCGGCGCACCGCGGTCTGAGGCGCCTCGCCGAGCTCCTCGGCGAGGCGGGAGCCGATCCGGAATCGGCCGGCGTCCTCGACGCCCTGCCGCCGCAGCGAGAACCGCGCGACGGCGCGGTGACGTCCGCGAGTGTGACGCCTACGCGCGCGCGGACGCAGAAGGACATGTGATGGCCGACGAGCAGTACAGGTGGCTGGACCGCGATACGACGGAGCGTTTGCTGAGCGGAGAGCCACTGGACGCTGTCGACGCCGCCGCCGGGGACCAGGCCGCAAGGCTTGCCGAAACACTGGGTGCGCTGTCCGTGAAACCCGCGCTGACCAGCGACGAACTCCCCGGTGAGGCCGCCGCGCTGGCCGCTTTCCGCAAGGCGCGGGCGGACCGGGACAGTGAGCGCGCCGACCTCGGTGCGCCCGGCGATGCGCACCTCTCCGACGCCGGGCTCGCGCGGATCGGCGGCCGCTCCCGTCGGCGTACGTCCGCCGTTCGCAGCCCGCGCTGGGCCCGCCCCGTGCGTCTGGGGCTGGCCGCCGCGCTGGCCGTCGGCATGGTCGGCGGGGTGGCTGTCGCGGCCGGAACCGGAGTCCTGCCCACGCCCTTCGACGACGAACCCGGCCCGGCCGCGTCGGTCTCGGCCGCCGAACCGCCGGATTCGGAGCGCCCGCTCGCCTCGCCCCCGTCGGCGCAGGGCGGCGAGACCGGCGCGCCCACGCCCGAGGGCACCACGAGCGGCCCCGCCGTCGAGGAGTCCACCCCGGCCGACAAGAGCACGACCGAGGAGCGGGACGGCGCCGAGAGCCCGGCCGGCCGGCCCGACGGCTGGTGGGAGACGGTCACCTCGGCGTGCCGCGATGTGCGCAACGGCAAGGACCTGGACCTGGACCGCAAGCGGACCCTGGAGGGGGCGGCCGGTGGTTCGTCGCGCGTCGGGAAGTACTGCGACGACGTCCTGAAGAACGCCGGCAGTGCCGAGGCCCAGGTCGACAAGGGCCGCAGCGACGGCGATGACGACGCCGGGAGCGACGGCAAGGGCGACGAGGGCAACGGCGGCGAAGGCGACGACGACAAAGGCGACGACGACAAGGGTGAGGACGACATAGCCCCCGGCATCCCCGGAGACCGGGACGGCGTGTCGTCCTCGCCGACGGCCTTCGCGCCCAGTCGCCCGGAGCAGTCGGCAACCTCGCCGCTGCCGACCGCCGACCCGTCCCGCTCGGCCTTCTGACCTGCGATTTCGTTCCGCATTGAACTTCTCGCCCCGCAGGGTGTGACATTTTCGGCCGCGGCAGCGCAGTACTGAATGAGCCGACTGGTCATCGGCCGTCGCACTGAGCCGGGGTTCCCCCCGTACCCACGGCTCGTGCACCTCGGCGCGGGCGGGACACGTTCCCCCGGTCCCGCCCGCGCCCCGAAACCCTCCCTCGCCTCACCAGTGCACGACGACCTTGTCGCCGCCCCGCACCTGGGCGAACAGATCCGCGATCGCCGCCTCGTCCCGCACGTTGACGCATCCGTGCGAGGCTCCGGCATACCCACGGGCGGCGAAGTCGGACGAGTAGTGCACGGCCTGTCCGCCGCTGAAGAACATGGCGTACGGCATGGGCGAGTCGTACAGCGTGGAGTGGTGGTGCCGGGACTTCCAGTAGACCTGGAACTCGCCCTCCCGGGTGGGTGTGTACGTCGATCCGAAGCGCACCGGCATCGTCGAGACCGTCCGCCCGTCGATCATCCAGCGCAGGGTGCGGCTCGACTTGCTGATGCACAGCACCCGGCCGGTCAGACAGCGCGGATCCGGGGCGTCGGCGGACTGGCCGCCCATCAGGTACAGGTCCCACTGGCCCGGCTCGCGCGTCATCTTCAGCAGCCGCTGCCAGGTGACCGTGTCGGTCTCACCCGTCTGCGGCAGCCCGCGCTTTCCCTGGAAGCCCCGGACGGCCTGCTCGGTCAGGTCGTCGTACGTCCCCGTCGGCCCGTCGAACAGCCAGGCGACCTGTCGCAGCCGCGCCTGCAGCTCACGCACGTCCCGGCCCGTGTCACCGGGTGACCAGAGGACCTTCGGCGGCGCGGCGGGCGGGGACGGGGTGCTGGATCTGTCGTCCTGGTCCTCGCCTTTGTCTTCGGTGGGCCGGGAGGACGGGGTGGGCGTCGCCGGCCTGGTGCCGGTGATGTCGATGTGCACCGGCCCGCGGGGTTTTCCGTCCGCGTCCACCGCCTGCGCGGTGCAGCCGCCCACCGTCACCAGCGCCGCCAGCGCGGCTATCGCTCTCCCCATGCCCGCAGTACGCATGACAGCCCCCCGTCGTCTCACGGCCGCCCCACCCCAGGACGCCGACGTCACCTGAGATGTTCCCCGCGCATGACGGGTTGCGAACGGCGCGGCATCGTTATGAACAAGAAGTGAGTCGGTGCTCGGCAGGAGGCACACCATGGCGCGCGAGTCGGAGTCCGGACTGCCCATCGAGCCGGTGTACGGACCGGACGCCCTGGAGAACTGGGACCCGGCCGGGAAGCTGGGCGAACCGGGGTCGTATCCCTTCACCCGTGGCGTGTACCCGACGATGTACACGGGCCGCCCCTGGACGATGCGTCAGTACGCGGGCTTCGGTACGGCGACGGAGTCCAACGCCCGCTACCGGGACCTGATCGCCCACGGCACGACCGGCCTGTCCGTCGCCTTCGACCTGCCGACCCAGATGGGCCACGACTCCGACGCGCCCCTCGCGCACGGCGAGGTCGGCAAGGTGGGGGTGGCCGTCGACTCGATCGACGACATGCGGGTGCTGTTCGGCGGGATCCCGCTGGACAAGGTGTCGACGTCGATGACGATCAACGCCCCGGCGGCGCTGCTTCTGCTGCTGTACCAGCTGGTCGCGGAGGAGCAGGGGGTCAGCGCGGACCAGCTGACCGGCACGATCCAGAACGACGTACTGAAGGAGTACATCGCGCGCGGGACGTACATCTTCCCGCCGAAGCCCTCCCTGCGTCTGATCGCGGACATCTTCAAGTACTGCAAGGCCGAGATCCCCAAGTGGAACACGATCTCGATCTCCGGCTACCACATGGCCGAGGCGGGTGCCTCGCCCGCGCAGGAGATCGCGTTCACGCTGGCGGACGGCATCGAGTACGTCCGCACGGCGGTCGCGGCGGGCATGGACGTGGACGACTTCGCCCCCCGCCTGTCCTTCTTCTTCGTCGCGCGTACGACGATCCTGGAGGAGGTCGCCAAGTTCCGTGCCGCGCGCCGGATCTGGGCGCGGGTGATGCGGGAGGAGTTCGGCGCGAGGAACCCCAAGTCGCTGATGCTGCGTTTCCACACACAGACGGCGGGCGTGCAACTGACGGCCCAGCAGCCGGAGGTGAACCTGGTCCGTGTCGCCGTCCAGGCCCTGGCGGCGGTGCTCGGCGGCACACAGTCCCTGCACACCAACTCCTTCGACGAGGCGATCGCCCTGCCGACCGACAAGAGCGCGCGGCTCGCTCTGCGGACGCAGCAGGTGCTGGCGTACGAGACGGACGTGACGGCGACGGTCGACCCCTTCGCGGGCTCGTACGCCATCGAGCGGATGACGGACGAGGTCGAGGCGGCGGCGGTCGAGCTGATGGGCAAGGTGGAGGAACTGGGCGGCGCGGTCGCGGCCATCGAGCGCGGCTTCCAGAAGGGCGAGATCGAACGCAACGCGTATCGGATCGCGCAGGAGACGGACTCCGGCGAGCGGGTGGTGGTCGGCGTCAACCGCTTCCAGCTCGACGAGGAGGAGCCGTACGAGCCGCTCCGCGTGGACCCGGCCATCGAGGCCCAGCAGGCGGAACGGCTCGCGAAGCTACGGGCCGAGCGGGACCGGGCGGCGGTGGACTCGGCCCTGGACGCGCTGAGGAAGGCGGCCGAGGGGAAGGACAACGTCCTGTACCCGATGAAGGAGGCGCTGCGGTCTCGGGCGACGGTGGGGGAGGTGTGCAACGCGCTGCGGGGGGTTTGGGGGACTTACGTGCCGAGCGATGCGTTCTGACCCGCCCACCTCGGAATGTCACACCCCCGTGCGACACTCCTTTTCATGTTCGGTGTCATCGATCTGCCCACCTACCTCGCAGGACTCGTCCTGATCGTCCTGCTGCCCGGCCCCAACTCCCTGTACGTCCTCTCCGTGGCCGCCCGCCGAGGAGCCCGGGCCGGATACACCGCCGCAGCCGGCGTGTGGTGCGGGGACACCGTGTTGATGACACTCTCGGCTGCCGGAGTGGCGTCTCTTCTCCAGGCCAACGCCGTGTTGTTCGGCATCGTGAAGTACGCCGGTGCCGGGTATCTGACCTGGCTGGCGATAGGGATGCTGCGGGCCGCGTGGGGAATGTGGCGGACCCGGCGGGAGCAGTCCGCCGGCGACGGCGCGGCCGCCGTCGGCGACGAGCGGCCCTACCGCCGTGCCCTGGTCATCAGCCTGTTCAACCCCAAGGCGATCCTGTTCTTCGTCGCCTTCTTCGTGCAGTTCGTCGACCCGGGATACGCCTACCCCGCCCTGTCCTTCGTCGTCCTCGGCACCTTCGCCCAGCTCGCCAGCGTCCTCTACCTCAGCGCGCTCATATTCAGCGGCACGAAGCTGGCCGCCGCCTTCCGCCGCCGCAGGCGCCTGTCGGCGGGGGCGACCTCGGCGGCGGGCGTGCTCTTCCTCGGCTTCGCGGCGAAGCTGTCGCTGGCGAGCTCCTAGCCGGCGCCCGCCTGGCCGATGCCTGCCTGGCCGGCGCCCGCCTGCCCGGCGAGCTCCTGCGTCGGCGCCCGCCAGGCCGGCCTCCTCCGTCGCGTCAGCGTCGTGGTGACTGTCTGGCGGCGCGGGCGTTGACGATGGCGCGGGTCAGGACGGGCGGCAGCAGATCGACCGCGAGGCGGCGGGTGCGGCTGCGCCGGTGCCGGTGCCGGGCCGGCCGGGTCGCCTCCGGCGCGGCCGCTTTCCCCGGCCGCTCGGCCACAGCGAGTTCGGGCTCGGGCTCGTCCGCGTGGCGGGAGAGCGGGAAGCCGGGAGCCTTCATGCCCCTGGACTTCAGCCGGACGAGACGGTGTCCGGCCGCGTGCTGCACGCTGAGCGCGCAGTCGTCCCGGCCACGCACCATCGCCAGCAACTCCTCCTGCATGGGCCCGGGATCGCCCCAGGTGCCGTACAGCTTCTGCGTGCTCAGACAGATGGGCCGCAGCCCGCGCGTGAGCACGGCCTCCCACACGGCGACGGAGACGCCGGGCGTGTGCTCGGAGCGGAAGTCGTCCAGGACGACGATCCCGTCGGGCAGCAGGACATCGCGGGCGGCGCCGATGTCGTCGTACACATGCTCGTAGAGATGGGAGCCGTCGACATGGACGAACCGGCACGAGCCGGGCTCGACCTCGGAGGGCACCATCGAACTGGGGCCCTGCAGGACGCGGGGCAGTTCGTCATGGAAGGAGAGGTAGTTGGTCTCGAAGGCCTGGCGGGTGAGTGCGCTGTACGACTTCGTCGACTCGGCGCGGTTGGCGTCGTCCGGCGCGTCGCCCTCGAAGAGGTCGCACACCGTGTACCGCTCGCCGTCCTGTAGACGGCGCCCCAGGAAGATCGCGCTCTTGCCCATGTAGACCCCGACTTCCAGCAGGTCGCCGCGGACTCCCGCGACCTCCTGCCGGTCCAGGAGCCAGTTGAAGAGGACCTGGTCGAGTACGGGGAACCAGCCTGGAACATCGTCGAGCCGTCGGGGCCGCGGGGGTGCCTCATGTGCAGTGGTCATGGAAGGAGAACGCCCTTCCTCGTGCGAATGGTGCGGTCAGGGACTGCCCCAGCGCCTGCCCGGGGGACCAACCTGCCCAAACCAGTCGACAGATGAACAATGGGTCAATTCCCTACGTACCGTACGCCGACAGCGCCCGTTCACCGAGTAACCGACGCCCGTGGCCACCCGGCTACCCCGGTCCGTGCCGCGTACTCCACCAGTCCGACGCCCGTCTCACCCGCCCAGCCCACATAGCCGTCGGGGCGGACCAGGAAAACGCCGGTGCCGTACGTCTGGTGCACCTCGTGCGCCTTGTGCGCCGGAACGCGGACCGTGGGGACGGGGAGCGCCGGGAGGTCAGCTTCCGTGCCCACGGCCAGCAGCGTCCAGTGCGGTCCACGGAAGGCGTCGAACAGTCGCCCCTCTTCCGTGATTCCGTCCGGCGCGCGGTCACCCGCACGGACCCCGGCGCCACCATTCGTACGGGTCTCCTCGGTGAGCGAGGAGTCGCGGTAGCCGAGGCCGAGCTGGCGGGTGGCCTCGCCGCGTCGGGTCTCGCCGCGGTGAACACGGGTCGACAGGCCGAGCATGTCGGCGGCGATCGGGCGGCGCTCCTCCTCGTAGGTGTCCAGCAAGCCCGCGGGGGCGCCCTCGCGCAGCACCGCGCCCAGCTTCCAGCCCAGGTTGTAGGCGTCCTGGACGCTGGTGTTCAGGCCCTGCCCGCCGGCCGGCGAGTGCACGTGGGCCGCGTCCCCGGCGAGGAACACCCGGCCGTCCCGGAACCGGTCCGCCAGCGCCGTACGCGGCCGGAAGCCGGAGGCCCACCGCACCTCGGTGACGTCCTCGGGGGCCAGATGCGACCGGGCCGCGACCAGCTTGCGCACCCCGTCGAGCGACAGGTCGGGCGCGGCGCCCTCCGGGAGCTGGGCCACCACCTGGAAGTCCTCCGTACCGGCGAGCGGGCACACGGCGAGGAAGCTCTCGCCCTCCCCGCGCGGCGGGAAGATGTGCCAGTTGTCGCGGTCCAGGCCGGTGATCCGTACGTCCGCCACCAGCATCGGGGCCGGATCGACACTCTCGCCGGTCATGCCGATGCCGAGCGCGCGGCGCAGCGCCGAGCGGCCGCCGTCGCAGGCGACCGCGTACCGGGCGCGCACATCCTCGCCGGAGGCGAAACGCACGGTCGCCCCGTCCGCGTCCTGCTCGACGCCGACGGCCTCGCGGCCGAAGGACACCCGCCCGCCCAGCTCCTCCAGCCGGGCGCGGAGGATCTCCTGGGTGCGCCACTGCGGCACCATCCACGGCTCGGCGTAGGGCGAGTCCTCGGTCGTGTCGGCCGGGTCGATCATCCGGTGCTCGCCGGCCCGCTCACCGTTCTGCCAGATCATGCCGACCGGGTAGCCGCCGCCCGCCGCGAGGATCGCGTCGACCACGCCGAGGTCGTCGAACACCTCCATCGTGCGGGGCTGGATGCCCTTGCCCCGCGAGCCCGGGAACAGCCCGTCGGCCCGCTCCACGACCAGCGCCGGCACACCGCGCCGGGCCAGGTCGATGCCGAGGGCGAGGCCGGTGGGGCCCGCGCCCACGATCAGTACGTCGGTGTGCACAGCCATACCCGTCTCCTTAACGCTGTTAAGTGGCAACGTCCATGAGCGTGCCCTTAACGCTGTTAAGTTGTCAAGCGCGGGATAGGTTGACGGGCGTGAGCAACACGGAACGACGAGCACCGCTGGACCGGCGACGCGTCGCGGACACCGCCCTGCGGCTCCTCAACGAGGTCGGTCTGGAGGGTCTGACCCTGCGTGCCATCGCCAGGGAACTGGACGTCAAGGCGCCCGCCCTGTACTGGCACTTCAAGGACAAGCAGGCGCTTCTCGACGAGATGGCCACGGAGATGATGCGGCGCATGAGCGCCGACCTGATGAAGGAGCCGGCGGCGCCGCACGAGGACTGGCGGGAGTTGTTCTTCCGGCGGATGAGCGGCCTGCGGACGCATCTGCTGCGCTATCGCGACGGCGCCAAGGTCTATGCCGGCACCCACTTCACGGACCTGTCCTACGCGGAGCCCATGGAGGCCAACCTGTGGATGCTGACGCAGGCCGGGTTCACGCCCGGGCGCGCGGCCCGGGCCTGGTTCACGGCCTACAGCTACACCATCGGGTACGTCATCGAGGAACAGGCCATGGGCCCCGCCCCGGCCACCGGCGCCGAGGGCTACGACCTCGACGCCCGCGCCGAACGGCTCGCCGCCCACCCGCTCGCCGCGCAGGCCGGCCTCGAGGTGTTCCAGGACCGCGACCGGGGCTTCGAAGCCGGCCTCCGGGCGGTGATCGAGGGCGTCGCGGCGACCCTGCGGAGCCCCGCGACACCCGACTGAGGCAGTGTCAGACCTTCGGTGCCTGGACCTGTGTCAGTGACCGCCGCAGCAACGGCGTCGACCACTTCTCCACATACCGGTTGAAAAGCCACGCCAGGCTCAGCATGATCGCCAGCGTGCCGGCCAGGGTCGCCCAGGACGTCAGGGCGAAGTCCTGGTGGAGGACCTCGATGACCGGCCAGCCCAGGTGCTCGTGGACCAGGTAGAAGGGGTACGTCAGGGCCCCCGCGACCGTCAGCCAGGGCCAGTCGGCCCAGCTCAGCCAGCCCAGCGCGACGGCCAGGACCGCGACGAAGCCGAAGGTGACGATCAGGATGATGACCGAGGCGGAACGATAGGAGAACTGGTCCGGGTAGGCGCTGTGCCAGAGGCCGTCCACCGCCTCGTGCTGCCCGATCAGCCAGCTCACCGCCACGATGCCCCACGCGGTGACGTCCCGCCGGTTGCGGTACACCAGATAGATGCCCATGCCGCCGATGAAGAACGGCGCGTACTCCGGCATCACGACCAGGTCGAGGAACGGCTGGTCGGCGGCCTTGGTGATGGCGGCGAGCAGGGTCCACACGGCACACAGGAGCACCACCCGTCGGCGGTTCGCGCCCGGCAGCACGATGCACACGGCGAACAGTGCGTAGAAGCGGATCTCCACCCAAAGCGTCCAGCACACGCCGAGCACCCGGTCCGCGCCCAGCGGCTGCTGGAGCAGCGTCATGTTCACCAGCGCGTCACTCGGCGTCACCGCCTCGTAGGCCACGCCCGGCAGCGCGAACACGGCCGTCACCAGGACGACGGCCACCCAGTAGGAGGGCATCAGCCGGGCGACCCGGGAGGCGAAGAACGACCGCAGCGGGCGGCCCCAGCCGCTCATACAGATCACGAAGCCGCTGATCACGAAGAAGATCTGGACGCCGAGACAGCCGTAGGCGAACCACGAGTGCAGCGTCGGGAACTGGACCTTCGGTGACGATCCCCACGCATGGGTGACCTCACCGCCCCGGCCGCCGTAGTGATAGAGGGCGACCATCAGCGCGGCCAGCAGCCGCAGCCCGTCCAGGGCGCGCAGCCGGCCTCCGGAGCTTCTGGTCCGCGGCCGGCCGCTCGCGGCCTGCCGCGGTCTCTCCGGCGCGGGAGCAGCGGGTCGGGGCTTCGCTGTGCTGACGACCGTCTCGGTCACGCTCGTATACCTCGGCTACCTCGTTTGTCCGCAGGCCTGTTCGGGCGCCCATCTTGCCCAAGACGCCCGTATCAGTCATAACCCCCGGAGGTGTCTGTCAACGCCCTTTGACGCCGCCCGCCACCTTAAACGTCGTTCGACGGAATTCCGTTCGACGGAAACACGATTTGCCCACCGGTCCCGAGCGGTTCACCTTGTCGTCGTATTGGTTTCTTACTGTTCTCCAATCCACCACGTTTACCCAGGCAGATCCTTGCCTGCTTCGTCATATCCAGAGCAGGAGCACCATGACGGTTCGCAGCAGATGGTCCCGTTCCCGAACAGGGGACCCGGCATCGGCGGCCACTGACGCCGGGCCGCCGACCGCACAGGTGAACCCGGCCGAGCTGGAGGACTGCCTGCGTGCCTGCGCCGTCCACAGCGGCAAGCTGGTGGGCAGCCTCGACCGGCGCCGCACAGCGCTGGCCGAGAAGCTGCGCGAGCTGCTCGCCCTGTGGGCCGCACAGGAACAGCCCCAGCCGGCCGCGCCGGGTGCCGGCAGCCTGATCCGGCGCGGCGCCAAGGCCGTCAGCGGCGGCGGGCTGAGCAACGAACTCCTCGACGCACTCCTCGCCGTCGGCAACAAGGCCCTGGACTGCGGCTACGACGACGAGCTGAACCTCGCCCTGCTCATCAACGACACCGTGCTGACCCAGCGCAAGAACTCCCGCGCCGGCTGGCGGCTGCGCGGCCGGCTGCTCGAGGAGATGGGCCGCCCGGCCGCCGCCGTCGAGGCCTTCGACCGCTACCTGAGCCTCACTCAGGAGGACGGCTTCGGCGTCCGCGCCAAGGTCGCCGGCCTGCGCATCGCGCAGGAGCGGCGCGGCGAGCTGCTCGCCCTGCTCGAGCGGACCGTCCCGGACGCCGCCTCCTTCGCCGCAGGCCCGGCGACCGACGTGTGGGCCGCGGGTCTCGAGGCGCACTCCGCCGGCGACTGGGACGCCGCCCAGGCCCGCCTCGTGGGAGCGCTGCTGGCCATGGACCGCGCTCAGGCCCCCGAGCAGGAGTTCCAGGAGGCGCTCAGCCACTACCTGGACCTGTGTACCGGCATCCACCAGCGGCCCACCCCCGAACTCACCGAGGCGATCGCCCTGTTCGCCGAGCAGCGCCGCAACCGTATGCGCGGCCCGCTGTCCGACCCGCTGTTCGGCGGCCTGCAGTGGATCAGCCTCGGCGAGTTCCGCAACAGGATCGCCGGCAAGTCCATCTGCCTCATCGCCAACTCCGGCAAGGTCGGCGAGAGCTCGATGGGCGCCGAGATCGACGCCTACGACCTGGTCGTACGCTTCAACTCGTACAAGATCGACGCGGTGCACACCGGCAAGCGGACCGACATCCACGTCTCCATCCACAAGCACGGCTTCAACTGGGACCAGCCGGTCGACACCCGCCTGATCTTCGGCGGCGTCTCCGGCGACTGGAAGTGGTCCCTGCGCAACCGCCTGGTGCCGGGCGCACAGAAGTACCTGGGCGACGAGTCGCTGCGCTGGCCCGTGCGCAACATCGGCAAGCTGGGCGCCGACGCGTGGCCCGCCATCCCGACCTCCGGCTTCAACATGCTCTGGCTGCTCGACTTCCTCGACGTCAGCCCGACCCTCGACCTGATCGGCTTCGACTTCTACGAGAGCGGTGCCTACCGCATCGACGCAGCGATGAAGATGCCGATCACCTCCGTTCACGAATACACCAGCGAGAAGGCGTGGGTCATGGAACGGGCCCAGAGCGTCTCCGGCATGAGGATTTCCCTGAGATGACCGCGACCCACATACCCGCCGCCGAGGCTCGCACCGCGGCCCCGGCCACCGATGCCCGCGCCCTCACCGGCAAGCGCCGTATCGCCTTCGCCAGCTTCGTGGACGAGAACTACCTGCCCGGTTTCCTCGTCCTGCTGCGCTCCCTCGCCCTGTCCAACCCGGGCGTGTGCGAGGACTTCATCGTTCTGCACGACGACCTCAAGCCGTCCTCCGTGGCCCGCATCCGCGCCCTGCACCCGCGCGTGAGCTTCCGTCGCGTCGACGCCGACCACTACGACTCCTACGCCAAGGGCGACCAGGACAACTACCTGGTCCGCAAGGCGTACTTCATCCTCGACGTCTTCAAGATCCGCGACTACGACACCGTGATCACCCTGGACACCGACATGGTCGTCCTCGGTTCGCTCTCCGAACTCCTCTCGCTGCGCGAGGGACTCGCCGCCGTACCGCAGTTCTTCTACGGCCAGCACAAGCTCAACAGCGGCCTGCTCGTCATTCAGAAGGAGTACCTGAGCGACGAGTTCTACGCGAAGATCGACCAGGTCGGCCGCAGCGGCTCCTACGAGCTCGACAAGCACGACCAGGGCATCCTCAACGCCGTCCTCGACGGCGACTTCGTCCGCCTGGACGCGAAGTACAACTTCGTCAAGCGGCGGCTGTCCGGCGACCTCCCCGTCCCCGACGACACGGCCATCCTGCACTTCACCGGCCGCCACAAGCCCTGGCAGGGCGGCGAGGCCGGCTACGAGCAGGCGCAGGAGCGCTGGCGCGAGTTCGACCTGAGCGACGCCGAGCTGCAGGCCGCCTACCTCACCGGCGGCGGCACCCTGCACCACGACCTGCTGGTGCACTTCGGCACCCCGCACGTCGAGCGCACCGGCGACGTCGACATAGCCCGCCGCGTCGCCCTCGCGCACATCGGCGCCGGTGACTACCAGTCCGCCGTGGACATCATGGAGCGCGTCCACATCCCCCTGGACGAGGCCTGGCCGCACGAGGTCTACGGCCACGCCCTGCTGGCCGTCTCCCGCTACGAGGAGGCCAAGGCCCAGCTGCTGCTGGCCACCTCCGCGCCCAACCGCGCCGCCACCGCCTTCGCCCGGCTCGCCCTGATCTCCTGGGTGCACGGCGACGACGCCGCCTCGCACAAGTACGCCCTCCAGGGCCTCACCGTCGACCCCACGCACCGGGCCAGCCGCATCTGGCAGCAGCGCACCCTCGGCGTCCCCGCCCAGCAGTCCGGCAGTCCCGCCGAGCAGCTCGCGCACGTCGCCTTCTACATGGACCGGCAGGGCAACGCGGGCGACAAGCTGCTCCCGGAGAGCGTGCGCCTCGGCTTCGACCCCGACACCACCGGCCGCCGCTGGCACTCGGTGCATGCCCACCGCCTGTTCGACGAGGCGGCCCTGGAGCGCGTCAACGCCCGCCGCGGCCTGGTCATCGGCGGCGGTGGCCTGTTCATCCCGGACACCATGCCCAACGGCAACAGCGCCTGGCAGTGGAACGTCCCGGACGAGCTGATGAAGCGCATCGACGTGCCGATCGCGGTCTACGCCGTGGGCTTCAACGCCTTCGACGGCCAGTCCTACCGCGCCAACCGGTTCCGGGAGTCGCTGCGTCTGCTCGTCGAGAAGTCCGCCTTCTTCGGTCTGCGCAACCACGGCTCGATCGAGAAGGTGCGGGCCATGCTCCCGGCCCACCTGCACGACAAGGTGCGCTTCCAGCCCTGCCCGACCACGGTGACGCGCCAGCTCGTCCCCGGCTGGCAGGACCCGGCGACGCGTGACGACACCATCCTCATCAACGCCGCCTACGACCGCGCGGGCCTGCGCTTCGGCCACGACTACGGCTACTTCCTGGCCCAGATGGCGCAGGCGGTGCGGGACCTGGGCGAGCTGGGCGACGTGCAGTGCGTGGCGCACTCGCTCGACGACGAGCGGCTCGCCTTCGACCTGCGCCGCGAACACGGCGTCTCGATGCCCGTCATCCCGATGTACGACTTCGAGAACGACGAGATCCGCGACCTGTACGCACGGACCAAGCTGGTCATCGGCATGCGCGGCCACGCGGGCATGATTCCGTTCGGCTGCGGCACGCCCATCATCAGCCTGATCTCGCACCCGAAGATGGCGTACTTCCTGCGGGACATCGAGCGCCCCGAGTGGGGCATCTCGGTCCACGACCGCCACCTCGCCGCCCGCCTGGTGGAACGCTCCAAGGACCTGCTCGCCGACCACGCCAAGACCGTGGCCGACGTGCACAGCAGGCAGCAGGAGCTGTGGAAGGTGACGGAGGCGAACGCCGCGGACCTGCGGGTCATCCTGGGCGGCTGAGCGGGAACGGTGCCCTGAAGGTGAGCCCCCACACAGGTGGGGGCTCACCTCGGCTCAGCAGTCGCGGGGGCCGAACGCCTACGCGTGGGGCGTGAACAGAAGGTTGCGCGTCCCGCGCGGGCGGGGGGCGTACGACGGGATCAACTCGCCGTCGGCCTCGGCGACCCAGTGGGAGTCGTAGCCCAGGGGCTCGAACTCGGCGAGCAGGGGATCCAGCGGGGCGCCCACCAGGGCCTCCAACATCACGGTCGGGCGGTCGCGCTTGAGTACCTGGCGCGCGCCCCGGAGGACCGACATCTCGTGGCCCTCCACATCGATCTTGATCAGATCCAGCTTGGTGCCGGCGAACACGTCGTCCAGGGCCAGCAGTTGGATGCGCTTCAACTGGGCGTCGTCCGCGGCGTGTTCCAGGGTCGAGCCCGTCGAGAGCAGGTTCCCCGCGAAACGGACGCTGATCTCGGCCCAGCCGGCCTCGGCGGACACACCCGCCTGGAAGCGCTTGACGTTCTGGACGTTGTTCATCCGCAGGTTCACCGCGAGCCGGGCGTGTATCTCGTCCACCGGCTCGAAGGCGTGGACCTTCGCCTTGGGGTTGGCCAGCGCGGCGATCATCGAGAAGTAGCCGACATGTGCCCCGACGTCGGCTATCGTCGCGCTCTTCGCGGCCAGGCGTGACCAGGTGGACAGGCTGCCGGGCTCGTAGCCGAACCGCCCGTTCCACAGGGTGTCGAGGGCGACCGCCTCGTCGTTGACGCACAACATGACAAAAGGTGGGCAGTGCGGGGAGTCGATCTCCACCAGGCCTTTGTAAGGGAACTTCTTGCGGTGCGTGCGGATGATCTCGCCGGTGGAAACCGGCCGGACCGATGGTGCGTGGGCCAGCATCCGGGCATTCGCTTCTTCAAGCTGGGAGTTACGCATTCCGCGATCGTAGAGCTGTTCGAGCGGTATGTCGCAGCCTTGTGAGAAGTGGGCCGGCCCGGTGAACCCGTCGTCACAGGGCTGCACTCGAATTGGTTCCGTCGTAAGCCGGAACCTCCGTCAATTCTTCCTGCCGTTTACCCCGCGTGCCGAAGTGCGCGGGGCGTAGCCCACGGCTGAGGCACGAGCGGCAGGGCCGAGGACCGGGACCCGCACCGAACGCCTCGGTGCGGGTCCCGTCGGCCCATCAGAAGACGGACATGCTCTTTGCGTCGAGCAGCCTCTGGACCGGGTAGTAGAAGCTCCGGCCGACGACCGAGTCGCTGCAGGGCTCGTCCAACTCGAGGGCGCCGGACGCGATGCCGAGTGCGGTGGTGCCGATGAAGAGCGGGCCTCCGCTGTCACCCCTCCGCATGCAGAGCGTTGTCTCGATCATGTGCTCGCGCACGGTGCCGTCGATGTAGTTGACCGTCCTGTCCGGATCCAGCACCGTGCCCGACATGTCCTCGCTGGTCGCGCCGGTACGTCTGACGGTCTCCCCCAGGCGGGCGTAACGGGAGCCTTCGATCTGCGAGATCGTGCCGTCCCTGAACCGGATCGTCCCGTACGGGGTGACGTCGGCGTTGCGGTAGTCGATGACCGCCCAGTCGCCGGGCCTGTCGTTCCAGTCGATCACCCTGCCGACGTAGGTGCTTCCCTCGCCGTGGTACCAGTCGTAGTAGCCGCCTCTGACGCAGTGCCCTGCAGTGAGCAGGTACTTGTTCCCGGTGTTGCCCTGCACGTTGAATCCGGCGCTGCAGTTGAACGAACCGTTGTTGATCGTCATGCCGCCGTGCAGCGGGGTCGCGGCCTCCCGCAGGGTGCCGGAGAGCCGTTCGATGCGCACGGCACCGGGGTGCGCCGCGGCGACCGCTTCGATGCGGGCCCGGTCGGCGGCCGGGACATCGTCGTAGAGCTCGACGGATATCTGGTTGGCGCTGAGGTCGGCGCCCCACGACGTGTTGCCGATCCAGCCCAGCTGGTCCAACTCGGCATGGATCGCCTTGAGATCCTTCATGCTGCGCGCGACCAGCTCCGCCGTCCCGCCGGCATTCCGGACGGTCTCCGCGGCCGCCTCGTCGGTCACCGCGACGACCAGGCGGCCGTTCTCGTAGTGGACTCCCCCGGTGCGATCGTCGCCGAGGCGGTCGGCCAGCGCGGTCATCTCTGCGGGGTCGGCGGGAGGTGCGGGTGTCTCCCGCGCGTGCGCGGGGGGCAGGGCCAGCAGGGCGAGCAGGCAGCCTACGGCGGTCAGCACCGCACGAGGACGACGTCGTGACATGAGTTCCCTTTCCCTGTCGGGACGACAACTTCGGTCCAGGCCAATGTGGGTAGGCCGGGCGTCTCCAGGCAGGGTTCGGACGCGCCTCTTTTGTGAAGGGCGCGAGAGTGCTATTCGGACGTCTGTGTGTATCGAGTGATGGAGTGGTGCACCCGCCTCGAGTGGTGCACCCGCCTCGAAATGCCTTGCCGCCAGGCTCTGTTGGTCTACCGGTCGGCGGGTGTCCGCGGAGAATTCATGGCACACCGCAATGATCAACGCCCGCTCTGGTGTGACGGGGTGATCCGGTGTGGCGGTCTGAGCTGCGTGCGTTCCTTGGGTCCCGGCGGGCCCGGCTCAGTCCCGAGGACGTGGGCCTGGAGAGCTACGGCACCGTCCGCCGCGTTCCGGGTCTCCGGCGCGAGGAGCTGGCGCGGCTGGCGGGCCTCGGGCCCGACTACTACGTCCGCCTGGAGCAGGGCCGGATCAGACACGGGGTCTCCGACTCCGTCGTGGACGCCCTGGCACGGGTCTTACGGCTGAGCGGCACGGAGCGGGAGCATCTGTACAACCTGACCCACCCTCAACCCCGCCGGCGGCGGACAGCGGCTGACGAACGGGTCTCGACAGGTGTGCTACGGCTGTTGGACGGCCTGGACGACACGCCGGGATACGTGGTGGGGCAGCGGACGCAGCTGCTCGCCTGGAACAGGCCCGCCTCGATGCTGTTCCTCGACTTCGACTCCCTGCCCGTGGCGGAGCGGAACCTCGCCCGCCTGCTGTTCCTCGACCAGTCGGCACGGAAGCTCTTCCGTGACTGGGAACCGGTCGCCCGCGACACTGTCGCCCGGCTGCACCTGGAGGTCGGCCGTCGGCCGTGGGACGGTTCCCTGGCGGCACTGATAGGCGATCTCTCCCGGTCCAGTGCCGCGTTCGAGGCGCTGTGGGACGAGCAGGATGTGACCGACAGACTCTCCGGCAGCTATCACGTCGAGTCCCCCGTGCTCGGCAGCCTGTCCGTCGGCTTCTGCGCGTTGGTGCCGCCCGGCGAACCGGATCAGGCTCTGTACCTCTTCATCCCGGAGCACGAGGCTCCGCGGCGCACAGTAGAGGCGACGGCGGTTGCTCGGCGGGTCGGACGCGGCTGAAGCCGTCACGTGCCGTCTCGGATGTCTCCCGCCCTCTGACGGGGCATGTCCTTCGGCAGCGTCACGCTGTCGAAGAGGGAGTGGAGCCGGCCGGGCTTCGTCATGAGTGCCTCATGGATTCGGAGAGGCGGTGCCCTGATCCTAGGGATCAGGGCACCTCTTCACCATTGAATCAACGGACTAACTCGATATCTGGCCTGTCTTTCTATGGCCTTCGCAGGAACGTGGCCGCTCGTTGGCTCAGCGCTTCACGGCCTTCTTCAGTGCCCGCGCCCGGCGCACCACCCGGCGTGCCGTGGAGTTGCGCGGCAGGAACGACAGGCGCTCCGGGATGCCGCCGGGCAGACCGAGCGAGGTCAGCCGCTTGCGCTTGAAGTAGCGCTGGGTGCGCGGCCCGAGGTGCTGGGAGAGGAAGCGTTCCGCTGCGGGCCTCAGGTCCGCCTTGATCTGCGGCTGCATGGTGAAGCCGACCGCCTCGACCAGGCCGGTCAGCAGCTCGTCCGCGAGCGTCTCCTCGCCCTTGCCGTTCTCCAGGTCCGGCAGCAGCGCGTCGGCCAGGGTGACCGGGAGGCGGTTGCTGTTCTGGTAGGGGGTGAGCCGCTCCAGCAGCGGCGCGGTGCCGATGCGGACGACCGACAGGTCGTAGAACGCGGACGCGGTGAACAGCGCGGTCGAGAAGCAGCCGACGACCAGCGCGGGCCGCGCCTTGGCGAACAGCACCTCCGCGAGCACCGGCGTGTCCAGCACGGTGAGGTCGACGCCGAGCTTCTCGGCCTCGTTCTCCAGGGCGCGGCTGTAGCGGGCCGGCGCGGTGGGGTGCGGCTTGAACACGATGGAGCGGTGCCCGCGGGCCACCGCCCCCCGCATCATCCGCACGTGCAGGTCCTCCTCCTCGGCGGGGGAGAGGATGTTCAGCGCGGACAGGTACTGGCCGAGCAGCAGCGCCGCGCTGTCCGGCAGCAGGGGCAGCTCCCCGGCGGTGTCCGTGAGGCCGCTCATCACCTTCAGGAAGGCGTCCGTCGGCACCATCTGCGCCGGCACGTCGAACTCGGTGAGCAGCAGCGGCGTGAGCCCCGGCACCAGGTCCAGGTGCAGCAGTCGCCGCACCCGGGTGCCGACCAGCGGGTCGATCTTGTTGCGGGTGGGGCCGTAGCTCATCAGCCCGTCGGCGTAGACGATGAGGGGGGCGCCGGTGAAGATCTGGGCCAGCCCGAGCGCCGGGTTGACCTGGATGGACTCCACGACCAGCTCCACCCGGTCGTCGCCCAGCCCCCACAGCAGCCGCAGATGGCGCTCGAACAGCGGCAGGTCGTCGGGGCGCGGCGCCCAGGCACCGGGGTGGAAGGGACGGATCGCCTCGTTGTACGACAGGACGTCGTCGAAGTGGTCGCGCAGCGTGTCGAAGCCCGGCATCTCGTCGACGGCCGGGGTGGTCTCCGGCGTCGCCGAGTTGTTGAACACCAGCAGCACCCGGCGGTCCGCCTCGGCGAAGCAGTCCGAGTCGATGGCGGCGGCCAGGGTCGCGGCGCCGTACAGCGTCGAGACGCAGAAGATCTGGGTGGTACGGGACATCAGGCAGCCGCCTTCGCTGTGGTGACCCGGCGCCGCAGCCGCCGCAGCTTGGAGGCGCGGCGCAGGTCCATGGTGTCGAGTACGTCGCCGAGCGCGTCCTGCGGCATGCGCTTTATCGCCGCCGCGCTCATGATCCGCAGCTGCTTGGCCACGGCCGGTTCGAACTTGTCGATCTCCGACAGGTGGTGGGCGATGATCGCGCAGTAGGTGCGCACCGCCTTGGGCAGCAGCACGTCGGCGTCACGGTCCGCCGCCGTCTCCTCGACGACCTGGTCGAAGGCGCGGATGAAGTCGAGCTGGCGGACGTCACCGATCTGCGTGAGGGAACCGGCGACGCCGCGCCGGTAGAACACGCCGAGCAGGTTCAGCACGGCGAAGGACTCCGCCTCGCGGTGCAGCTTCCAGATCCACGGCCGGTCCTCGGCCGTGCGCAGCCCGTCGGTGAAGTGCAAGACGCCCTTGTCCAGCAGTCGGCGGTGGAAGGCACCCGCCCAGGCGTAGGCGTAGTCCACGGAGGTCGTGCGGTGGGCGGGCAGGATGTGGTCGCGGGGGTTCATCACCTCGTACCGCCGCCCGACGGGCGCACGGGTCACGCTGCGGGCGCGGGCGGTGGCCTGCACATGGTCGGTGCGCACGAAGTCGCAGCCCAGCTCCTCGATGGCCGCCACCAGCTCGGTGTAGTAGCCCGGGGCCAGCCAGTCGTCACCGTCCAGGAAGGTGATGTACTCGCCGGTCGCGGCATCGAGGCCGGTATTGCGAGCGGTGGCCAGCCCTCCGTTTTCCTCTCTGCGGATATAGCGCACCTGAGCGACCGCGGAGAGTTCGTCGGCCGCGCGTTCGAGAATGGCCGGCGTTTCGTCCTTCGATTTGTCATCGACCAGGATGAACTCGAAGTCCGGCCTGGCGTTGGCGCGAAGGCTTCTCAGGTTGTCGGGGGCGTATTGCTGCACGTTGTAGAACGGCACGATCACGGAAAGCTTTGGCACCTGCGAAAGCCTAGGAGGCGGCCCCGCTGTGGAACTTTCCGGTGAGGGTACTGAGGGTGAACTCAATGTGTCGGAACGGTGCATCCCGTGTACTTCCTGGAGTTCGGCGGGGCAGTTCGGCTCTCGGTGGGTTGCTGTTAACTTTTCGTTGAGGCGAGGTTGGCCAGCAACTAGAAATTGCTTCCTAGCGTCTTGGACGTGCCACCAAGTACAACGAAGCCCACGCGGATCGCAGTACTCGCGGACTCCGACACCCGATGGAAATGGGGTGCCCTGACCGCGAGCCGTATCGCTCCGGGCCCGTCCATGGAAGCCGGACCGCAAGGCGAGGCGCAAGTTGCCCCTGCCCTGGACGGATTTCTGCTGCGCGGCCGGGCGACCCCCACCCCCCGCCAACTGGCCGAAGTGGGCGTCCGCGCCGACTCCCTCAGGGAGGTCACGGCCGTCGAGTTCCTGCGGATCATGGCGCAGGAGTCGTACGACGTCCTGGTCCTCTCCCTGGTCGGCGGCGGCGTCCAGGCGATGCTGCACGGCCTCGGGCGTGTCTGGCAGGACCGCGAGACGCGGCCCGTCGTCGTCACCGGCTATGTCGGCGTCGTCTACGAGAAGCTCGCCGACGGCCTCCTGCTGCGGCACGGCGCGGACCTCGTCCTCGCCAACTCCCGCCAGGACGCCGAGCGTTTCCGCGCGGTCTACGACGGGGTCGACGCCGACTCCTCCGCGGTCACCGAGGTGGCACTGCCGTTCCTGGGCGGCGCGAAGTACACCGGCGAGCACGACCCCTACACGGTCGTCTTCGCCGCCCAGCCGTCCGTTCCGGAGAGCCGCAAGGACCGGACGTACCTGCTGGACCGCCTGGTCCAGCACGCGCGGCTGCACCCCGAACGCGAGGTGCTGCTCAAGCTGCGCTCCAAGCCGGGCGAGCACACCACCCACATCGAGGAACTGCCGTACCAGAAGCTGGCGCAGCGGCTCGGCGAGCTGCCCCCCAACTTCAAGCTCGTCTACGGCAACATGGGCGAGGTCCTGGACCGCACGGACCTGCTCGTCACGGTCAGCTCGACGGCCGCGCTGGAGTCCCTCCACCGCCGGATCCCCACCGTCGTCCTCACCGACCTCGGCGTGCGTGAGGTGCTCGGCAACCACCACTTCGTCGGCTCCGGCTGCCTCGCCTCCTGGGACCAGCTCGACGCCGGGCACCGGCCCACTCCGGACGCCGACTGGGTGGCCCGGCAGGGCGTCGCAGCGGACGGCTCGTACGACACGGCCTTCGACGCGGCCCGCGAGCGGATCACCAAGCTGCTCGGCCGGCCCGGCGGACTGCCGCCCCTGACGCCGTACTACACGCCCGCGACCGCCCCCGGCTACCTGCCCGGCATCCTCGCCCGCCACCACCTCGGCCCAGACGGCACCCCGCTGCCCGGTGCCCCCGCCCACGACAAGGAGCCCGGCCCGGTCCGCCAGATAGTCCGCCGCGCCGCCCGCGGCGCCTACCGGCACGGCGTCCAGCGGGTCGCACCCGTCATCCGGCGGATGGGGGAGCTGTGAGCCACGGGACCTCACCTCACGCACGTCAAGGAGTAGAGCCAATGTCCAACCCGGAAGCGGGCCAAGGCGCTGCGGTGCGCCGGGTGCTCGCGGTGATTCCCGCGCGCGGCGGCTCCAAGGGCGTGCCCGCGAAGAACCTCGCCCCGGTCGGCGGCGTTCCGCTGGTGGCCCGCGCGGTGCGCGAGTGCATCGCCAGCCGCCTGGTGACCGACGTCGTCGTCTCCACCGACGACCAGGCCATCGCCGCCGCCGCCCGCTCGGCCGGCGCCGAGGTCGTGCTGCGCCCCGCCGCCATCGCCGGTGACACCGCCACCTCCGAAGCCGCCGTGCTGCACGCCATGGACGCCCACGAGGCGCTGCACGGCTCCCCGGTCGACGCCGTCCTGCTCGTCCAGTGCACCAGCCCGTTCCTCATCCGCGAGGACATCGACGGCGTGGCCGGCGCGGTCGTCGAGAACGGCGCCGACACGGCCGTCACCGTCGCCCCCTTCCACGGCTTCATCTGGCGCGACGCCGACGCCGAGGCCGCGGCCGACAGCGTCGTCACCGCCGCCGACTCGCTCAGCACGGGCGGCGGCTACGGCGTCAACCACGACAAGTCCTTCCGCCCGCGCCGCCAGGACCGCCCCCAGGACCTGCTGGAGACCGGCGCCGCCTACGCGATGAACGCGGCCGGCTTCCGCGAGCACCAGCACCGCTTCTTCGGCCGCACCGAGCTGGTGCGCACCGACCCCGCGCGCGTGCTGGAGATCGACGACCCGCACGACCTCGCCCGCGCCCGGGCCCTCGCGCCGCTGTTCGACGCGGACCGCCCCGGCGCCCTTCCGACCGCCGCCGACATCGACGCGGTCGTACTCGACTTCGACGGCACCCAGACAGACGACCGGGTGCTGATCGATGCCGATGGACGGGAGTTCGTCTCCGTGCACCGCGGAGACGGCCTCGGCATCGCGGCCCTGCGACGCAGCGGCCTGACCATGCTGATCCTGTCCACGGAGCAGAACCCGGTCGTCGCCGCCCGGGCCCGGAAGCTCAAGATTCCGGTGCTGCACGGCATCGACCGGAAAGATCTCGCGCTGAAGCAGTGGTGCGAGGAGCAGGGCATCGCGCCGGAGCGCGTGCTCTACGTCGGCAACGACGTCAACGACCTGCCGTGCTTCGCCCTCGTCGGCTGGCCGGTAGCGGTCGCGAGCGCCCACGACGTGGTACGCGGCGCCGCACGCGCGGTCACCACCGTCCCCGGTGGCGTCGGCGCGATCCGAGAGATCGCCGGCTGGATCCTCGGACCCTCTCTCGACTCTCTCGACCCCTCCACCAAGTAAGGAAAGTTCCTGCCATGAGCACCAACTCCCGCCTGCGTACGTTCGGTTCCCGCGAGGTCGGCCCCGGCAAGCCCGTCTACATCTGCGGCGAGATCGGCATCAACCACAACGGCGAGCTGGAGAACGCCTTCAAGCTCATCGACGTGGCCGCCGAGGCGGGCTGCGACGCGGTCAAGTTCCAGAAGCGCACCCCGGAGATCTGCACCCCGCGCGACCAGTGGGACATCGAGCGCGACACCCCCTGGGGCCGGATGACCTACATCGACTACCGCCACCGCGTGGAGTTCGGTGAGGCCGAGTACCGCCAGATCGACGAGTACTGCAAGGAGAAGGGGATCGACTGGTTCGCCTCCCCGTGGGACACCGAGGCCGTCGCCTTCCTGGAGAAGTTCGACGTCCCGGCCCACAAGGTCGCGTCCGCGTCCCTGACGGACGACGAGCTGCTGAAGGCGCTGCGCGCCACCGGCCGCTCGATCATCCTCTCCACCGGCATGTCGACGCCGAAGCAGATCCGCCACGCGGTCGAGGTCCTGGGCTCGGACAACATCCTCATGTGCCACGCCACCTCCACCTACCCGGCGAAGGCCGAGGAGCTGAACCTCCGCGTGATCAACACGCTGGAGAAGGAGTTCCCGAACGTCCCGATCGGCTACTCCGGCCACGAGACCGGCCTGCAGACCACCCTCGCCGCGGTCGCGCTCGGGGCGACCTTCGTCGAGCGTCACATCACCCTGGACCGCGCCATGTGGGGCTCGGACCAGGCCGCCTCGGTCGAGCCGCAGGGCCTCACGCGCCTCGTGCGCGACATCCGCACCATCGAGGCCTCCCTCGGTGACGGCGTCAAGAAGGTCTACGAGTCCGAGCTGGGCCCGATGAAGAAGCTGCGCCGCGTCCAGGGCGTCGTCGCCGAGGCGGAGATCGCCGCAGCGGCGGGCGAGCCGCTCCAGGTCTGACGTCACCGTCAGCCCCTCACAACCCCACAACGCCCTACGACGGGACGGTCGTACGCCGATGAGCCCCCGCGCCGGGAATGCCGGCCCTCACACTCTCGCCTTCGTCGAGAGTCCGGTACAGCTCCTGAACGTGCTGGAGTGGGCGCATGTCCACGCACCCGGCGCGGGGCTCACGCTCGTGGTCCTCTCGCCCGTCGACCCGATGACCCGCGGCCAGCTGCGCCGGATGGCGGAACTGGCGCGCGAGGAGGGCTACGAGGTCCGCTGGGAGGAGGCGCGCGGCGGCGCGTCGGCACCCTTCCAGACGATCGGCGGGCTCGTGGGGCCGCTGCGCCGTGCGGAACGGATCGTCATGGGCGATCCGTTCTCGCGGTACGTACAACTTCTGCTGACGATCACGCGGGCCAGTGACCTGGTCGTCGTGGACGACGGGACGGCGACGATGGAGTTCGTCACCCAACTCGCCCGCGGTGAACGCCTGGAGCGCTGGCACCGGCGGGGCAGCCGTCCCGGCCCGCGCGATCTGCTCTTCGCCCCGGTGTCGTCCTCCGCCCGGCGCCGCCTGACGCCCGGCGAGCGCCGCCGGGTCGAGATCTTCTCCTCGATGCCGATCGACGAGGCGCCGGGCGGCGTCACCGTCACCGCGAACGACTTCTCCTGGACCCGCACCCGCTTCGGCCCGCCCCGCATCACCAAGAGCGCCGACATGGTCGGCACCTCGCTGGTCGAGACGGGCGTCGTGGACGGCGAGCGGTACATCGACGCCGTACGGTCCCTCGCCAAGGCGCACGGGGCCCGCCGCTACTTCGCCCACCGCCGCGAGAGCACCGACAAACTCCACCGGCTCGCGGTGGAAACGGGCCTGGAGATCGTCCGCCCCGACCTCCCCCTGGAACTCATCGCCCGCCGCGGCCCGGTCGGTCGCACGATCCTCAGCTTCCCGTCCACGGTCGTCCACACCCTCCCGCTGGCCCTCGCCGGCACGGACGTCCGCGTCGCCGTCTGCGACATCAACCCCGAATGGCTCACCCGGACCGCCTCACCGCGCGCCCAGGGCTTCCTGGACGGGGTGACGGGGACGGCCCGCGATGTGCACCGGCTGTCGGCGGTGCGGGCGGTGTAGCGATCCGCGAATGAGAGGATGCGCGGACCGCAGCACTCGCAAGCAGGGGGAGAGGCATGGAGATACTCGTGTTGTCCGGCGTTCTGGCGCTCGTCGTCGGGGGGTGCGTCTGCGTCGTGTGGGCGGAACGGGGCGGCCCGCGCTGGGTACGCGTCGTGGCCGCCGTCACCCGGACGGCCGGCGAGCTGCTGAGCCGCTCCGGAAGTTCACGCAGCCGCTCCGGCTCGGACGACTAGGGATCTGCGGGCCAGCAGGAACGCCCGCGGGCGCTTCTCCTCCTCCTGGGGCTCGCGCACCACACGGGCATGGACGTCGAGGCCGGCCTTCGTCAGGAGATCGGCCACCTTTTCGGGCGTACGCCAGTGGTAGTCGAGGGCGATCTCGTGGCCGAAGCGTTCCGTGAGGTGGAGACGGTCCTCCGTGTCGCCGTACTGAAAGCCCACCAGGACGTGTCCGCCGGGGAGCAGAACGCGGTGGAACTCGGCGAACGCCGCAGGCAGGTGCTCGTCCGGGACGTGGATGATCGAGTACAGCGCCAGCACGCCGGCCAGTGTCCCGTCCGGCAGGTCCAGGCTCGTCATCGAACCCACGTGGAAGCGCAGACCGGGGTGCGCCCGGCGGGCCAGCTCCACCATCCGCGGGGAGACGTCCACACCGAACACCGGGACACCGAGGCCGTCCAGCATCGCCGTGACCCCGCCCGGGCCCGAACCCAGGTCGGCCACGGGGGCGGGGGCGTGCGTGCGGGTCAGATCGGCGAAGGCGCCGATCACGGCCCGGTCCAGGGGCAGGCCGGGGCCGTCGGGGAAGTGGGCCGCGTAGTCGTCGGCCATCGCGTCGTAAGAGCTGCGGGTGGCCTCCAGGAAGGCCGCGTCCAGATCGGTCACGGTCGCGCAGGCTACCGGCGGAGCGCGTGCCGTGGGCGTCCGACAGATGAACGAGAGCGCGCGGGTGGGGCTGGGCGTGGTATGCGTGGAGGAATGCGGTGCCCGTGATCGGCTCAACCGGTAAAAACCGGCGAGTTTACCCACCCAAGTTGATGCCTATGCGTCCGACGGCCAGATTTTCTTCCCCTAACGGGTTGAACTTTTGTTGATCTCGGGTCAGTCGGCCGTCCGGGCGTCCTACCCTTCAGAGGGTGAAGCAACAGATGTCACTGGAGTCCGACGCCGACCTCCCCGGGGCCGCGCTTCCCGGCACGCTGCCCGAGGCGCTGCGTGCCGAACTGGTCGCCTTCCGGCGTGACCTGCACATGCACCCGGAACTCGGCAACCAGGAGTTCCGTACGACCGCCGCGATCAAGGCACGCCTGGAGAAGGCGGGCCTGAAGCCGCGGGTGCTGCCTGTCGGGACCGGGCTCGTATGTGACGTCGGAGCCGACGGCGGTCAGTGGCGCGGCGGTCCCCCCATGCTCGGCTTCCGGGCCGACATCGATGCCCTGCCCATCCCGGACGCCAAGACCGAGTGCCCCTACCGGTCCACCGTGCCCGACCGGGCACACGCCTGCGGGCACGACGTCCACACGACCGTGGTCCTCGGCGCCGGCCTCGTCCTGGCCGAGCTGCACAAGCAGGGACTGCTGCCGCGGCCCGTGCGGCTGGTCTTCCAGCCGGCCGAGGAGGTGCTGCCCGGAGGTGCCGCCGACGCCATCGACTGCGGGGTGCTCGAGGGGGTGGAGCGGATGATCGCCGTGCACTGCGACCCCCGGGTCGACGCCGGGCTGATCGGACTGCGGCAGGGCCCCATCACCTCCGCCTGCGACCGGCTGGAAATCGCCCTGGACGGGCCCGGCGGGCACACCGCCCGGCCCCATCTGACGACCGACCTCGTCACCGCCGTCGCCCGGGTGGTGACCGACGTGCCCGCCCTGGTCGCCCGGCGTGTCGACACCCGCAGCGGGCTCGCCGTGACCTGGGGGCGGATCGAGTCGGGGCACGCCCCGAACGTCATCCCGCAGCACGCCGAGCTCTCCGGAACCGTGCGCTGCCTGGACCTCGACGCCTGGCGGCAGGCCCCCGACATCGTGCACGCGGCGATCGACGAGGTGGCCAATCTGCACCGCGCCAAGTCGGAGATCAACTACGTGCGCGGCGTTCCGCCCGTGGTCAACGAGGCCGAGACGACCGAGCTGCTGCGCGAGGCCATGACCGCGCGGCGCGGGGCCGACTCCGTCGAGGGGACCGACCAGAGCCTCGGCGGCGAGGACTTCTCCTGGTACCTGGAGCAGGTGCCCGGCGCCATGGCCCGGCTCGGCGTGCGCACCCCCGGCGAGCGCACGGTGCGCGATCTGCACCAGGGCGACTTCGATGTCGACGAGTCCGCCATCACCGTCGGCGTGGAGCTCTTCACCGCGGCGGCGCTGGTCCACGGCGGGCGGTAGGCCGGCAGAACGGCAGGAGGGTCGGCCCAGGACGGTCGTTCGACGTCGTTCTCCTCCGGTTGCGGCCTGCCAGGAGTGGGGGCAGCCTGGTGCGCGTAGTGATCAGAGATGCCCTTCACCGCGCCGGGATCGCCCCAGGTGCACACCATTCGAGCCGATGGTTCACAAGGAAGTAACCGGCCACCGGCACGAATGGATAACGGCCACGCAGAAGCCCGTTCCCAGGAGTGTCTACGCGCGTTAATGTGCGCCGAACCGAGCACCCACTGCGGGGCTTTGGAGAATGGGGAACTTCAGATGCGTCGGATATCCAAACTGACCCGCGTCGCGGTGGGGGTCGCGTCGCTCGCACTCGCTGCCACGGCCTGCGGTGGCACCAGTGGTGACAGCGGCGACGAGTCCAAGGAGAACCTGGGCCTCGCCATCGCGTACGACATCGGCGGCAAGGGCGACCAGTCCTTCAACGACGCCGCGTACGCCGGTCTGCAGAAGGCCGCGAAGGAGTTCGGCTACAAGACCGCCGACATCGAGCCCACCGAGGGTGAGACCGACGCCGACAAGGAGCAGCGCCTGGCCTCCCTCGCCAAGCAGGGCTACAACCCTGTCATCGGCGTCGGCTTCGCCTACGGGCCCGCCATGCAGGCCGTGGCCGAGAAGTACCCGGACACCACGTTCGGCATCGTCGACTCGGTCGTCGAGGGCGACAATGTGGCCTCCCTCGTGTTCGCCGAGGAGCAGGCGTCCTACCTCGCCGGTGTCGCTGCTGCCAAGGCCACCAAGACCAACACCGTGGGCTTCGTCGGCGGTGTGGACATTCCGCTGATCCACAAGTTCGAGGCCGGCTACAAGCAGGGCGTCGAGGAGACCAACCCGGACGTCAAGGTCGTCTCGCAGTACCTGACGCAGACTGCCGAGGAGGGTGGCTTCTCCAGCCCCGACAAGGGCAAGGCCGCCGCCGAGGGTCAGATCGAGAAGAAGGCCGACGTCGTCTACCAGGCGGCGGGTCTGTCCGGGCAGGGTGTCATCGAGGCCGCGGCCAAGGCCAAGGTGTGGGCGATCGGCGTCGACTCGGACCAGTACCAGCAGGAAGCGCTGTCGGCGTACAAGGACTTCATCCTCACCTCCGCGCTCAAGGACGTCGGCGGTGCGGTGTACACGCTGGCCGAGTCCGTCGAGAACGACAAGCCGCTGACCGGCACCCAGACGTTCGACCTGAAGGTGAACGGCGTCGGACTGTCCGAGAGCAACCCGGAGTTCGCGAAGATCGCCGGTCTCCAGGACGCCGTGAACGAGGCCAAGGAAGGCATCATCGGCGGCTCCATCAAGGTCAAGACCGAGTAGCAGACGCGGTCGGATCGATGAGAAGCGGGTGGGCGCAGGAGCGTCCGCCCGCTTCCTGGTATGCCTGCGGCGGCCTGTGCCGCTGTGTGGGGGGCTGGTGTCGCGCCTACTGACGGTGGGTGGGTCGGGGCCGCGCCGGGGGGTGCCCGTCCTCGGTCTGCCGACGGGTTTCTTGGTGGGGTGGGCCGGCGTTCACGGCAGCCGCTGCGGGCGGGCACCCCCAGCACGTCCCCTTCCGCCGTGGGCGAGTGCGGCCCGTCGTCACCGGCTGCCATGTTCCGTTTGCAGGCGGCAAGGCCGTGACCTGGGGTCTGAGTGGTATTGGCCACGGGCGCATAACAAGGTGGACAGAAGGGGTTTTCAGGCAGGTCTACGCGCGTTAATCTGCGGCGAAGCCAGCGCCGAAGCCGAACCGTCCGGCGCTTGTACGACAGGAGCACCACACATGCGCCGGGTTTCCCGCATCGCGGTCGCAGGCGCAGCGACCGCATCCCTCGCCCTCGCTCTGTCCGCCTGCGGCGGCACCTCGACCGAGGGTTCGTCCTCCGGGTCGGACGACAAGGGCCTCGCCATCGCCTACGACGTCGGCGGAAAGGGCGACCAGTCCTTCAACGACGCCGCTTACGCGGGCCTGGAGCAGGCGAAGAAGGAGTTCGACTACGAGACGGCCGACATCGAGCCCACCGAGGGGGAGACGGACGCCGACAAGGCGCAGCGTCTGTCGTCGCTGGCGAAGCAGGGCTACAACCCGGTGATCGGTGTCGGCTACGCGTACGCGCCGGCCGTCAAGGAGGTCGCGGAGAAGTACCCCGACACCACCTTCGGCATTGTCGACGACTCCCAGGTCCAGGCGGACAACGTGGCGGACCTGGTCTTCTCCGAGGAGCAGGCCTCGTATCTCGCGGGGGTCGCCGCTGCCAAGAGCACCAAGTCGAACGTCGTCGGCTTCGTCGGTGGTGTGGACATCCCGCTGATCCACAAGTTCGAGGCCGGCTACAAGCAGGGCGTCGAGGACACGAGTGGTGGCAAGGTCAAGGTTGTCTCGCAGTACCTGACGCAGACTGCCGAGGAGGGTGGCTTCTCCAGCCCCGACAAGGGCAAGACCGCCGCCGAGGGGCAGATCGAGAAGAAGGCCGACGTCGTGTACGCGGCGGCCGGTCTGTCCGGTCAGGGTGTGATCGAGGCCGCCGCCGCCAACAAGGTGTGGGCGATCGGTGTCGACTCCGACCAGTACAAGCAGGAAGCCCTCGCCAAGTACAAGGACTACATCCTGACCTCGGCGACGAAGGACGTCGCCAAGGCTGTGTTCGGCCTGGCGAAGTCGGTCGAGGACGGCAAGCCCGTGACCGGTATCGTCAAGGGCGATCTGAAGACCGGCGAGGTCGGGCTCGCGGACTCCAACCCGGAGTTCGCCGACGACGCCGAGCTCCAGGAAGCCATCGAGACGGCCAAGGAGAAGATCATCAGCGGCGAGATCAAGGTCAAGAGCAGCTGACAGGGTACGACTTCGAGCAGTCAGTAACCGCGGGGTTACGTGCGCTCAACGGGGTATGGGGAGGCTGTCTCCCTGTACCCCGTTGTCTCGGCGCGTCACCCCCTTTGTATGCCGTAGGGGCGCTACGCGCGTAGACGACCCCCGTCCCCAGGAGAGTGCGCCATCAACGCGTCCAGCAGCCCTCCGGCCGGAGCGGCGGTCAACGGTCAGGCGACCGCCGTCGAACTCGCCGGGATCACCAAGCGTTTCCCGGGCGTCGTGGCCAACCACGACATCCACCTCAGCGTCCGCAAGGGCACCGTCCACGCCCTCGTCGGCGAGAACGGTGCCGGCAAGTCGACGCTGATGAAGATCCTCTACGGCATGCAGAAGCCGGACGAGGGCACGATCACGATCGACGGCGAGCAGGTCAGCCTGCACAGCCCCGCCGACGCCATCGCCCGCGGCATCGGCATGGTGCACCAGCACTTCATGCTGGCCGACAACCTCACCGTGCTCGAGAACGTGGTGCTGGGCAGCGAGAAGCTGTACGGCATCGGCGCCAAGGCCCGCCGCAAGATCAAGGAGATCTCCGAGCGGTACGGCCTCGGGGTGCGCCCCGACGTTCTGGTCGAGGAGCTCGGCGTCGCCGCCCGCCAGCGGGTGGAGATCCTCAAGGTTCTGTACCGGGGTGCCACCACGCTGATCCTGGACGAGCCGACGGCCGTCCTGGTGCCGCAGGAGGTGGACGCGCTCTTCGACAACCTGCGCGAGCTCAAGGCGGAGGGCCTGTCGGTCATCTTCATCTCCCACAAGCTGGGCGAGGTGCTGTCCGTCGCGGACGAGATCACCGTCATCCGGCGCGGTACGACGGTCGGTACGGCCGTCCCCGCCGAGACCACCCCGCGCCAGCTCGCCGAGATGATGGTGGGCAGTGAACTGCCCACGCCGGAGACCGCGGAGTCGACGGTCACCGACCGTCCCGTCATCACGGTCGAGAAGCTGCGCCTGGAGGCGGCCGGCGGCAAGGCCCTCCTGGACGACATCACCTTCACCATCCACGCCGGCGAGGTCCTGGGCATCGCCGGTGTCGAGGGCAACGGCCAGACCGAGCTGGTCGACGCGCTGATCGGTCTCAAGCACGCCGACTCCGGCACCATCCGGCTCGGCGACGAGGAGATCACCGGCTGGGCCACCCGCAAGCGCCGCGAGCAGGGCGTCGGCTACATCCCCGAGGACCGCCACCGCCACGGCCTGCTCCTGGAGGCCCCCCTCTGGGAGAACCGCATACTCGGCCACGTCACCGAGAAGCCCAACGCCAAGGGCGTCTGGCTCGACCCGAAGGCCGCGCAGGCGGACACCCGCCGCATCGTCGAGGCGTACGACGTCCGCACCCCCGGCATCGACGTCACCGCCGCCTCCCTGTCCGGCGGCAACCAGCAGAAGCTGATCGTCGGCCGCGAGATGAGCCACAAGCCGCGCTTCCTGATCGCCGCGCACCCCACCCGCGGTGTGGACGTCGGCGCGCAGGCCGCGATTTGGGACCACATCCGTGAGGCCCGCCGCGAGGGCCTGGCCGTGCTGTTGATCTCCGCCGACCTGGACGAGCTGATCGGCCTGTCCGACACACTCCGGGTGATCTACAACGGCAGGCTGGTCGCCGACGCCGACCCGGCCACGATCACTCCCGAGGAGCTCGGTTCGGCCATGACCGGTGCCGCGACCGGACACCTCGAACACGAAGAGACCCCCGAGTCCGGCAAAGACGAGGCCCGCTGATGAAGAAGTTCGACAAGGAGCGTGTGCTCCTCGCCGTGGCCGGACCGGTCATCGCGCTCGCCGTGGCCTTCGTGCTGAGCGCGATCGTGCTGATCGCCTCGGGCAAGAACCCGGTCGAGCCGTTCGCCGTGATGTTCGAGCAGGCCGGTTTCTCCGACATCCAGGTCCTGATCATCAACCAGGCCTCGATGTACTACATCGCGGCGCTCGCGGTCGCCATCGGCTTCCGGATGAACCTGTTCAACATCGGCGTCGACGGCCAGTACCAGCTCGGCGCCATGCTGGCCGCGATCGTCGGCGCCCACATGAACCTGCCGGCCGCGATCCAGATCCCGCTGCTGCTCCTCACCGCCGTGTTCACCGGCGCCTTCTGGGCCGGCATCGCCGGTGTCCTCAAGGTCACCCGGGGCGTCAGCGAGGTCGTCGCGACCATCATGCTCAACGCGATCGCGACCTCCGTCATCGGCTACCTGTGGCTGCCGACCGTCTTCGGCGTCAAGGTCGGCAACAACAACACCACCGGCGAGATGCACGAGTCGGGCTGGGTGCCCGGCATCGACATGGGCGCCGCCGGCGAGATCTACGGCCTGGTCGTCCTCGCCGTACTTCTCGGCATCGGCTACTGGGTCGTCCTCAACCGCACCCGCTTCGG
The DNA here is from genome assembly GCF_042731325.1 of Streptomyces sp. NPDC059866. Lineage (NCBI taxonomy): Bacteria > Bacillati > Actinomycetota > Actinomycetes > Kitasatosporales > Streptomycetaceae > Streptomyces > Streptomyces sp. NPDC059866. Next base: position 209,138 of record NZ_JBHWJT010000008.1, on the reverse strand, counting down.
CTTCGACCTGCGCGCCTCCGGCGCCTCGGAGACCGCCGCCTCGGCCAGCGGCGTGGACCCCAAGCGCATGGTCCTCACCGCGATGCTCATCTCCGGCGCCATCGCCGGACTCGCGGGCCTGCCGATCCTGCTCGGCGACACCCACACCTACAGCCTCAACTTCCCCACCGGCATCGGCTTCCTCGGCATCGGCATCGCCCTGCTCGGCCGTAACAGCCCCGTCGGTATCGCCTTCGCCGCCCTGCTGTGGGCGTGGCTCGACAAGGCCTCGCCCGAGCTGGACTTCCACGGCTACGACAAGGAGATCGCGGTCATCATGCAGGGCCTGATCGTGCTGTCGGTCGTCGTCTCCTACGAGGCCGTCCGCGAATGGGGTCTGCGCCGCCAGCAGCGCCGGGTCGGCGCCGAACTGGCCGCCGGTCACGTCCTCGGCGCCCACAACACCACGAAGGAGGTGGCTGGCCGATGACCACCGCGACCGACGTCAACCAGCCCACGCTGCAGCCCGCGGCGCCGACCGGCCGCCGGATGTCCTGGCCGGTGCTGCTCCTGGTCATCGCCGGAGCCCTGGCGCTGATCTCGATCGTCCGCATCATCACCGGCGCCGACGGCATCACCAACGTCAGCCAGATGTCCACCGCGCTCCAGCTCGCCGTGCCGATCGGCCTCGCCGGTCTCGGCGGCCTCTGGGCCGAGCGCGCGGGCGTCGTCAACATCGGCCTCGAGGGCATGATGATCCTCGGCACCTGGTTCGGTGCCTGGGCCGGATTCCAGTGGGGCCCGTGGACCGGTGTCCTGGTCGGTATCCTCGGCGGCGCGATCGGCGGCCTGCTGCACGCCTTCGTGACCGTCACCTTCAACGTCAACCACATCGTCTCCGGTGTGGCGATCAACATCCTCGCCCTCGGCGCCACCCGCTACCTCGCGCCCCTCGCCTTCGAGGGCCACGCGGGAGGCTCCGCCAAGCAGTCCCCGGCGGTGGAATCCCTCGGTCACTTCACCGTGCCGGGACTCTCCGACGGCCTGCGGGATCTGAACAACCAGGGCTGGTTCCTGATCTCCGACATCGCGGGCCTGCTCGGCGGCCTGGTCACCAACGTCTCCTGGCTGACCCTGATCGCCGTCGCGCTCGTCCCGGCGACCTGGTGGATCCTGTGGCGTACGGCCTTCGGCCTGCGGCTGCGTTCCTGCGGTGAGAACCCGGTCGCGGCCGAGTCCCTCGGCGTGAACGTCTACAAGTACAAGTACCTGGCCGTGATCATCTCCGGCGGCCTGGCCGGCCTGGGCGGCGTGTTCCTCTCCATCGTGGCCAACCCCTTCTACCTGGAGGGCCAGGTCAGCGGCCGTGGTTACATCGGTCTCGCCGCGATGATCTTCGGCAACTGGATGCCGGGCGGACTCGCCATCGGCGCGGGCCTGTTCGGCTACACCGACAGCCTCAACCTGCGTGGCGGCTCCGAGAACGTCCACGCACTGCTGCTGCTCGGCGCCCTGCTGCTGATCATCGGCGCGATCTGGCTGGTGGTCCGGAAGAAGTACGTCCAGGCCGTGATCACGCTGGTCGTCGGCGCCCTGGTCTTCGCCTGGTACGCCGGCACCAACGAGGTCCCCAACCAGGTCGTCTCCGCCACGCCGTACGTCATCACGCTGGTCGTCCTCGCCCTGTCGGCGCAACGGCTGCGGATGCCGAAGGCGGACGGTCTGCCGTACCGGAAGGGACAAGGCAAGTGACGCCCGCGGTCGACTGGGACGCCCTGCGGGAGGTGGCGCGCGAGGCCATGAGCCACGCGTACGCCCCCTACTCGGGGTACCCGGTCGGCGTCGCGGCCCTCGTCGACGACGGCCGGACGGTCACCGGCTGCAACGTCGAGAACGCCTCGTACGGCCTCGGCCTGTGCGCCGAGTGCGGGCTGGTCTCGGAACTGCAGCGCACCGGGGGCGGCCGCCTCACGCACTTCACCTGCGTGGACGGCAGGGGCGAGATCCTCGTCCCGTGCGGCCGCTGCCGGCAGCTGTTGTACGAGTTCGGCGGCCCCGACCTGCTGCTGGAGACACCGGCGGGCATCCTGCCGCTGTCGGAGATGCTGCCGCAGGCCTTCGGGCCGGGGCACCTGAGCTCGTAACTCCCGTACGGCCCCTGGGACTCGACTCGCAGGGGCCGTACTCTTCGCAATCCCCGGAAGGAAAGCCAGCCATGGCCATGGACGCCATCTCCGTCATCCGCACCAAGCGGGACCGCGGTGAGCTCAGCGACGAGCAGATCGACTGGGTCATCGACGCGTACACGCGCGGCGAGGTCGCCGACGAGCAGATGTCGGCCCTCGCGATGGCCATCCTGCTCAACGGCATGAACCGGCGTGAGATCGCCCGCTGGACCGCCGCGATGATCGCCTCCGGCGAGCGTATGGACTTCTCGTCGCTGTCCCGTCCGACGGCGGACAAGCACTCGACGGGCGGGGTGGGCGACAAGATCACCCTCCCGCTGGCCCCGCTGGTGGCGGCCTGCGGTGCGGCCGTCCCGCAGCTGTCGGGCCGGGGCCTCGGCCACACGGGCGGCACGCTGGACAAGCTGGAGTCGATCCCCGGCTGGCGGGCCCTGCTCTCCAACGAGGAGATGCTGTCGGTCCTGGACGGCGTCGGCGCCGTGATCTGCGCGGCGGGCGACGGACTGGCCCCGGCGGACAAGAAGCTGTACGCACTGCGCGACGTGACCGGCACGGTGGAGGCGATCCCGCTGATCGCCTCGTCGATCATGTCGAAGAAGATCGCGGAGGGCACGGGCTCGCTGGTCCTGGACGTGAAGGTCGGCACGGGCGCCTTCATGAAGACGATCGAGGACGCGCGCGAGCTGGCGTCCACGATGGTGGGCCTGGGCACTGACCACGGCGTGAAGACGGTGGCCCTCCTGACGGACATGTCGACCCCGCTCGGCCTGACGGCGGGCAACGCGCTCGAGGTCCGCGAGTCGGTGGAGGTCCTGGCGGGCGGCGGACCCTCTGATGTGGTCGAGCTGACGATCGCCCTGGCCCGCGAAATGCTGGATGCCGCCGGGGTGAAGGACGCCGACCCGGCGAAGGCTCTGGCCGACGGCTCGGCGATGGACGTCTGGCGGCGCATGATCGCGGCGCAGGGCGGAGACCCGGACGCGGAGCTGCCGGTGGCGCGTGAGCAGCACGTGGTCAAGGCGCCGTCCTCCGGTGTCCTGACCCGCCTCGACGCCTACGGCATCGGCGTCGGCGCCTGGCGCCTGGGCGCCGGGCGCGCCCGCAAGGAGGACCCGGTACAGGCGGGCGCGGGCGTCGAGATGCACGCCAAGCCGGGCGACACGGTCACCGAGGGCCAGCCCCTGCTGACGCTGCACACGGACACGCCGGAGCGGTTCGAGTACGCGTTGCAGGCGGTGGAGGGCTCGTACGACATCGCGGCGCCCGGAACGGACTTCACGCCGTCGCCGGTGGTGCTGGAACGTATCGCCTGACCTGGAGTTTTCACGTTCGAGTGAACGGGATCGGTGGACCGGCGCCGGTCCCGTTCGGCGTGTACCGGGTTCTTCGCGCGGACAAGTCCGGCGAGCCGGTCTTGTTGCCCGCACCCTTCGACCTGCTGCTCGATACTGGCAAGTTCCCCGACTTCGGAGTCAACCCAGCAGCGCCGCAACCACCACCAACACCGGCACCGAAAGCAGCGTCGACAACAGGATCGCCTCCCGCGCCAGCGTCTCGCCCACCCGGTAGCGGCTCGCGTACGTGAAGAGGTTCTGGGCGGCCGGCAGTGCCGACGTCACCACCACGTCGAGCAGGGCCGCATCGCGCAGGCCGAAGACGCCCGCCGCCAATGCCCAGGCGGCGAGCGGCTGGACGACCGACTTGAGGCCCACGGCGAGAAGCACCGCGCCCCGTTCCGCGCCGCGCAGCGGAAGCGTGCTGCCGCGCAGGGAGATGCCGAAGGCGAGGAGTACGGCGGGGACCGACATGTTCCCGATCAAAGTCAGCGGATCCATGATCGGGCCCGGAAGCTCCGCGCCCGCCGCCGACACCGCCACCCCGGTCAGCGAACCCACCGCAATCGGATTGCGCAGCGGAGTCAGCAGGCGCTTCCACAGCGGCCCCTGCCCACCTCCGCCGGTCAGATCCAGGATCGTCAACGCGACGGGTGTGACCCCGACGAGCTGGAACAGCAGTACCGGCGCCACCAGCGACGCATCGCCCAGCACGTACACGGCGATAGGAATGCCGAGATTGCCGGAGTTGACGTAGCTCGAGCACAGCGCGCCGATCGTCGTACGCCCCACACCCCAGCGGCGTACGACTCCCACCGCCACGAAGACCGCCGCCACCGCTGCCGTGCTCAACGCCGTGACCAGTAGGCGGCTGGAGAAGATCATCGACAGATCGGTCCGCGCGAGCGTGGTGAAGAGCAGGGCCGGTGACGCCACGTGGAACGCGAGCTTGGTGAGCACCTCGCGGCCCTGGTCACCGAGGTGGCCGCCGCGGCCGATCGCGTAGCCCACACCGATGACGACGGCGATGACCGCGAACCCGCTCAACACCCCCTGCATCGCGCCTCCGTGGCGGGCCGGAAAGCGTCGGGCAGCACGCGCGGTGGCGATCCATGGGGCATACAGCCAACCCTCCGGGGCAGGAGGGCGGCGGGTCAATATGATCCTGAACTGCGGACACCCGGCGGTCTGCGGCAGCCCACGACCTCGGCCCCGATGAATTCCACCCGCCCGCCCGGTCTACCGCATGTGAATGCCATGCCACCCGCCGAAATCGTGCTCGCCGGCCCCGTCACCCGGGATGAGGTGACCGGGCTCTGCGATGACGTGCGGGCGTTGCTGCAGGCCACCGGGGCGGCGGTCGTGGTGTGTGACGTCGGAGGGCTCGGGCCGCCGGGGCTGGCCGCCGTGGATCTGCTGGCGCGGCTGGAGTTGGCGGCCAAGCGGGCCGGGGGGAGGATCCGGCTGCGGGATCCCGATCCTGCCCTACACGCCCTCCTCGACCTGGTCGGCCTCCGCTTCGAGATGGAGGGGCAGCCCGAACAACGGGAACCAGCGCTTGGTGTCGAGGAAGCAGTGGAACCCGGTGATCCGGCCGTCTGAGATCTCCAGCACCTGCACGGCCCAGGGAGTGAAGCCGCCCGCCTCGGGGTCCGGCTTGTACTGGGCGAAGCCCGGCAACCCGTTGACCTGGACCGGCACCAGACGCGAGCCCGCGCAGGGGGCGCCGAGCGTCGTCATGAAGCCCGTGATGTCCTTGACACCGGTCAGCCACAGGTCGAAGGGCGGCATCGTCATGACGGCGTCCTCGTGCAGCAGGGCCGTGAGCGCCGTCATGTCGTAGCCCTCGAAGGCCGCGACATACCGCTCCAGAAGCTTCTGCTGCTCCTCGTCCAAGGGATCGGAGAGCGCCGCCTCGGCGCCCTTGTCCTCCCGCTCCGCGAGGGTCGCCCGGGCCCGCTGCAGGGCGCTGTTGACCGACGCGACCGACGTGCCGAGGAGCTCGGCGACCTCGCTCGCCTTCCAGGTCAGCACCTCGCGCAGGATCAGCACCGCCCGCTGCTTGGGCGGCAGTTGCTGCAGGGCCGCCATGAAGGCAAGGCGCACCGACTCCTTGGCGACCGCCGCCTCGGCCGGGTCGTCGGTCGTGGGCAGCACGCGGCTGTCCGGCACCGGCTCCAGCCAGGTGTTGTCCGGGCGGGGGGACAGGGCCGCCTGGGCAAGCGGCGTCGACTCGGAGAGATCCATCGGCCTGGCCCGCTTGTTGCCCGCGTTCAGCATGTCCAGGCAGACGTTCGTCGCGATCCGGTAGAGCCAGGAGCGGATGCTGGAGCGCCCCTCGAACTTGTCGAAGCTGCGCCAGGCACGGACCAGGGTGTCCTGCACCGCGTCCTCGGCCTCGAAGGAGGAGCCGAGCATGCGGTAGCAGTAGCCGGTCAGCTCGACTCGGTGCTTTTCCAGTGTGGCGTCGAGGTCCGTCGTCGTCGCCGTGCCGTTGCTCATGGTCCACCCACCCCTGTGGCCGTTCCTGCCCGTACGCGCCTTTGCGCTCAGCACTTCGGAAGCTACCGCAGCCCACTGACAATGACCCCCAGAGTAGGAAAAGGGGCAGGTCAGATGGGGTGAGTGGGGAGATGCGCGGCATTGCGCCAGGAGGCGGGTCGCGCAGCCCGGCGCTGGAAGGATGCCGCCGTGCCCACCCGTGCTGCCCTCGGGCCCTCAAGGCACTGCCCGCGGCAGATCGACCGGTCCCGCAGTCGCGCACGGCGGGAAGGGGACGTGTCGGGGGGTGTCCGCCCGCAGCGGCTGCCGTGAACGCCCGGCACCCCGCGAGGAACCAGCCCGGCAGACCGAGGACGGACACCCCCCGGCGCGGCCCCGCCCCACCCACAGCCGGAAGGCGCGACAGCAACCAAAGCACCCACCCGCGCAGGCCGCCGCAGGCACCCCCGCCTACGCCACCCGCGCAGGCACCCCCACCTACGCCACCCGCAGGCCGCTGCAGGCACCCCCGCCTACGCCACCCGCGCAGCCACCCGAGCCGCCCGCGAGCCCAGCCCGGTGATCCCCACAACACCCAGCACCGCCAGCAGCCCGACCCCGACCGTCCCGGCCCAGCCGCCCGCGTGGAAGGCGATCGCCCCCACCGTGCTGCCCGCGCTGGACCCGACGTAGTACGCCGACTGATACAGCGCCGCCGCCTGGGCGCGCCCCTGCGTGGCCGTCTTGCTGACCGCGGAGGACGCGACCGCGTGCCCCGCGAAGAAGCCGCCGGTGATCAGGACCAGACCCAGCAGGACCAGCGCGAGCGACCCCGCCAGGGACAGCAGCAGACCCGTCGCCGTGGTGCCGCCCGCCAGGTAGAGCGCACCCCGGCGGCCGAGCCGGCCGACCAGCCGGCCCGCGGCCGACGCCGACACCGTACCGACCAGGTAGACCAGGAAGATCGAGCCGACGATGCCCTGGGGAAGCGAGAACGGGTCCTCGGTCAGGCGGTAGCCGATCACCGTGTAGACGCCGCCGAACACCGTCATGAACAGGGCGCCGATCGCGTACAGACGGCGCAGCAGCGGGTCGGCGAGGTGGGCGCGGACCGTGCCGGCCAGGACACGCGGGCGCAGCGAGCCCGGCGTGAAGTGCTTCGGCGCCGGGAGCAGGAGGCGGAAGGCGATCGCGCAGGCCACGGCCACCACTCCGAGGGCGCCGAGCGCGACCCGCCAGCCCCACTCCTGCGCCACCCAGCCGGTGATGACCCGGCCGCTCATCCCGCCGACGCTGTTGCCCGCGACGAACAGGCCGATCGCGGTGACCAGCGCCCTGGGCCGGACCTCCTCCGCGAGATACGCGGTCGCCGACGCCGGCAGCCCGGCCAGCGCCGCGCCCTGCACCGCCCGCAGTGCCACCAGCGCGCCCATCGAGGGAGCGAAGGGGACCAGCAGGGCGACCGTCACCGCGACCGCCAGCGACGCGGTCATGACCGTACGCCGCCCGAAGCGCTCCGACAGGGCGCTCATCGGGAGGACGAACAGCGCCAGAGCGCCGGTCGAGGCTGCCACCGTCCAGCTGGCCTCGCTCGCCGTCACACCGAAGTCCCCCGACATCAGGGGGAGCAGAGCCTGCGTGGAGTAGAGAAGCGCGAAGGTCGCGACACCCGCGAGGAAGAGAGCGAGGCTCATCCGCCGGTAGCCGGGCCCGCCGGGGGCCATACGGGAATCGGCGGCAGAAACGGCAGGAACAGAGGCAGCGGCGCCCACGATCGTGGACGCCCCGGTATCGGCGGGGTTCATACCTCGAACCTAAGGACCCGACCATTCATCCGTCCAATGCATGGAATTGTCATAATCGTTCCCATGAAGCATCAGCAGAGGTCACAGGCGCGACTGTCACCAAGCAGTGACACAGAAGACATCGTCGCGCTGCTCGCGCCGCGCCTGGCTCACTTCGCCGGAGTCGCCCGCACCGAGCACGTCACCCGCGCCGCGCAGGAGATGAACGTCCCTCAGTCGACCCTCTCGCGCGCCATGGTGCGCCTCGAACAGGACCTGGGCGTCGACCTGTTCGCCCGGCGCGGCCGGACCGTGTCGCTGACGACCGCCGGCCGGACCTTCCTCGCCTCCGTCGAACGCGCCCTCGCCGAGATCGAGCGGGCCGCCGAGGAGGTGCGCGCCGACGCCGACCCGGCCACCGGGAAGGTTGCGTTCGGTTTTCTGCACACCATGGGCGCCGAGACCGTGCCCGGCCTGCTGCACGCCTTCCGGGCCGACCACCCGGGGGTCCGGTTCAGCCTCGTCCAGAACTACGGCGAGGCGATGCTGGAGCGGCTGCGCGCGGGGGAGCTGGACCTGTGTCTGACCTCGCCCGTCCCGGACGCCTCCGGCCTGGTCGCCCGCCGCCTCGACGAACAGAAGCTGCGCCTCGTCGTCCCGGCCGACCACCGTCTGGCCGGCCGTCGGAGGATCCGGCTGGCCGAGGCCGCCGAGGAGATGTTCGTGACTCTGGAACCCGGCTACGGCATGCGCCGGATCACCGACGACTTGTGCCAGGAGGCCGGTTTCAAGCCGCGGATCGCCTTCGAGGGCGAGGAGGCGGAGACGCTGAGAGGGCTCGTCGCCGCAGGTCTCGGGGTCGCGCTGCTGCCGCCGCCGGCGGTGCCGCGTCCAGGTGTCGTCGAGCTGACGGTCACCGCCCCGCGCGCGGCGCGCGAGATCGGCGTCGCCTGGCTGGACGGCCGCCCGGACACACCCCCGGTGGCGGCGTTCAAGAAGTTCCTGCTGTCACGACGCGGGCATCTGCTGCCCGACTGAGCCGTCCTGTCACCCTCAGGCGAAGCCAGCGAAGCCAGCGAAGCCAGCGAAGCAGGTGAAGCAGGTGAAGCAGGTGAAGCAGGCGAACAGGCCCTACCGCCGCAGCGACCGGCCGAACCCCGCGGCCAGCGGCATCCGCAGCCCCAGCGGCGGCGGTGCGGCGAGCGCGTCCTGGACCGGACGGGAGAGGGGGTGCCCGAACAGCGCTCCCATGGTGAAGTCCTCGGCAAGGGCCAGTACTTCGTCGCGGTGCTGGTGCAACCCGTGCCGGTCGGAGTGGACTTCGAAGCGGCAGACGTCCCGGTTCACCTTCTTCGCGCGGGCCGCGTACCGGAAGGACAGCTCGGGGTCGGTGCGCTCGTCGTTGGTGCCGTGCACGATCAGCACCTGCCGGCCGACGAGCTGTTTCACCGGTTCGGGTGGCGCCGCGACATCGTCCTCCGGCAGCCAAGGGGCGAGTGCCAGCACGGAGTTGACGGCCTCGTGACCACCCGCGTGCAGCGCGGCCCGCCCGCCCATGTCGATGCCGGCCAGGCAGACCGGCACGTCGCCGTAGCGCCGTACCGCTTCGTCGGCCGCCCAGGAGGCGTCGCGGGCGAGATGGGCCTCGTTGCCGTTCCAGCCGCGGTAGCGGTAGTGCACGACGTGTGCGACGAGGCCCTCGTCGTGGCCGGCGCGCACCAGGCGGCGCCCCAGCCCCCGTACGGACGCGGCCGCGAGCAGGGGGGACGGCCGGCGGGCGGAGACCTCGTCGCCGCCGGGGAGCAGCAGCACCACCCCGTTCACCGCCGTCGGTTCCGGACCGAGCGCCCGCCCCAGCCGGGGCGCGCGGACCGGCGTCACTTCCTGTGCCATGACAGAACAGTGTCAGAAGCGCCGGTGTACACCACCCGTCCGCACGGTCACCGTTACGTATCGACGGTTTCGTACAACGGCGATCTACGCGCGTAGGAGTTAGAGTGCGGAAATGACGAGCCAGACTGACCGGATGAGGCACACCCCGAGCCCGGACCAGATCCGCCGGGCGCCCAAGGTTCTCCTGCACGACCACCTCGACGGCGGGCTGCGCCCCGGCACCGTCGTCGAACTCGCCCGGAAGACGGGCTATCAGGAACTCCCCGAGTCCGACCCCGACAAGCTCGGCCTCTGGTTCCGCGAGGCCGCCGACTCCGGATCCCTGGAGCGGTACCTGGAGACCTTCTCCCACACCGTCGGCGTCATGCAGACCCGCGAGGCCCTCGTCCGGGTCGCCGCCGAGTGCGCCGAGGACCTCGCCGAGGACGGCGTCGTCTATGCCGAGGTGCGGTACGCCCCCGAGCAGCACCTGGAGGGCGGGCTCACCCTCGAGGAGGTCGTCGAGGCCGTCAACGAGGGCTTCCGGGAGGGTGAACGGATCGCCCGCGCAGGTGGCCACCGCATCCGCGTCGGCGCCCTGCTCACCGCCATGCGGCATGCCGCCCGCGCCCTGGAGATCGCCGAACTCGCCAACCGCTACCGGGACTCGGGGGTCGTCGGCTTCGACATCGCGGGCGCCGAGGCCGGCTACCCGCCCACCCGGCACCTCGACGCCTTCGAGTACCTCAAGCGCGAGAACAACCACTTCACCATTCACGCCGGCGAGGCCTTCGGCCTGCCGTCCATCTGGCAGGCCCTCCAGTGGTGCGGTGCCGACCGGCTCGGGCACGGGGTGCGGATCATCGACGACATCGAGGTCGCCGAGGACGGCTCCGTCAAGCTCGGCCGGCTCGCCTCGTACGTCCGCGACAAGCGCATCCCGCTGGAGCTGTGCCCCAGCTCCAACCTCCAGACCGGCGCGGCCAACTCCTACGCCGAGCACCCCATCGGCCTGCTGCGCCGCCTGCACTTCCGCGCGACCGTGAACACCGACAACCGGTTGATGTCCCACACCAGCATGAGCCGGGAATTCGAGCACCTTGTCGATGCATTCGGTTACACGCTCGACGACCTGCAGTGGTTCTCGGTCAATGCTATGAAGTCAGCATTCATTCCTTTCGATGAACGACTGGCAATGATCAATGACGTGATCAAGCCCGGATATGCAGAGCTGAAGTCCGAATGGCTGTTCCAGCAGACCGCCTCCACCAGCGGTTCTGCACCCCGGAAAGGCTGACCGGGGACGGTAAATGTGGGCGGGCATTCACAAGCCGTCCGCATTTCGATGTTTGCGGCACCTGCCATCGCGTGTTTACGTTCATGGACCGCTTCCCAAACACCGTCATCCCATTTCAAGTCAGTCAAGGACGCAATTCACCATGAAGCAGTCTGCTGCCAAGTCCCTCGGTGTCGCCGCCCTCGGTGCCGCCTTCGCCGCGGCCGGTGCGGGTGCCGCCGACGCCGCTCCGGCCGCCCCCGATGCGACCCAGGCCCTGAACACCGTCACCCGGACGCTGCCGGCGGAGAACGTCTCTCAGTCGCTGCCTGGTGCCGGCAAGACGCTGCCGGGTGCCGGCAAGACGCTGACGAAGGCGCAGCCCGCTCTCGGCAAGGGGCTGAACTCCGCCAAGCCGGACCCCACGAAGGGGCTCCCCGAGGGCGCGACCGCGCCGGTCGGCGGGCTGCTCGGCGGACTGCCGACGAAGGGTTTGCCCGTGTAGGCCGCCACGCCGCTGAACAGCCTCCCGCTGGGCTGAGCACCGTCCCCGTACGTGCCGATGGGGCGCACCCGGCAGGGGTGCGCCCCATCGACTTTTCCCCTGAGGGAGGGGCTTTCACCAGGCCGTCTGCGCCTTGCTCTCCGACGGCAGCAGGATCCACAGCGCGATGTAGAGCAGGAACTGCGGGCCGGGCAGCAGGCAGGACAGCAGGAAGATCACGCGCATCGTGGTCGCGGAGGTGCCGAAGCGCCGTGCCAGCGCTGCGCACACTCCGCCGATCATCCGGCCGCTGGTGGGGCGGGCAAGGCGGGACATGGCGGCTCCTTGGTGAGCGTCGGTGTGAGGCTTCCCCTCGTGGCTGCCTCATCTACCTGCAACGCTACGCAGACGAACCGGGCAAAGCGTCGCTCTACGGGGCGATGCCGACCCTGGGAATCGTCGGGGTCCGACCCTGAACCGGCTCCTCCTGACGGAGGGGCCGCCCCCGGCTAGTTGGAGCGCCGGGGAGTGTCCAGCCGTAAGCCGGAGGAGGACGGCGACGCCAGTCGGCGACCGACGACAGCGCCGCTGGGGGCGGGGGCGCCGGCCCCCGCGACTCCGGCCGGGTCCGCCGGCCGACGCCTGCGGGAGGGCCCGCGTGGGGATTTCGGCCTGCGGCGCAGCCAGTGGCGACCGGCCGGTATGACGAGGAGGTGGGCGAGGGCCACGCCCACGGTGTTCAGCAGCATCGAGTCGACGTCCACGACCTGCCCCGGCACCCCGGTCTGCAGCAGTTCGATGCCCAGCGAGATCAGCGCTCCGGCGGCCACCGTACGGACCAGCGAGCCCAGCGGCGACACGGCCAGCCGTCCGCCGGCCAGCGGAAGCAGGACGCCCAGCGGTGCCAGCAGCGCGAGCCCCGCACCGATGCTCCGCGCCGCCTCGGGCCAGCCGAGTGCCAGATCGGCCCGGATACCGGCGAGCGGACGCAGATTGGCGGGCATCACCCAGGGCACATCCAGCGGACGCAGCGCGAACCAGGCGACGAACGCGAGATGCGCGACCAGGAGGACACCTCCTGTCACACGCATGCGGATCGCGGCGTTGCCGCCCACGGAGCCTTGACGCTGCACGCCCCCCAAGACGCGGCCTTCGGCACCATCGGTTCCGGGTTGTCACCCCCTACCCGGATGAGGCCTGCGCCACACCCGGGTTCAGTCGCCCGTGACCTCCGTCGACGGCGGCTCCACCGAGCCCGGCCGGGAGCGCACCTCGTCCGTGCACTCGTAGCGGCGGGGCTCCTCGGTGCTCGGGCCGCCGAGGATCACCGAACCGTCGCCCTCGGCCGCCGCCGAGTCGGAGAACGTACAGACGATCTGGGCGAGGGCGTACGAGGTGAGCGCCTCGGGGGCGGTGGTGAGGCGCAGCGTGTCCTCGGGGTCCCTGGGGCCCGGACCGCTCACGGTGATACCGCCGCGTACGTCCGTGGAGTACCCGGCCTCCTTCTCCCGGGCCGACGGCGCCTTGGCGAGCTCGTCGAGCAGCCCCTGCGCCACGAGCACCCGCCGCTTGGAGTCCGCCGCGCCCTCGGGGACGCGCACGGCCCGGTCGACGGGCACCAGCGACGAGCCGCACAGCAGGAACACCTGCACCGGCATCCCGCGCGAGGACTGGATGGTGATGTCCGCCCCGGTGAGGGAGCAGTGCGCGCGCGACGGCGCGGGCCCGAAGTCCGTCGGCACCTCCGTGGCCCGGATCCCGCACCCGGCGAGCAGCCCCGCGAGCAGAGGAAGCGCCAGCAGACGTCCAGCTGACTTCATCAGGCGTCCCCCTTCTCCGAGCGCTCCTCCTCGGCCGCCTGCGCGAGCGCCGAGGCGTCCCGCGGCAGCCGCAGTGTGAACACCGCGCCGCCCTCGGGGGAGTTGGCGGCGGTGATCTCGCCGCCGTGGATGTGCGCGTTCTCCAGGGCGATGGACAGGCCGAGCCCGCTGCCCTCGGAGCGCGGCCGGGAGGCGCTCGCCTTGTAGAACCGGTCGAAGACGTGCGGCAGGACGTCCTCGGGGATGCCGGGCCCGTGGTCCCGCACCCGGATCACGACCTCCTCGTCCGCCTCCCGCACGGACACCCGCACCGGCGAACCGCCGTGCTTGAGCGCGTTGCCGATCAGGTTGGCCATGATCACGTCCAGTCGGCGTGGGTCGAGCCGGGCGTGGATGCCGCGTTCGGCGTCCAGCTCCACCGCGTCGAGCCAGGCCCGCGCGTCGATGCAGGCGGTGATCTGGTCGGCGACGTCGACGTCGTCCGCGACCAGCCGGGCGGTGCCCGCGTCGAAGCGGGTGACCTCCATCAGGTTCTCGACCAGGTCGTTCAGCCGCCGTGTCTCGCTCACCACCAACCGCACCGCGGGTTCGATCATCGGGTCGATGCCGCCGCCCTCGGAGTCCAGCTCCTCCTCCAGCACCTCGGTCACGGCGGTGATCGCGGTGAGCGGCGTACGCAGCTCATGGCTCATGTCCGCCACGAACCGCCGCGACGCCTCGTCCCGCGCGGCCATGTCCGCGACCCGCTTCTCCAGCGCCTCGGCGGCCCGGTTGAACGTCCGGGACAGATCGGCCAGTTCATCGGTCCCGGACACCCTGAGCCGCGTGTCCAGCATGCCCTCACCGAGCCGGCGCGCGGCGACACCCAGCCGGTGCACCGGCTTCAGTACGGTCGTCGCGGCGGCCTGCGCGAGCAGCGCCGAGCCGATCAGCGCGAGACCGGTGGCGATCCCCAGCGACCAGGCCAGCGAGTTGAGGTCCTTCGCCTCCGGCTCCAGCGACTTGAGCATGTACCCGGTCGGCCCGCCCCCGATCACCCGCGTACCCGCGACGAGATACGGGGTGCCGTCATCGACGACCCGCTGCCAGTACAGGTGGTACGGCGACTTGTTGTTCGAGGTCAGCGGCTGCTGCTTGTTGACGGCCTTGCGCAGCGACTTCGGTACGTCCTCCAGCGCGAAGCCGTCGTTGAGGCCGCCGGAACTGCCGTACACCGTCCTGCCGCTCGCGTCCTTCGCGACGAGCAGCACGCTGAAACGCTGGCTGCTGCTCGCCATCTGACCGGCGGTGCGCTGGAGTTCGTCCTGGCCGGGATGCTCGGGCAGCGCGCCCGCGCGGTTCTCCATCTCCTGCTCGAAGTCCCGCAGCACCGCGTCCTGGGTACGGGTGAGCACGGCCTCGCGGTTGAGCCAGTACGCGATCCCGGACGCGGACACCGCGGCGGTCAGCGCCACCAGCCCGAACACCACGATCAGCCTGAGCCGCAGACTGGTGAAACGCAGCGCCGACAGAACTCCCCTGCGTGCCGCGGCCCAGCCGCGCGTTCCCCCTTGCCGGTCGGTCACTGAGGCGGATCCAGCCGGTAGCCGACACCACGCACGGTTCGGATCAGCGTCGGGGACGACGGCACGTCCTCGACCTTGGCGCGCAGCCGCTGGACACAGGCGTCCACCAGCCGCGAGTCGCCGAGATAGTCGTGCTCCCAGACGAGGCGCAGCAGCTGCTGCCGGGACAGTGCCTGACCCGGCCGCCGGCTCAGTTCGAGCAGCAGCCGCAGCTCGGTCGGGGTCAGCTGGAGATCATCGCCGTTCTTCGTCACGGTCATCGCCGCACGGTCGATGACGAGGCTGCCGAACGTCGCCGCGTCGTTCGACTCCCGCTCGCCGCGCCGCAGCACCGCCCGGATCCGCGCGTCGAGCACCCGCCCCTGCACGGGTTTGACGACATAGTCGTCGGCCCCGGACTCCAGCCCGACGACCACATCGATGTCATCGCTGCGCGCGGTCAGCAGAATGATCGGCAACTGGTCCGTGCGCCGGATGCGCCGGCACACCTCGAACCCGTCGATGCCGGGCAGCATCACATCCAGCACGATCAGATCCGGTCGCTGCTCACGCAGCAGCTTCAGACCGTCCTCACCGCTGGCAGCGGTCGCCACGCGGTGTCCCTGGCGCGTCAGTGAGAGCTCCAGGGCCGTACGGATGGCGTCGTCGTCCTCGATCAGCAACAGGGAAGGCACGGGCTCATTCTGGCCCATGGTGGGGTGGCGTTTCGACACTCGGGCGGATGCGTAGCCGTACGGCTCTTCTGAGTGACCACGCTGTGGGTCTCGTACGCCGCGCTGTGTGTCTCGTACGACCGACATACGAGCGGGCCCTGTGACAGCTCTGTGACAGTCGGCGGACACGGCCATGAAGGTCCCCGGGCAAGCTTTTGGACACAGCACGGAAGCAAGACGGAGCAGGGCCGAACACCGGCAAGTCCACGACGGGGGGCGCGAGATGAACACGCTGCACGGCACCAGCACCAGCGCAGTGGTCACGCGTCTGCACGACGTGAGCACGCACCGGGGTTCCGAGAAGTCCGGTGCCGTGAGCGGGCGGGGGTGCGCTCGCGGCACCGGGCGTCAGCACACCGCGTACATGACGGTGGTTGACGGTTTCACGGGGGAAACGCACGGGGGAGCCGCGTACAGGGAGGAATCGGGGGAGAGGCGCTCGCTGACCGAGGCGGAGTTCACCGCCTACGTCCAGGAACGCCGCGCCTCCCTGTACGCAACCGCCTACCACCTGACCGGCGACCGCTTCGAGGCCGAGGACCTGCTGCAGAGCGCCCTCTTCTCGACGTACAAGGCGTGGGACCGGATCAGTGACAAGGCGGCGGTCGGCGGATACCTCCGCCGCACCATGACCAACCTGCACATCAGCGCGTGGCGCCGCCGCAAGCTGAACGAGTACCCGACCGAGGAACTGCCGGAGACCGCCGGCGACACGGACGCGATGCGCGGCACGGAACTGCGCGCGGTCCTGTGGCAGGCGCTCGCCCGGCTCCCCGAGCTCCAGCGCACCATGCTGGTCCTGCGCTACTACGAGGGCCGCACGGACCCGGAGATCGCGGAGATCCTCGACATCAGTGTCGGCACGGTGAAGTCCAGCATCTGGCGGTCGCTCCGCCGGCTGCGCGAGGACGAGGTCCTCAGCTTCGGCCGTGACGAGGAGGACGCCTTCGGGGAGCTTGTCGCCTGAAGGCTGGGGGGAACACGGGGGGAGTACGGGGTCCGGGGGGACCACGGGGGAGTGGTGAAGGAGCGGGACTGGAGGGCCGGGGGGTCCATCCAGTCCCGCTTTCTCGTGTGTGCGTCGCTGAGGCGGCGTAAGCCTCAGGCCGCCGTACGAGCCGTTGCGCACCGCCCGGCCGCCGCGGCCGCCAGTCGCCCCATCGCCTCGTCCCTGTCGCAGGCGTACGCCCCCAGCGCGGTCTGCCGGGCCACGATGGACCGCTCGGCGCGCATCAGCCGCCAGCCGCGCCGCAGCAGGAAGGGGACCGACTTGCGTCCCTCCTTCAGGTCGCGCAGGAAGCGCCGGCGGAAGGTCCGCACCGGGCCACGGCTCAGGCACAGTGCGTCGGCGAGGACCCCGCGTTCCCGGCAGTGCGTCACGATCTCGGCGGCGAAGACGCCCTCTGCGATGAACAGCGGGGTCCGGCCGATGTCGACGGTGTCCTCGCCGGTGCGGGCGCTGAGCGAGATGTCGTACAACGGGACGTTCGTACGGCCCGTGCGGCACAGTTCCTCGATCGCGGCGACGGCCGCGTCCGCGTCCCACGACTCGGGATGGTCCCAGTCGATGTCGGAGCTCCCCGCCACCAGCGGCAGCGTCGGGTCGGTGCCCTCCTTGTAGAAGTCGTCGAGCCGCAGCACCGGCAGGCCGGAGCGGGCGGAGAGGAGGGACTTGCCGGAGCCGGACGGGCCGCAGAGCAGCACGACCCGGGTGGGTATGGGCGGATGGGAACTCACGGGACACCAGTGTGAGGCATCGATCGACTCCCGGACGACCCCGCGGGTCGCCTTTGATGCGTGCGTCACACCTCAACTACTCCCTGCGTCGACCTGATTACCCAGTGCGGTGGAAGGTGGCGGCAGAGATGGCCCGGTGGCGCAGGCGCCGTCGGTCGGGAGCGTGCCGGTGGTGGGACGGGCGGCACAGCGCTGACCTGCGAGCAGAGAGCCGCGCCTCCCCCGGACGGAGGGGAAGCGCGGCTCTCCGGTTTCAGGGGGCCGTCGTCAGTACGACGAGCCGGAGGCGCCCAGGGAACCCGTCGGGTGCCAGACCGTCTTCGTTTCCAGGAAGGCCGTCATGCGGTCGATGCCCGGGGTCTCCGCGTAATCCACAGGCTGTGGACGAAGGACGCGCTTCAGGTTGTCCGCCGCCGCGATCTCCAGTTCCTTCGCCAGTTCGTCGTCCGCGCCCGCGAGGTCGATCGCGTTGACGTCCTGGTGCGCGGCCAGCGGGGCCGCGATCTCCGCCGTACGGCCGGAGAGGACGTTCACGACACCGCCGGGGAGGTCCGAGGTGGCCAGGACCTCGCCGAGGGAGAGGGCCGGGAGGGGGGACTTCTCGGAGGCGATCACGACGGCGGTGTTGCCGGTCGCGATCACCGGGGCCACCACCGAGACCAGGCCCAGGAAGGAGGACTCCTGGGGGGCCAGGACCGCGACCACGCCCGTCGGTTCCGGGGAGGAGAGGTTGAAGTAGGGCCCCGCGACCGGGTTCCCGCCACCCACCACCTGGGCGATCTTGTCCGTCCAGCCCGCGTACCAGACCCAGCGGTCGATCGCCGCGTCGACCTGCGCGGCCGCCTTGGACTTCGACAGTCCCTCGGCGTCGGCGACCTCGCGCACGAACTGCTCGCGCCGGCCCTCCAGCATCTCGGCGATGCGGTAGAGGATCTGGCCGCGGTTGTAGGCCGTCGCCCCGGACCACCCGCCGAACGCCTTGCGGGCGGCGACCACCGCGTCACGGGCGTCCTTGCGGGAGGACAGCGGAGCGTTGGCGAGCCACTTGCCCTTGCCCGCCGCGTCAGCGGCTGATGTCTGCGTGGTCACCTCGTACACCCGGCCGCTTTCGGAGCGGGGGAACTTGCCCCCGACGTACAGCTTGTAGGTCTTGAAGACGGAGAGTCGGGTCGCGTCAGACATCGAGGTACGCCTCCAGGCCGTGGCGGCCGCCCTCGCGGCCGAAGCCCGACTCCTTGTAGCCGCCGAACGGCGAGGTCGGGTCGAACTTGTTGAACGTGTTGGACCAGACGACACCCGCGCGGAGCTTGTTCGCGACCGCCAGGATGCGCGAGCCCTTCTCCGTCCAGATGCCCGCCGACAGTCCGTAGGGGGTGTTGTTGGCCTTGGCGACCGCCTCGTCCGGCGTGCGGAACGTCAGCACCGACAGCACCGGGCCGAAGATCTCGTCCCGGGCGACCGTGTGCGCCTGGGTGACGTTCGTGAACAGCGTCGGGGCGAACCAGTAGCCGCTCTCCGGCAGTTCACAGGCCGGGGACCAGCGCTCGGCGCCCTCCGCCTCACCCTGCTCGGCGAGGGCGGTGATACGGGCCAGCTGCTCGGCGGAGTTGATCGCGCCGATGTCCGTGTTCTTGTCCAGGGGGTCGCCCAGGCGGAGCGTCGACAGGCGGCGCTTCAGCGACTCGAGCAGCTCGTCCTGGATCGACTCCTGCACCAGGAGACGGCTGCCCGCGCAGCAGACCTGCCCCTGGTTGAAGAAGATGCCGTTCACGATGCCCTCGACGGCCTGGTCGATGGGTGCGTCGTCGAAGACGATGTTCGCGCCCTTGCCGCCCAGTTCGAGGGTGAGCTTCTTGTTCGTGCCCGCGACCGTACGGGCGATCTCCTTGCCGACCGCCGTCGAGCCGGTGAAGGCGACCTTGTTGACGTCCGGGTGCGCGACGACCGCGGCGCCCGTGTCGCCGTAGCCGGGGAGGATGTTGACGACGCCCTTCGGCAGACCCGCCTGGCGGCAGATGTCCGCGAAGAACAGCGCGGAGAGCGGGGTCGTCTCCGCCGGCTTGAGGACGACCGTGTTGCCGGTCGCCAGCGCCGGGGCGATCTTCCACGCCAGCATCAGAAGGGGGAAGTTCCACGGGATGACCTGACCCGCGACGCCCAGCGGGCGGGGGTCGGCGCCGAAGCCGGCGTGGCCGAGCTTGTCGGCCCAGCCCGCGTAGTAGAAGAAGTGCGCCGCCACGAGGGGCAGGTCGGCGTCCCTCGTCTCCTTGATCGGCTTGCCGTTGTCCAGGGTCTCGAGCACGGCCAGCTCGCGGGCGCGCTCCTGGATGATGCGGGCGATGCGGAAGAGGTACTTGGCGCGCTCGGTGCCGGGCAGCGCCGACCACTTCTCGAAGGCCTTGCGGGCGGCCTTCACCGCCCGGTCGACGTCCGCCTCGCCCGCCTGGGCGACCTCGGAGAGGACCTCCTCGGTCGACGGGCTGATCGTCTTGAAGACCTTGCCGTCCGCCGCCTCGGTGAACTCACCGTCGATGAACAGGCCGTAGGAGGGCGCGATGTCGACGATGGCGCGGGACTCGGGCGCGGGTGCGTACTCGAATGCGGATGCCATGGTGATCAGTCCACCGTCACGTAGTCGGGGCCGGAGTAGCGGCCGGTGGCCAGCTTCTGACGCTGCATCAGCAGGTCGTTCAGGAGCGAGGAGGCGCCGAAGCGGAACCAGTGGTTGTCCAGCCAGTCCTCGCCGACGGTCTCGTTGACCAGGACCAGGAACTTGATGGCGTCCTTGCTGGTGCGGATGCCACCGGCGGGCTTCACGCCGACCTGGACCCCGGTCTGCGCACGGAAGTCCCGTACGGCCTCCAGCATGAGCAGGGTGTTCGCCGGGGTCGCGTTCACCGCCACCTTGCCGGTCGACGTCTTGATGAAGTCGGCGCCGGCCAGCATGCCGAGCCAGCTGGCCCGGCGGATGTTGTCGTACGTCGACAGCTCACCCGTCTCGAAGATGACCTTCAGGCGGGCGCTCGCACCACAGGCCTCCTTCACGGCGACGATCTCGTCGTACACCTTCATGTACCGGCCCGAGAGGAACGCCCCCCGGTCGATGACCATGTCGATCTCGTCGGCGCCCGCGGCCACGGCGTCGCGCACGTCCGCCAGCTTCACGGCGAGCGGGGCGCGGCCGGCCGGGAACGCGGTGGCGACCGAGGCGACCTTGACGGTGGAGCCGGCGACGGCCTCCTTGGCGTGGGGCACCATGTCGGGGTAGACGCAGACGGCCGCGGTCGCCGGGGTCGTACGGTCCGTCGGGTCCGGGTGGACCGCCTTGGCGCCGAGCGCCCGGACCTTGCCCGGGGTGTCCGCGCCTTCCAGCGTCGTCAGGTCGACCATCGAGATGGCGAGGTCGATGGCGTACGCCTTGGCGGTCGTCTTGATGGAACGGGTGCCGAGCGAGGCGGCGCGCGCCTCCAGGCCGACCGCGTCGACGCCGGGCAGCCCGTGCAGGAAGCGGCGCAGCGTGCTGTCGGAGGCCGCCACGTCCGTGAGGGTGTGTGCAGAGGTGGGCATGGTCACCAGACGAGCA
This sequence comes from Streptomyces sp. NPDC059866, assembly GCF_042731325.1. Classification (NCBI taxonomy): domain Bacteria; kingdom Bacillati; phylum Actinomycetota; class Actinomycetes; order Kitasatosporales; family Streptomycetaceae; genus Streptomyces; species Streptomyces sp. NPDC059866. The sequence continues at coordinate 188,324 of NZ_JBHWJT010000008.1, read as the reverse complement.
TATCTACGCGCGTAGCGGCTGTACACCCCTCCTGCTCACCCTCCTGCAGGAACCCACCGCGCATGAGCGACGCCGACGGTGTCGTGCAGAATCGGGGCATGACGACCCCGGACCCCCAGTCACCAGCGCCGCAGCCGCCCGGCCCCAAGAGCAGGGACCGTATCTACCGGTCGCCCATGGGCCTCGTCGGCGGCGTCCTGCTGCTCGCCCTCGCCGCCTGGCTCGGCACCGACGCGATCATCGCGGGCGAGGGGCGTACGCCCTGGCTGGCGCTCGCCGTGCTGCTCCTCGTGGTGCCGCTGGTCGTCGCCTTCACCATCCGGCCCGCCGTCTTCGCGGGCGAGGACCGGCTGCGCGTGCGCAACCCGTTCCGCGTCATCGTGCTGCCGTGGGGCGAGGTCGCCTCACTGCGGTCGGGGTACACCAACGAGGTCGTCGCCAAGTCCGGCACCAAGTACCAGCTGTGGGCCATCCCCGTCTCGCTGCGGAGCCGGAAGCGCGCGGCACGCAAGGAGGCCCGGCGCGAGGCGGAGCAGAGCGGGCGGGGTGGCCGTCGGGGCGGTGTCCGAGGCCTCGGGACCGGCGGCGGTGGTCTCGGAGGCGGGAGTGCGGTGCCGGACGGGCCGGTCCGTGCCGAGAGCGACCAGATCATCCATGACCTGCGTCAGATGCTGGAGGCCCGGGAGAAGGCGAAGACCGCGCAGGGCGAGGTGACCGTGCGCTGGGCTTACGAGATCGTCGGGCCTGCCGTTGTCGGGGCGGTGTTGCTGGGGGTTCTGCTGGCCGTGGGGTGAGCGGGGGCGGTACGGCGAGGCGGGGCCGAGGGCCGTCATCGGGCCGCACGGAGGGCTGTCACCGCGCCCGCACGGCAGCGAGCAGTCCTTCACCGTGCTGTTCGGCCTTCACCGTTCCGTCCGGCCTGCACGTTCTGTTCTGTCCGGTGCCGGGCCGCCGCGTGAGCCGCCCGGCGCCCGGCGCCTCAGATACCGGCCGCCGCCGACAGGTCCCGCTTGATCGCCGCCAGCAGCTGAGCCCCCTTCGCCCGGGCGGCCGGGAGGCCGGCGTGGGTGGCGACCGGGACCACGACCTCCAGGTAGCACTTCAGCTTCGGCTCCGTGCCGCTCGGACGGACGATCACGCGGGCGCCGTCGAGCGTGTAGCGCAGGCCGTCCGTGGGCGGGAGCCTGTCCGTGCCCTGGGTGAGGTCCTCGGCCTTGGTGATCGTCAGGCCCGCCAGACGGGTGGGCGGCTGCTCGCGCAGGCGGCGCATGGCGTTCGCGATGACCGACAGGTCCTCCACGCGGACCGAGAGCTGGTCGGTGGCGTGCAGGCCGTGCTCCACGGCGAGGTCGTCGAGGAGGTCCAGGAGGGTGCGGTTCCCGGCCTTGAGCTGCGAGGCGAGTTCCGTGATGAGGAGGGCCGCGGTGATGCCGTCCTTGTCGCGTACACCGTCGGGGTCGACGCAGTAGCCGAGGGCCTCCTCGTAGCCGTAGCGCAGGCCCTCGACGCGGGCGATCCACTTGAAGCCGGTGAGGGTCTCCTCGTAGGGGAGCCCCGCCTTCTCGGCGATCCGGCCGAGGAGGGAGGACGAGACGATCGACTCGGCGAAGGTGCCCTGTACGCCGCGGCTCACGAGGTGCGCGGCGAGCAGCGCGCCGACCTCGTCGCCGCGGAGCATGCGCCAGTCGGCGCCGTCCTTCACCGCGGCTGCGCAGCGGTCGGCGTCCGGGTCGTTGGCGATGATCAGGTCCGGTTCCGTCTCGCGGGCCTTCGCGAAGGCCAGATCCATCGCGCCGGGCTCTTCCGGGTTGGGGAAGGCGACGGTGGGGAAGTCCGGGTCCGGGTCGGCCTGTTCGGCGACGAGAACGGGCTCCGGGAAGCCGGCGCGGGCGAAGGCGGCGAGGAGGGTGTCCTTGCCGACGCCGTGCATCGCCGTGTAGACGGTCCGGGCGGTGCGGGGGGAGCCGGGGGCCAGGACGGCGTCCGTGCGGGCCAGGTAGGCGTCCAGGACGCCGTCGTCGAGGATCTCCCAGCCGGCGGTGGGGCGGGGGACGTCGTTCAGGGACCGTACGGCGTCGATCTCCGCGGCGATCTCGGCGTCGGCGGGCGGCACGATCTGGGAACCGTCACCGAGGTACACCTTGTAGCCGTTGTCGCGGGGCGGGTTGTGGCTGGCGGTGACCTCGACCCCGGCGACCGCGCCCAGGTGCCTTATGGCGAACGCCAGCACGGGCGTGGGCAGCGGCCGCGGCAGTACGGCGGCGCGCAGACCGGCGCCGGTCATCACCGCGGCGGTGTCCCGGGCGAAGTCCTCCGACTTGTGCCGGGCGTCGTAGCCGATGACGACGAGGCCGGTGGTGCGGCCTTGTTTCTTCAGGTACGCGGCGAGACCGGCGGCGGCGCGGATGACCACGGACCGGTTCATCCGCATCGGCCCGGCGCCGAGCTCGCCCCGCAGACCCGCCGTGCCGAACTGCAGCGTGCCGCCGAACCGCTCGGTCAGCTCGGTGACGTCCTTGGCGTCGATCAGCGCGGCGAGTTCCGCACGGGTGTCCGCGTCGGGGTCCTCGGCCAGCCACGCCTGGGCCCGTGCGAGGAGATCGTCGTGCACGTCGGGTCAACCTCTCGTTGTGTTCGTACGGTGTGGGCGCTGCGGTCGTCCACCGGCGGGTGATCCACCGACGGTGACCTACAGCCGGTCGAGCACCTGACCCAGCAGGGCGCCCATCCGCGCCGCCGAGTCCCGGCCCGCCTGCAGAACCTCCTCGTGGTTCAGCGGCTCGCCGGTCATGCCCGCCGCGAGGTTGGTCACCAGGGAGATGCCCAGCACCTCGGCGCCCGCCTCGCGCGCGGCGATGGCCTCGAGGACCGTCGACATGCCCACCAGGTCCGCGCCGATGACGCGGGCCATGCGGATCTCGGCCGGCGTCTCGTAGTGCGGGCCGGGGAACTGCGCGTAGACGCCCTCCTCCAGGGTGGGGTCGATCTCCTTGCACAGGGTGCGCAGCCGCGGGGAGTACAGGTCGGTGAGGTCGACGAAGTTCGCGCCGACGATCGGGGACGTGGCGGTGAGGTTGATGTGGTCGCTGATCAGGACCGGCTGGCCGGGCCGCATGCCCTCGCGCAGGCCGCCGCAGCCGTTGGTGAGCACGACGGTCTTGCAGCCGGCGGCGACGGCGGTGCGCACACCGTGCGCCACGGCGGCGACGCCGCGGCCCTCGTAGTAGTGGGTGCGGCCGAGGAAGACCAGGGCACGCTTGTCGCCGATCCGGTACGTGCGGACCTTGCCGCCGTGGCCCGCGACGGCCGGCGGCGGGAATCCGGGCAGCTCGGTGACCTGGAACTCGGCGTCGGGAGCGCCGAGCGCGTCCACGGCCGGAGCCCAGCCGGAGCCCATCACGAGGACGACGTCGTGGGACTCGGCGCCGGTGAGTTCGCGCAGGCGCGCGGCGGCGGCGTCGGCGGCGGCGTACGGGTCGCCCTGAATGTCGTCCGGAAGAAGAGATGCGTTCACGCGCACGAGGGTAGCCGGTCCTGGCCTACGCGCGTAGATGACGGAGGTCACGGGATGGCGATCGTTGTCTTGTCGTTTCCGACGAAAGCTGCCGCGCGGAGGGGCGGCGAGCCCTCAGCAGGGCCTCTTGCGCAGCTCCATCACGTAATCGTGCGGAGCCCCCGCCGATTCGGCCGCATCCGCGATCTCGCCCAGGTAGCGGGCCGACGGCAGGCCGCCCTCGTAGGCGTTCAGGACGTACGCCCAGGCCGTCTCCTCGCCGTCGAGGGTGTGCACCCGGATCCGCATCCGGCGGTAGACCTCGAGGCCGACGCCGACCCACCGGTCGAGTGACTCCTCGTCCATCGGTGCGATGTCGTACAGCGCCACGAAGACCTGGGAGCCGGGCGACTCGACGACGGTCGCCAGCGCGCCCTCCCACCCCATGTGCTCGCCGCCGAACGTCAGCCGCCAGCCGTTCAGCCACCCCGTGGCCCGCATCGGCGAGTGCGGGGCGCGGCGCGACATCAGCCGCGCGTCGAGATGGGCGGCGTACGCGGCATGGAGGGACATGGGTCGAGCGTACGGCAGTCGGCTCGTGTGTCACTTCCGTCCCGCAGGTACCTGTGGTAGCCGGAGTGGGCCCCGGGGCGGTCGCACGTTGAAGGGTGCGGGACAATGGAGTACGTGACTCGGATCGTGATCATCGGTGGCGGACCCGGCGGATACGAAGCGGCGCTGGTCGCCGCACAACTCGGTGCGGAGGTGACCGTCGTCGACTGCGACGGTCTGGGCGGGGCGTCGGTACTGACCGACTGCGTGCCGTCCAAGACCCTCATCGCCACGGCCGAGGTGATGACCAACTTCGACTCCTCCTACGAGGAGCTGGGCATCATCGTCGCGGACGACACTCCGCCCGAGGAGATGACCGCCCGCATCATCGGCGTCGACCTGGGCAAGGTCAACCGACGGGTCAAGCGGCTCGCGCTCGCCCAGTCCCACGACATCACCGCGTCGGTGACGCGTGCGGGCGCGCGGGTGATGCGCGGGCGCGGCCGGCTGGAGGGCATGCAGGCCCTCGACGGCTCGCGCAAGGTCGTCGTACGCGCCGCCGACGGCACCGAGGAGACCCTCACCGCCGACGCCGTCCTCATCGCCACCGGCGGTCACCCGCGCGAGCTGCCCGACGCCAGGCCGGACGGTGAGCGCATCCTCAACTGGACCCAGGTCTACGACCTCGACGAGCTGCCCGAGGAGCTCATCGTGGTCGGCTCCGGTGTCACCGGCGCCGAGTTCGCCGGCGCCTACCAGGCCCTGGGCTCCAAGGTCACCCTCGTCTCCTCCCGCGACCGGGTGCTGCCCGGCGAGGACCCGGACGCGGCCGGCGTGCTGGAGGACGTCTTCCGGCGCCGCGGCATGAACGTCATGGCCCGCTCCCGCGCCGCCGCCGCCAAGCGGGTCGGCGACCGGGTCGAGGTCACCCTCGCCGACGGGCGGGTCATCTCCGGCTCGCACTGTCTGATGGCCGTCGGTGCCGTCCCCAACTCCGCGGGCATGGGTCTGGAGGAGGCGGGCGTCAAGCTGCGCGACTCCGGGCACATCTGGACCGACAAGGTCTCCCGGACGACCGCTCCGGGCGTGTACGCGGCCGGTGACGTGACCGGTGTCTTCGCCCTCGCGTCGGTCGCCGCCATGCAGGGCCGTATCGCCATGTACCACTTCCTCGGTGAGACGGTGGCCCCGCTCGACCTCAAGACGGTCTCCTCGAACGTCTTCACCGACCCCGAGATCGCCACCGTCGGCTACACCCAGGCCGACGTGGACGGCGGCATCATCGACGCCCGGGTCGTGAAGCTGCCGCTGCTGCGCAACCCGCGGGCCAAGATGCAGGGCATCCGGGACGGCTTCGTCAAGATCTTCTGCCGGCCGGGGACCGGGATCGTGGTCGGCGGTGTGGTCGTGTCGCCGCGCGCCTCGGAACTGATCCACCCCATCTCGATCGCCGTCGACAACAATCTGACGGTCGAACAGATCGCGAACGCGTTCACCGTGTACCCCTCCCTTTCGGGGTCGATCGCCGAGGTGGCGCGCCAGCTCCACACCCGCAAGGCGACCGCCGAGAGCTGACGGCCGAAACCGACTCCCCGCTGGTCACGGGGAGTTGCCGACCATGCGGACGGCATAGGCAACGGGAGTACGCCCCTATACCACTTCCCGCTGCTGTGTGCGAACAACTTCTGTTATTCGGCGCAAACTGCTGAAAGCAGACGGTCGTTGGGGTTACTGTCAGTTTCGTGTTCGCTGCAGAACGTCGCCAGTTGATCCTCGAAATGGTGCGTGCCAACGGAGCCGTGTCGCTCCGTGAGCTCGCCCGCGTCGTCCAGACCTCCGAAGTGACCGTACGGCGGGACGTGCGCGCACTGGAGGCAGAAGGACTCCTCGACCGCCGGCACGGCGGTGCGGTACTGCCGGGCGGATTCACGCGGGAGTCCGGCTTTCCGCAGAAGTCACATCTCGCGACCGCCGAGAAGACGGCCATCGCCGACCTCGCCGCGGGCCTGGTCGAAGAGGGCGAGGCCATCGTCGTCGGGGCGGGTACGACCACGCAGGAGCTGGCCCGCCGGCTCGCGCGGGTGCCCGGCCTGACCGTCGTCACCAACTCCCTCCTGGTGGCCCAGGCGTTGGCCCACGCCAACCGGGTGGAGGTCGTGATGACGGGTGGGACACTCCGCGGTTCCAACTACGCCCTCGTCGGCTCCGGCGCCGAGCAGTCCCTCCAGGGGCTGCGGGTGTCGAGGGCCTTCCTCTCCGGGAGCGGGCTGACCGCCGAACGCGGTCTGTCCACGTCCAACATGCTCTCGGCGTCCGTCGACCGCGCGCTCGTCCAGGCCGCCGCGGAGGTCGTGGTCCTCGCGGACCACACCAAGCTCGGCACGGACACGATGTTCCAGACGGTCCCGACCGACGTGATCACCCGCCTGGTGACGGACGAGCCCCCGCCGCACGACGACCGCGCGGCCACCGAGCTGCAGGCCCTGGCCGACCAGGGCGTCCAGATCGCCGTGGCGGGGACGGGCACGTCGGGAAACGGAAGCGCGGGGGGTGATGCCGCCCCGGCGCGTCAGCAGCGCCGGGACGTACCTCTCCCGGGCCCGCGCCGCGGCCAGGTCCCGGGCGGCCCCACCCTTCGCACGGCCGCGGTCCTGGGCGACCAGACACCGGGGACGGACCGGGCACGGGTGGCGGACCTACGGCGACGCTGAACCGCCGGCGGGAAGGCCCGCCGGCGGCTGTGTCCTCGGATCCGCGGTTCGCCGCGCCGGACGAGACCGACGCGCCGATCCGGTGTCAGCGGTGTCGGTCCTCGGTCCGCGGATCGACGCGCCGCACCTGGCCGACGCGCCGATCCGGTGTCAGCCGGTCAGTCCTTGATCTCGCAGATCGCCGCGCCGGACGTGACCGACGCGCCGACCTCCGCGCTCAGGCCCTTGATGGTGCCGGACTTGTGGGCGTTGAGGGGCTGCTCCATCTTCATCGCCTCCAGGACGACGACCAGGTCGCCTTCCTTGACCTCCTGGCCCTCCTCGACGGCGATCTTGACGATGGTGCCCTGCATGGGCGAGGCGAGGGTGTCGCCGGAGGCCACGGGGCCGGACTTCTTCGCGGCGCGTCGCTTGGGCTTGGCGCCGGCGGCGAGGCCGGTGCGGGCCAGGGACATGCCGAGGGAGGACGGCAGGGAGACCTCCAGACGCTTGCCGCCGACCTCGACGACGACCGTCTCGCGGCCCGGCTCCTCCTCCGCCTCTCCGGCGGCGGGGGCCGTGAAGGGCTTGATCTCGTTGACGAACTCGGTCTCGATCCACCGGGTGTGGACCGTGAACGGCTCGGTGGAGCCGGTGAGTTCGGGGCCGAACGCCGGGTCCGTGACCACCGCGCGGTGGAACGGGATGGCCGTGGCCATGCCCTCCACCTGGAACTCCTCCAGCGCACGGGCGGCCCGCTGCAGGGCCTGCTGACGGGTGGCACCGGTGACGATCAGCTTGGCGAGCAGGGAGTCCCAGGCCGGGCCGATCACGCTGCCGGACTCCACACCGGCGTCCAGCCGCACGCCGGGGCCCGACGGCGGGGCGAACGTGGTCACCGTGCCGGGGGCGGGCAGGAAGTTACGGCCGGGGTCCTCGCCGTTGATGCGGAACTCGAAGGAGTGGCCGCGGATGACGGGGTCGTCGTAGCCGAGCTCCTCACCGTCGGCGATGCGGAACATCTCGCGGACGAGGTCGATGCCGGTGACCTCCTCGGTGACCGGGTGCTCGACCTGGAGACGGGTGTTGACCTCCAGGAAGGAGATCGTGCCGTCATTGCCGACGAGGAACTCCACGGTGCCCGCGCCGACGTACCCGGCCTCCTTGAGGATGGCCTTCGACGCCCGGTACAGCTCGGCGACCTGCTGGTCCGACAGGAACGGCGCCGGGGCCTCCTCGACCAGCTTCTGGTGCCGCCGCTGCAGCGAGCAGTCACGGGTCGACACCACGACCACGTTGCCGTGCTGGTCGGCCAGGCACTGCGTCTCCACGTGCCGGGGCTTGTCCAGGTAGCGCTCGACGAAGCACTCGCCGCGCCCGAACGCGGCCACCGCCTCACGCACGGCGGAGTCGTACAGCTCGGGCACCTCTTCGAGGGTCCGGGCGACCTTCAGACCGCGGCCACCGCCACCGAAGGCGGCCTTGATCGCGATCGGCAGGCCGTTCTCCTCGGCGAACGCGACGACCTCGTCGGCGCCGGACACCGGGTCCGGCGTACCGGCGACCAGCGGGGCCCCGGCGCGCTGGGCGATGTGCCGGGCGGCGACCTTGTCGCCCAGGTCCCGGATCGCCTGCGGCGGCGGGCCGATCCAGATCAGGCCCGCGTCCAGGACCGCCTGCGCGAACTCGGCGTTCTCGGAGAGAAAGCCGTAGCCCGGGTGGATGGCGTCCGCACCGGACTCCCGAGCGGCCTTCAGGACCTTCTCGATGTCGAGGTAACTGGTGCCCGGGGTGTCACCGCCCAGGGCGAACGCCTCATCCGCGGCACGGACATGCAGAGCGTCCCGGTCCGGGTCGGCGTAGACGGCCACGCTCGCGATACCGGCGTCCCGGCAGGCCCGGGCAACGCGGACAGCGATTTCGCCACGGTTGGCGATGAGCACCTTGCGCACGATGAGGCTCCCTCCTTGAAACAAGCCGAGTTTAGGGACTGCCGACACGGCACTTCGACCCGTCCCCAATGGTGAGCTTGCCCACACGGAGCGTGATTCGAGGCTCGCTCGACCCGCGAAATCCCTTGTGGCACGGCGGTACCCAGGATTCCTCCGGAAAACCCTAGCCCTCCAATGTGGTCAAGGTCTCTGTGAGAGCGTGCTGCGCCCCACTCCGTTTCTTTGTCGAGTCCCTACGAATGGCCCAACGCATCTTTGCTCTCGGCAGAACCCTTGTCCCGGGGTTTACCCGTTAGTAGCGTTCATGACGGCTCGAACGTACTTGGGGTAACAGCAGTACTGATCGGATGACGCTCGACAGCTCGACGGCTCGGGAAGTGGGTGGGGACCGGTGGTGCGCAGGCCGGTGGCGTGGATCGTGGCGGTCGTGCTCTTCGTGGAGGCGCTCGGCGTAGCGGCACTGAACTGGTTCCTGGGGGTCGTGGTCGACCGGCAGGACATGTCCCTGGCGGGACTCGACCCGGACATGATGTCCGTGTCCTCGAAGATCGGCGGGATCGTCTTCGGTCTCTACTTCGCCCTGTGCGGCCTGGTCGCGCTCCTGGTCGCCCTGCGCGACCGCGCCCCCGCCGGGCTCGGCCGGGTCCTGCTGATCAGCGCCGCCGTGGTGCACGGTCTGCTGGGCGCGTTCACATGGGGGCTGGTGGGCTGGACGGCGTTCCTGTTCATGATGGTCGTGCTCGGGCTCGTCGTGCTGCTGCTCATGACGTACGACGCCCGGGCGGAGCCGGCCGATGCCGCGCCCGAGGGTGGCAAGGGGGACGACGGCTCCCCGGTCACCCCTCCGCCTGCGCCCACAACTCCGTGATCCCGACGCCCAGTTCGGCCAGCAGCCGGCGGACCAGCGGCAGGCTGATGCCGATCACGTTGCCGTGGTCGCCGTCGATGCCGTCGATGAACGGGGCCGAGCGGCCGTCGAGGGTGAAGGCCCCGGCGACGTAGAGCGGCTCGCCGGAGGCGACGTACGCGGCGATCTCCTCGTCGGTGGGGTCGCCGAAGTGGACGACGGTGGAGGCGGTGGCGGAGACGTACCGCCCGCTGAGCGTGTCGTAGATGCAGTGGCCGGTCTGGAGCGTCCCGGCCCGGCCGCGCATCGCCTTCCAGCGTGCGGTGGCCTCCTCGGCGTCCGCGGGCTTGCCCAGGGCCTGGCCGTCCAGTTCGAGCACCGAGTCGCAGCCGATCACCAGGGCGCCCTTGACCTCGGGCTTGGCGGCCACCACGGAGGCCTTCGCCTCGGCGAGGGCGAGCGCCAGCTCGGCGGGGGTCGGCGCGGTGACCGCGTCCTCGTCGACGCCGCTCACGATGATCTCGGGGTCGAGTCCGGCCTGGCGCAGCAGTCCGAGCCGGGCGGGGGACTGGGAGGCGAGGACGAGTCGGCGGCGCGGCTGATCAGTCATGCGGTCAGCGTAACGGCGTCGCCACGGCGGCTCATCCCAGCCCGATCACGATCATCACGAGCACCATGGCCAGCGCCACGAGAACGCCCAGTCGCCGCACCATCTCCTGCGTCTCACGCAGTTCCTCGGGCGGCTCGTTCTCCGGGTCGGACCACAGCATGTCACCAGCGTGTGGCCGGGCCGGGCCGGGGCGCCTGAGTACGCGTACTCAAGTTGGCGCCCGGGGTTTGCCGTACCGTGCGCCCACGCGGCGGAGCCGCACAGTGATGCGGCTCCGCGCCCCTCAGGCCGGCTGCGGTCAGCCCGGCCAGTAAGTGCGGGTCCATGCCGTGGGGCCGGGCTGCGGCAGGTGGTGTGCTGCGATCCTTGCCGGGTCCGACCAGGAGTCCCTCGGACCGGGTGCGCCGGGCGGCACGGTGGATGCCGCCGCGGCGCGGGCCCGGACCACCGCCAGGGCGGCGGCAAGCTCCTCAGGGGTCGGATTGCCCCGTACGACCTTGATCGTCATCTCTGCTCCCAGGGCCTAGAGGGGGATGTTGCCGTGCTTCTTCGGAGGCAGGGATTCCCGCTTGGTGCGCAGCTGACGCAGGCCGCGCACGATGTGGCTCCGGGTGTCGGACGGCATGATCACCGCGTCGATGTAGCCTCGCTCGGCGGCGATGTAGGGGTTGAGGAGGGTGTCCTCGTACTCCTGCATGAGCCGCGCCCGGGTGGCCTCCCCTTCTCCTGACTCCTCCGCCTCGGCGATGGTGCGGCGGTGCAGGATGTTGACCGCGCCCTGGGCGCCCATCACGGCGATCTGGGCGGTGGGCCAGGCGAGGTTGAGGTCGGCGCCCAGGTGCTTGGAGCCCATGACGTCGTAGGCGCCGCCGAAGGCCTTGCGGGTGATGACGGTGATGAGCGGGACGGTCGCCTCGGCGTAGGCGTAGATCAGCTTGGCGCCGCGGCGGATGATGCCGTCGTGCTCCTGGCCGACGCCGGGCAGGAAGCCGGGGACGTCGACGAAGGTGATCACCGGCACGTTGAAGGCGTCGCAGGTGCGCACGAAGCGGGCCGCCTTCTCGCTGGCCTTGATGTCCAGGCAGCCGGCGAACTGCATCGGCTGGTTGGCGACGATGCCGACCGGGCGGCCCTCGACACGGCCGAAGCCGGTGACGATGTTCGGCGCGAACAGCGGCTGCGTCTCGAAGAACTCGGCGTCGTCCAGGACGTGTTCGAGCACCGTGTGCATGTCGTACGGCTGGTTGGCGCTGTCCGGGACGAGCACATCCAGCTCGCGGTCCTCGTCCGTGACGGTGAGGTCCGCCTCCTCCGGGAACGCCGGCGGTTCGGTGAGGTTGTTGGACGGCAGGTAGCTCAGCAGCTGCTTGACGTACTCGATGGCGTCCTTCTCGTCCCCGGCCATGTGGTGGGCCACGCCGGAGGCGGAGTTGTGGGTGCGGGCGCCGCCCAGCTCCTCGAAGCCGACGTCCTCGCCGGTCACGGTCTTGATGACGTCCGGGCCGGTGATGAACATGTGCGAGGTCTGGTCGACCATGACGGTGAAGTCGGTGATCGCCGGGGAGTAGACCGCGCCGCCCGCACACGGGCCGACGACCAGGCTGATCTGCGGGATGACGCCGGAGGCGTGCGTGTTGCGGCGGAAGATCTCGCCGTACGCGCCCAGCGAGGCGACGCCCTCCTGGATGCGGGCGCCGCCGGAGTCGTTGATGCCGATGACCGGGCAGCCGGTCTTCAGCGCGAAGTCCATCACCTTGACGATCTTCTGCCCGTAGACCTCGCCCAGCGCACCGCCGAACACGGTGAAGTCCTGCGAGAACACGGCGACCGGGCGCCCGTCGACGGTCCCGTACCCGGTGACGACACCGTCTCCGTACGGGCGGTTCTTCTCCAGCCCGAAGTTGGTGGAGCGGTGGCGGGCGAACTCGTCCAGTTCGACGAAGGACTCCTCGTCGAGCAGCAGCTCGATCCGCTCACGGGCCGTCAGCTTGCCCTTGGCGTGCTGCTTTTCGACGGCTCGTTCCGAACCGGCGTGGGTCGCCTCGTGGATGCGGCGCTGGAGATCCGCGAGCTTCCCGGCGGTGGTGTGAATGTCGATCTCTTCCGGCTCGGACATCGGGATGCGGCTCCCTGCCTGCTCAAAAGGGGGGACGGTTACTCATCCGTAGCGTAGTGCGGGGCCCACGGATCGGCAGTGCGGCGTTTACCACACCTAGGGTGGCTTGTATGAAGCCGCACGATGCTGCAGAGCCGAACAACAGCCGGTGGTCCGACCTGGAGCGGCCACCCCTCAACGCTGCGGCCCTGCGCCGCGCCCTGGTGCGGGAGGGCGGCCTGTGGTCGGAGGTGGACGTGGTGCAGCGCACCGGCTCCACCAACACCGACCTGGTCGCCCGTGCCGTCGAGGGCACGGCCGGGGAGGGGGCGGTGCTGGTCGCCGAGGAGCAGACCGCCGCGCGGGGCCGGCTGGACCGCCGGTGGACGGCGCCGGCCCGCTCCGGCCTGTTCTTCTCCGTGCTGCTGCGCCCGGCCGGGATCCCGGTGGCCCGTTGGGGCTGGCTGCCGCTGCTCACCGGCGTCGCCGTGGCGACGGGACTGTCCCGGTCGGCAGGCGTCGACACGGCACTCAAGTGGCCCAACGACCTCCTGGTGACCGTCGGCGGCGAGGAGCGCAAGGCCGGCGGCATCCTCGCGGAACGGGCGGGCGACGACGGCGTGGTCATCGGCGTCGGCATCAACGTGACCCTGCGCGAGGCGGAGCTGCCGGTACCGACCGCGGGCTCGCTGGCGCTGGCCGGGGCGGTGAGCACGGACCGGGATCCGCTGCTCAGGGCCGTACTGCGGTCGCTGGAGGACTGGTACGGACGGTGGCGGGCCGCCGGGGGCGATGCGGCGGCCTGTGGTCTGCAGGAGACGTACGCGGCCGGGTGCGCGACGCTGGGAAGGGCGGTGCGTGCCGAACTGCCGGGGGATCGGTCGATCACCGGAGAGGCGGTTGCGGTGGACGGCGACGGGCGGCTGGTGCTGGCGACGGAGGAGGGAGTGCGGGAGCCGGTGGGGGCCGGGGACATCGTCCACCTGAGGCGGGCGTGAGTTCGCCGGTGTGCGGCCCGGGGAGTACGGAGAGGCCGCGCAGGCCCGCGAAGAGTGAGCTGGCCCACAGCTGACGTAAAGTTGGGGCCGGTCGATACCTGACCGCGGCAGATCGGAAGGGCAGCAGGCGTGACCGTCGACGACACGGGCTCCGGCACGGGCGCGCACGGCCGAGTGGATCAGCCCCCGCTCTCGGCTTCGCTCGAGCGGGGGGACCTCCATGCCGGCGACTCCGGCGAGGATCCGCTCGCCCTGCGCCTGGAACAGCTCATCCTCGGCGCCGAGCGGCGCTACACCCCCTTCCAGGCGGCTCGCAGCGCCGGCGTCTCCATGGAACTGGCGTCCCGCTTCTGGCGGGCGATGGGCTTCGCCGACATCGGGCAGGCCAAGGCACTCACCGAGGCGGACGTCCTCGCGCTGCGCCGGCTGGCCGGTCTCGTCGAGGCCGGGCTGCTGAGCGAGGCGATGGCCGTGCAGGTGGCCCGCTCCACCGGACAGACCACCGCCCGGCTGGCCGAGTGGCAGATGGACTCCTTCCTCGAGGGCCTGACCGAGCCGCCCGAGCCCGGCATGACCCGCACCGAGGTGACGTACCCGATCATCGAGCTGCTCCTGCCCGAGCTGGAGGAGTTCCTCGTCTACGTCTGGCGGCGCCAGCTCGCCGCCTCGGCCGGCCGCGTCATCCAGACCGGGGACGACGAGGAGATGGTCGACCGCCGCCTCGCCGTCGGCTTCGCGGACCTCGTGGGGTTCACGCGACTGACCCGCCGTATGGAGGAGGAGGAACTCGGCGAACTCGTCGAGGCCTTCGAGACCACGTCCGCCGACCTGGTCGCCGCGCGCGGCGGGCGGCTCATCAAGACCCTCGGCGACGAGGTGCTCTACGCCGCCGACGACGCGGGCGTCGCCGCGGAGATCGCGCTGCGGCTCATCGAGACCCTGGCGAACGACGAGACGATGCCGGAGCTGCGCGTCGGCATAGCGTTCGGCACGGTGACCACCCGTATGGGCGATGTCTTCGGTACGACGGTGAACCTGGCCTCCCGGCTGACGTCGATAGCTCCGCGTGACGCCGTCCTGGTCGACAGCGCGTTCGCGGAGGAACTGATCCGCACCGGTGAGGCTCCCGCTTCCGAGGCGGAGGCCGCCGAGGCTGTGGCCGCCGCGGAGAAGGAGGGCGAGGAGCCGCCGACGTACCGCTTCGCGCTCCAGCCGATGTGGCAGCGTCCGGTGCGTGGCCTCGGCGTGGTCGAGCCATGGCTGCTCACCCGGCGGGACGGGGCGTCGTAGGCCCCTGCTCAGTCGTTCAGCGCATCCACGCACAGGCCGATGATCGGCACGCACAGTCCGGGCTGGTCCGGCTGTGGTGCCGGGGACGGGCTGCCGGGCGGGGGTGTGGGTGTCGGGGCGGGCTGCGGGGCGGAGCTCGGCGGCGACGACGGCCGGGGCGGTTCCGTGCTGCCGGGCGGGGACGGGGTGCTGGACGTGGCCTCAGCCACGGGCGGGGTGGCCGGGGGCGTCGGCGAGGCGGTGGCGGACAGGAGCGGAGCCGGTCCCGTGCCGGTGCTCGGCGTCGCGTCGGCCCCGCCGAGGGGAACGCCGGTCGAGGGGCCGGTGTCCGGGGCGTCCGAGACAGTGGCGGCCGCGGTCGCCGCCCGGTCCGAGCCGGTCACCGGATCCCGGCCGGGAGCCGCCTGTGCGGTGCCGAGGCCGTCGCCGCCGGACTCCGACGTCATCCGTACGAGGCTCAGCGCACCGGCGGCCAGCGCAAGCCCGCCGACGGCGAACAGGACCTTACGGGGGCGCGGACGCCGGTGCCTGCCCCGCCCGCGCGCGCTCTGCTGCCGGACGTCCGGGTCCTCGCCGTGCGGGTCGGCGCCGACCGGGTTGTTGCTCGCCGAGGTGTGCGTCGTCGTCTCGGTCGTCATGGCGGTTCCTCCCCGGTGCCGTTGCGCCCCCGATGCGCCCCCGATGAGCCCGGCGGTGGGCACGCTATGCGCTTCCGCGGGGGGCAGGGCGGGAGTCGCCCTGATGTCACTCGAACGGGTGTCGGGCCGTGGTCGCCCGCTCTTTCCCCGGAGGGGCGCGGCTGCGATGATCGGGGCGAGTGCTGTTAACCGTCGTTAACCGGGAGGGTGTCGTGAGCGAGGAACGGTTCGGGGAGTTCGTGCTGGTGCGTCGGCACGAGCAGGGGCATGTCGCGGAGCTGGCCCTCGACCGACCCAAGGCCATGAACGCCGTCTCGACCGAGATGGCGCGGTCCGTCGCCGCGGCGTGCGCGGCGCTGGGCGACGACCGGGACGTACGCGTCGTCGTTCTGACGTCGA
Source organism: Streptomyces sp. NPDC059866 (assembly GCF_042731325.1). NCBI lineage: Bacteria > Bacillati > Actinomycetota > Actinomycetes > Kitasatosporales > Streptomycetaceae > Streptomyces > Streptomyces sp. NPDC059866. The sequence continues at coordinate 172,760 of NZ_JBHWJT010000008.1, read as the reverse complement.
CGCACGAGCGGGCGTTCTGCGTGGGCGCCGACCTCAAGGAGCGCAACTCCCTGAGCGACGCCGAGCTGGTGCGGCAGCGTCCGGTTGCGCGTGGTGCGTACACCGGAGTGCTCGAGCTGCCGGTGCCGACGGTCGCTGCGGTGCACGGCTTCGCGCTCGGCGGCGGCTTCGAGCTGGCGCTGTCGTGCGACGTGATCGTGGCCGACCGCACGGCCGTCGTCGGGCTGCCGGAGGTGTCCGTGGGCGTGATTCCGGGTGGCGGCGGCACGCAGCTGCTGCCCCGGCGAGTGGGGGCCGCGCGGGCGGCCGAGCTGATCTTCACCGCGCGGCGGGTCGAGGCGGCCGAGGCGCGGGAGCTGGGGCTGGTGGACGTTCTGGTGGACGAGGGGCGGGACCGGGAGGAGGCGCTGGTGCTGGCGTCCCGGATCGCCGGGAACTCGCCGGTCGGGCTGCGGGCTGCGAAGCGGGCGTTGCGGGTGGGGTACGGGCTGGATCTGCGGGCCGGGCTGGAGATCGAGGACGCGGCGTGGCGGTCGGTGGCGTTTTCCGGGGATCGGGCGGAGGGGGTGGCGGCGTTCAACGAGAAGCGGAAGCCGGAGTGGCCGGGGGAGTGAGGGGGCCTGCGTTGCTTGGTGACCTGCGTTGCGGTGGGGTGGGTTGCGCAGCCCGGCGCTTACGGGGCGCCGCCCGCGCCCACCCGTGCCGCCCCAGCGGCACGACTGCCCGCGGACTACGTCCGGACGCACGACTGCCCGCGGGCTACGTCGGACGTACGACTGCCCGCGGGCTGACGTGGGAAACCGGTCACCCCACCGCCCCGCAAACCTCCCGCTTCCCCATAAATCTCCCTAGCCTGGAGTGATGGGTGAGGACAATCGCCTCGCGGCCGTTGTGGCGCTGGCGCAGGGGATGGCCGCGGCGCACACCCCGCGCGAGTCGTGGCGGGCCGCCGCGCTCGGTGCGTGCCGGGCGCTGGACGCGAGCTTCGCCGCGCTGTCGGTGTGGGAGCGGGACCTCGGGCGTCTTCGGGTCCTGGTCAACGTGGGGGAGCGGGCGCCGGACGAGGAGGAGTTCCCGGAGGGCGAGGCCTACCCGGTGCACCAGTTCGCCGAGATCACGGAGTTCCTGCACGAGCAGTGGGCCGGGGGCGGCGAGCCCGACGCCTGGGTCGAGACCGCGGAGGGGTCGACGGCGGGCCGCGCCGGTTACTGTCACCAGCGGGTCGCCGCCCTGCGTCGCCGCGGCCGCAGCAGCTGCGTCGTCGCGCCGGTCGTCCTGCACGGCCGGGCGTGGGGCGAGCTGTATGTCGCGCGACCGGTCGGTGCCCCCGTCTTCGACCGGGGCGACGCCGATTTCGCCACCGTCCTGGCCGCCGTGGTGGCCGCCGGGATCGCACAGACCGAGCGGCTGGAGGAGGCCAGGCGGCTGGCCTTCACCGACTCCCTGACCGGGCTCGCCAACCGTCGTGCCGTGGACATGCGCCTGGACGAGGCGATCGAACGGCACCGCCGGGAGGGCGTCGTCGTCAGCCTGGTCGTCTGCGACGTCAACGGGCTCAAGCGGGTCAATGACACCCGGGGGCACGCGGTCGGCGACCGGCTCCTGGAACGGTTCGGCTCCGTGCTGTCGCTGTGCGGGGCCATGCTTCCCGGTGCGCTCGCGGCCCGGCTCGGGGGCGACGAGTTCTGTCTGCTCGCGGTCGGGCCGCCCGCCGACGACGTGGTGAAGGTGGCCGACGAATTGTGCCGCCGGGCCGCCGAGTTGGAGCTGGGCGACGGTGTCGCCTGCGGGGTCGCCTCCACCCAGGATCCGGTCGGGCCGGTGCGCTCCGCCCGTCGGCTGTTCCGGCTCGCGGACGCCGCCCAGTACCAGGCCAAGGGGGTTCGCGCCGTCCGGGCGGTCGTCGCCGGGCGCGAGGGGCCCGAGGACCCGGTGGTGCGCCTCGCCGACGCGCCGACCGACGAGCACACTCCGGAGCGGCGCCGCTTCCGGGGCCGGCGGTGAGCAACGCCGTACCTCGGCGGCAACAGCGGTAAGGGCTGCATCGCGCACCCACCCGTGACATCTTCGAATTCACTGCGTACGCTCCTGAATATGGATATGCACACTGTGGTGGTGGGGACGTCGGGTGTCACCGCGTCCGACGTCCTCGCCGTGGCGCGCGCCGGCGCCCGGGTCGAGCTCTCCGGCGAGGCGGTGGCCGCACTCACCGCGGCCCGCGGGATCGTGGAGGCGCTGGCGGCCAAGCCCGACCCGGTCTACGGCGTCTCCACCGGCTTCGGCGCCCTCGCGACCCGGCACATCGGCCAGGAACTGCGCACCCAGCTCCAGCGCAACATCGTCCGCTCGCACGCCGCCGGCATGGGGCCGCGGGTGGAGCGGGAGGTCGTACGGGCCCTGATGTTCCTGCGGTTGAAGACCGTCTGCTCGGGACACACCGGCGTACGGCCCGAGGTCGCGCAGACCATGGCGGACGTCCTCAACGCCGGTATCACCCCGGTCGTGCACGAGTACGGCTCCCTCGGCTGCTCCGGCGACCTCGCCCCGCTGTCCCACTGCGCCCTGACGCTGATGGGGGAGGGGGACATGGAAGGACCCGACGGGACCGTACGCCCCGCCGGCGAACTCCTCGCCGCGCACGGCATCCAGCCCGTCGAGCTGCGCGAGAAGGAAGGCCTCGCCCTCCTCAACGGCACCGACGGCATGCTCGGCATGCTGCTGATGGCCCTCGCCGACCTGGACACCCTCTACAAGTCCGCCGACGTCACCGCGGCCCTGTCGCTGGAGGCCCTGCTCGGCACCGACCGGGTCCTTGCTCCCGAGCTGCACGCCATCCGCCCGCACCCCGGCCAGGCCGCCAGCGCCGCCAACATGCTGGCCGTACTGAAGGGTTCGGGCCTGACCGGCCATCACCAGGACGACGCGCCCCGGGTCCAGGACGCCTACTCCGTGCGCTGTGCTCCGCAGGTGGCCGGCGCCGGACGGGACACGATCGCGCACGCCCGCCTGGTCGCCGAGCGCGAACTCGCCTCCGCCGTCGACAATCCCGTCGTACTTCCCGACGGACGCGTCGAATCCAACGGCAACTTCCACGGCGCACCGGTCGCCTACGTCCTCGACTTCCTCGCCGTCGCCGCCGCCGACCTGGCCTCCATCGCCGAGCGGCGCACCGACCGGCTGCTGGACAAGAACCGCAGCCACGGTCTGCCGCCGTTCCTCGCCGACGACGCCGGGGTGGACAGCGGGCTCATGATCGCCCAGTACACGCAGGCCGCGCTGGTGAGCGAGATGAAGCGGCTCGCCGTACCGGCGTCCGCGGACTCGATACCGTCCTCCGCGATGCAGGAGGACCATGTCTCCATGGGCTGGTCGGCGGCGCGCAAGCTGCGTACGGCCGTCGACAACCTCACGCGGGTCGTCGCCGTCGAGCTGTACGCCGCCACGCGCGCGATCGAACTGCGCGAGGGCCTGGCCCCGGCGCCCGCGTCCCAGGCCGTCATCGACGCCGTACGGGCGGCAGGGGTCGAAGGTCCCGGTCCCGACCGGTTCCTGGCGCCCGACCTCGCGGCGGCGGACGCGTTCGTGCGGGACGGGCGGCTGCTGGCCGCGGTGGAGACGGTCACCGGACCGCTTCAGTAGGACGGTTGAGGGGCCCTGCCGTACGACCGGCAGGGCCCCGGAGACTACTTGAGCTTGGCGATCTGCGCCTCGACCACGGCCGCCGGGATCTCGGCCGCCTCGCCGGTACCGAGCGCGGCGAAGTTCACGGTGTAGAACGTGGCGACGGTGTTGCCCTTGCGCACCACCTCGGTGTGGAAGGTGGCCGTGCCCTCGCCGTCCATGTCGACGTCCTCGGCGAACGCCACCGACTCGTCACCCAGCCCGGAGCCCTTCACCGAGGCGACCTTGGTGACCTTCGAGTCCTCGCCCCCGGTGGTGAGTCCGTACCCGCCGGAGCAGGCCGAGACGCCGTCGGACACGGCCTTCATGGCCTTCTCGGCGCCGTCGCCTTCGTACGAGGAGAGGCCGACGAACGTCATGTTGACGTTGAAGGCGTCCGCGATGTCCTCCGGCTGCGCGGTGGCGGTCGACGCCTTGTCCTCCGCGACGGTGTTGCTGGCGTTCGCGTCCGTGTCACCCGGGGCGAGACCGGCGGTGGCCCAGGCGAGCGGGTCGCACTCCGCCTTGTCGGTCTTCACCTCGGTCTTGGACTTCGGCAGGGTGTCGTCGCCGGAGGCGACCTTGTAGCCCTTGACCTCGCCCTGAGCGAGCAGCAGTTTCTCCAGCTCGGCCGCGCTGAGCGCCTTGGCGGCCTGAGCCGGCGAGGAGGAGGACTCCGTGTCCTTGGAGTCGTCGGAACTGTCCGACCCCCCGCCACATCCGGTGATGAGGGCGAGCGACAGCACGCTCACGGCGACCGTGGCGCCTGTGCGCGCCCTCGATGATCTCTTCATGAGCGGACTATGAGGCTCAGGTCAAGGACACGTCAAGCCAGATTTTCCGAACCTTTTCAGAACCCGAGTCGTTCCCGGCGCACCGAATACACCACGAACCCGGCGCCCAGGGTCAGACAGAGCGTGCCGCCGACGACGTACGGGGTGCTGTCGAAGCTGCCGGTGTCGGCGAGCCGGGTGCCGTCGGTCTGAACGCCGGTCGTGTCGGTGGTCGTTGCCGCCGCTCTGGCCTGCGTCGTCTGCGTCACCGTGGGCTGCTCCTGCGCAGGGTCGTCCGCGGTCGCGTTCGCGGAGGGAACGAACCACAGGGCGCCGAGCAGGGTGCCCGCGGCGGTGGCGGTCAGCAACGGACGACGAGCGGATGACACGGAATATCGATCCCCTTGTGATGCTGGCGAATTGGCCGTGTGGGGCGATGTTAGTGAAAGGCGCGGGTCACGGGAAAGTCACGGGGGCCACGGGCCGTACTCTCCGAGGCATGAGCACTCCAGAGACATCACGTTTTGTACGGGTTCGCGTGGAACTCGTCCTTGAGGTCGACGACAACGACGCCGTGACGCAGGCGGCGCTGCGGCGGATTTCCGGCGACGCGGACATGCCGGCCGAGGAACGGACGCACGCGCAGAGCGCTGTGACGCAAGACACCGCGGAGGCCCTCGCCTACCTTGTGGACCCGTTCGACCTGGTCAGGGAGGTGCCGGGGATCGAGCTCCAGCAGGCCTCCTGGAGCAGTGAGCAGGTCGACTACGACCCGGACTCGCCGGAATGGGACCTCGCCGAGGATGATGTCGACGACCAGGAAGACGGAGAGCGGGTCGGCTGACGCGACTTGGGGAAATCGTGACCCCGGGCGGCAACCGCCACCCGGGGTTTCCTCGTCTCAAGGGGCGCACAGACCGACACCTGCACCACCCGCTCATCGAAAACGTGGTGTGCCCCACATCAGCAAGGCATGTGGAACGGGACGAACCGGTCGTAGCGTTGAAAGTTCTTAACGGGGACTCTCGGGGTTTTCGGGGAATCGGCAACGATGGAGAAGCGTGTGATAACGGACAGTAAGCGGCGCAAGGGCCTGAGGGCCGCGTCCGCACTGCTCGGCAGTGTGCTGGTGCTCTCGGCGTGTTCCGGCGGCAACGAGGCCTCCGGAAGCGACAGCGGCAACGACACCTCGCAGGCCAAGGTCGACGAGGCAGCGGCCCAGAAGAGCTCCCAAGCCCAGATCGAGATCACGCCGAAGGACGGCTCGGCCAACGCCTCCATCAACAACTCCGCCGCCGTCACCGTGAGCAAGGGCAAGCTCACCGAGGTGACGATGACCACGTCCGACGGCACCGCCGTCGAGGGCGAGATCTCCGCTGACAAGAAGAGCTGGAAGCCCACCGTCCAGCTGGAGCGCTCCACCACGTACAAGGTCGCGGCGACCGCGCAGGACTCCGAGGGCCGGGAGGCCCACGAGAACGCCTCCTTCACCACGGTCTCGCCGGACAACAGCTTCATAGGCACCTTCACGCCGGACGACGGCGCCACCGTCGGTGTGGGCATGCCCGTGTCGATCAACTTCGACAAGGCGATCACCAACAAGGTGGACGTCCAGAAGGGCATCACCGTCTCCACCAGCAGCGGCCAGGAGGTCGTCGGCCACTGGTTCAACGCCAACCGGCTCGACTTCCGGCCCGAGGACTACTGGAAGGAAGGCTCCACCGTCACGCTGAAGCTGGCGCTCGACGGCGTCGAGGGCGCCGAGGGTGTCTACGGCGTCCAGCAGAAGACGGTCACCTTCACCATCGGCCGCAACCAGGTCTCCTACGTCGACGCGAACACCAAGCAGATGAAGGTCACGCAGGACGGCAAGGTCGTCAAGACCATCCCGATCTCCGCCGGCTCGCCCGAGAACAAGACGTACGAGGGCCAGATGGTGATCTCCGAGAAGTTCAAGGAGACCCGGATGAACGGCGCGACGGTCGGCTTCACCGACGACGACGGCAAGGGCGAGTACGACATCAAGGACGTCCCGCACGCCATGCGCCTGTCCACGTCCGGCACCTTCATCCACGGCAACTACTGGGGCGCCGACTCCGTCTTCGGCAGCGTCAACACCAGCCACGGGTGTGTCGGCCTGAACGACACCAAGGGTGCCAACGACCCGAAGACCGAGGGCGCCTGGTTCTACAACAACTCGATCGTCGGTGACGTCGTGGTCGTCCAGAACACCGGCGACAAGACGATCGCGCCGGACAACGGCCTGAACGGCTGGAACATGGACTGGGCGCAGTGGAAGGCGGGCTCCGCCATCTGACGCGCCCTCTGATACGCCGCGAATGCCGCCCCTCGGAGGCGGCATTCGTGTTTTCACAGGTTTCAGGGGCCTGTTCCAAGGGCTTACGGGCCGGTTCCAAGGACCGGCACAGCCTTCTCATCCTTCTCTTATGCCGGCCTTATGCCGCCATCACGGTGCGTCCCTAACTTGCGGCGCATGTTCTTCACCTATCTGAGGCGCGAACTGCGCCGCCGCAGAAAGGCGGCCCTCGTCGTCGCCTCCGGACTGGCGCTCGGTATCGCGCTGGTCATCGTGGTCAGCTCCGTCTCCTCCGGCATGGGCAAGGCCCAGGACAAGGTCCTGCAGTCCCTGTACGGGCTCGGCACCGACATGACCGTCACCAAGGCGGCCGCCGCCCAGGAGGAGGGCCAGGCGCAGCGGCCCCGCTTCCGGTTCGACGCGCAGGACGGCGACTCCGACGAGGAGCAGAGCAGCGACCGGGTCATGGTCCAGGGCTTCGAGACGCTGTCGAGCTCGACCGTGAGCAAGGTCGGCGCGCAGGACGGTGTGTCGGACGCCGTCGGCGGACTGAGCCTGCAGGTCATCAAGGTCAGCGGCCAGTTCACGCGCGGTCAGTTCCAGCAGGACGGCGGCGAGCAGCCGGGCGGCGCCCCCGGCGGCGGCACCGGCCAGCCCGAGGGCCGCGTCCAGGGCGGCGGCGCCGACTTCGACGTCAACAGCTACTCCGTCTACGGCACCGACGTCACCGAGCCCGAGCTCGGCCCGCTGACCTCCTCGAAGATCACCAGTGGCCGTGTCTTCAAGGCGTCCGAGACCAACGCCAAGGTGGTCGTCGCCGACGCCTCCTACGCCAAGGAGAAAAAGCTCGCCCTCGGCGACACCGTCACCGTCAAGGACGTCAAGTACGAGGTCATCGGCATCGCCACGCCGGAGAGCGGGGACGCGGCGGCCAACCTCTACATCCCGCTGAAGCAGGCACAGACGCTCAGCGACTCGGCGGACAAGGTCACCACGATCTACGTCAAGGCGACCGACTCGCAGCGGATCGACGCCGTCAAGTCGGCGATCCAGAAGAACATCTCCGGTACGACCGTGACGACCTCCGCGGACCTTGCGGAGACCGTGTCCGGCTCGCTGTCCACCGCGTCCGATCTCGCAACGAGCGTGGGCAAGTGGCTGTCGGTCGTGGTGCTCGCGGCGGCGTTCCTGGTGGCCGGGCTGCTGACGTCGTCGGCGGTGTCCCGGCGGGTGCGGGAGTTCGGCACGCTGAAGGCGCTGGGCTGGCGGTCGGGGCGGGTGACCCGGCAGGTGGTCGGGGAGGCCGTCGTCAGCGGTCTGGTGGGCGGTGCGCTCGGTATCGCGGTCGGGCTGGCGGGGGCGTATGCCGTCACCGCGGTCAGTCCTACGTTGCAGGCGGAGCTCGGCGCGGGGGGTGGCGGTATGAACGGTGGCGGAGGGCCCGGCGGCTTCGGTGGCGGGCCCGGGCGCGAGGCGGCGTCCCGGACGCTGGATGTCGCGCTCACCGCGCCGGTCAGCGTGACGACCATTGCCCTCGCGGTCGGCCTTGCGGTGACCGGTGGGCTCGTCGCCGGCGCGTTCGGTGGGTGGCGGGCGTCGCGGTTGCGGCCGGCGGATGCGTTGCGGCGTGTCGAGTAGCCGAATGCCGTTCGCGGCTCGCAGCTGCGCCCACTGCCCTTACCTCTCCCAGGAGTTGCCACCATGTACGAACTGAAGGCCGTCACCAAGCGCTACACCCGCGGCAAGGAGACCGTCCACGCTCTCGACGGCGTCGATCTCACCATCGCCGACGGGGACCGGCTGGTCATCCAGGGCCCCACCGGTGGTGGGAAGTCCACGTTGCTGCAGATGCTGGGTGGGCTGGACCGGCCCAGTTCCGGTGAGGTGGTGCTCGACGGGACCGATCTGGCGCGGCTGTCCGAGGCCAAGCTCACCACCGTGCGCAGCGAGAACATCGGGTTCGTCTTCCAGAGCTTCAACCTCATCCCGACGCTCACCGCTCAGGAGAACGTCGAGACCGCCCTCGTACCCCTCGGAGTGAAGGGGAAGGAGCGGCGCGAACGGGCCGCCGAGGCGCTGAAGTCGGTCGGACTCGGCGAGCGGCTCGGGCATCTGCCCGGTGAGATGTCCGGCGGTCAGCAGCAGCGCGTCGCGATCGCCCGTGCGCTGGTGAAGCAGCCGAAGGTGCTGCTCGCCGACGAACCCACGGGAAACCTCGACGAGTCGATGCGCGACGAGATCATGGACGTACTGGAGCGCATGTGGAAGGAGCTCGGGCTGACGTTCATCATGGTCACCCACGACTCCTCGATCGCGAAGAAGGCCCCGCGGCTGGCGACGATCCGCAAGGGACGGATCAGCGTAAAGGAGAACGCCAACTCCTGACCGCTTCCGTACCTATGGCGAACTCGTAACGGAACGTTCTATTGAGGTGTCTGATCACCCCCCGGCATACTGCGTGTTTCCGGGGGGTGCACGCGCAGGTGTGCGGAACGACCCTCGGCCGGGTGAACGGGGAATTCGCCCGGTTCCTCAACTCCAGGGGGAGTTTTGCGCAGACAAGTGAAGAGAGCCGGTGCCGCCGCGGTCGCCACCGCGGCCGCCGTCGCCCTCGCCGCGGGACTGACCAGCCCGGCGTCGGCGAAGCCGGAGCAGCGCCCGACCGGCGCTGCGAAGCTCACGTCCCACCACCGCATCACCCTGATCACCGGTGACCGGGTCAGCGTGGACGCCAAGGGGCGGGTCGTAGGCCTGGAACGGGCCGAAGGGCGTGAGCACATACCCGTACAGATCCGCAAGACCGAGGGACACACCCTCGTCATACCCGCGGACGCGGCCCGTCTGGTCGCCACCGGCAAGCTGGACCAGCGGCTGTTCGACATCACCGAGTTGAACAAGTCCACGACCCGCAAGGCCCAGAAGAAGGGCCTGAAGGTCATCGTCGGCTACAAGGGCGCCGCCACCGCCGCGAAGGCCGACGTCCGTGACGCCGGCACCCTCCGGCAGAGCCTCGAGTCCCTCAACGCGGACGCCGTGCAGACCGCGCACAAGGACGCGCCCGAGCTGTGGGACGCCGTCACCAACGGCGACAAGGCCGTCTCCGGCATCGCGCACATCTGGCTCGACGGCGTCCGCAAGGTCACCCTCGACACATCCGTGCCGCAGATCGGCGCCCCCAAGGCATGGGCCGCCGGCTACGACGGCAAGGGCGTGAAGATCGCTGTGCTGGACACCGGCGTGGACGCCACCCACCCGGACCTGAAGTCGCAGGTCACCGCGTCCAAGAACTTCACCACCGCCGCCGACGCGAGCGACAAGTACGGCCACGGCACGCATGTCGCGTCCATCGCGGCCGGCACCGGTGACAAGGCGGGCGGCAAGTTCAAGGGCGTCGCCCCCGGAGCCGAGATCCTCAACGGCAAGGTCCTCGACGACAGCGGCTTCGGCGACGACTCCGGCATCCTCGCCGGCATGGAGTGGGCGGCCGAGCAGGGCGCCGACGTCGTCAACCTCAGCCTCGGCGGCATGGACACCCCGGATGTCGACCCGCTGGAGGCGGCCGTCAACCGGCTCTCCGCCGAGAAGGGCATCCTCTTCGCCATCGCGGCCGGCAACTCCGGCCCGGAGAGCGTCGGTTCGCCGGGCTCGGCGGACGCCGCGCTCACCGTCGGTGCCGTGGACGACCAGGACAAGCTGGCCGACTTCTCCAGCACCGGCCCGCGCGTCGGCGACGGCGCCGTCAAGCCGGACGTCACCGCGCCCGGCGTGGACATCACCGCGGCCTCCGCCAAGGGCAGCGTCATCGAGCAGGAGGTCGGCGAGAACCCGGCCGGGTACCTGACCATTTCGGGTACGTCGATGGCGACCCCGCATGTCGCGGGCGCCGCCGCGATCCTCAAGCAGCAGCACCCGGACTGGACGTACGCCGAGATCAAGGGCGCGCTGACCGGTTCCACCAAGGGCGGCGCCTACACGCCGTTCGAGCAGGGCTCGGGCCGCATCCAGGTCGACAAGGCCGTCGAGCAGACGGTGATCGCCGACCCGGTCTCGGTGAGCTTCGGCGTCCAGCAGTGGCCGCACACCGACGACACCCCGGTCACCGAGCAGCTGACGTACCGCAACCTCGGCACGGCCGACGTCACGCTGGACCTGAAGGCGACCGCCACCAACCCCAAGGGTGAGGCCGCCCCGGCCGGTTTCTTCAAGCTCGGCGCGACCAAGGTGACCGTCCCGGCGGGCGGCAAGGCCTCCGTCGACCTGACCGTGAACACCAAGCTGGGCGGCACTCTCGACGGCGCCTACTCCGCGTACGTCACCGCGACGGGCGGCGGGCAGAGCGTCCGTACGGCCGCCGCCGTGCAGCGTGAGATCGAGTCGTACGACGTCACGGTCAAGCACATCGGCCGGGACGGGCAGCCGACCGACGACTACAACACCGCGCTGATGGGTTACTCGGGCCTCGGCAACGGCCGCGGCTACCAGGTTCCGATCGCCGCGTCCGGCACGACGACCCTGCGCATCCCCAAGGGCACGTACCTGCTGGACGCCTGGGTCGCCAAGGACTTCGTGAACCTGGAGGGCGGCCTCGACTGGCTGGTCCAGCCCCGGCTGACCGTCACCAAGAACACCTCGGTGACGATCGACGCGCGCAAGACCAAGACGGCCGACATCACGGTGCCGGACGCCGCCGCCAAGCCCCACTCCGCGATGATCAGCTACGCCTACGACGCCGCGGGCGGCTTCGGCGTCGGCGCCACCTCCTTCGCCGACCTGCGCATGGGCCACCTGGGCGGCGAGATCGCGAGCGGTCTCACCCAGACCTGGCACGGCCAGTGGACCAAGGGCACCACCGCCGAGTACGACGTGGCGACCACCGCCCCGGTCAAGAAGATCCAGGGCGACAAGGTCCGCCACTTCAAGGCGAGCGAGCTGGCCACCGTGAAGAACAACCTCGGCGCCGCCACCCCCGGCAAGACCGGCGCACTCACCCCCTGGGGTCTCTTCCCCGAGGAGTTCGTGGTGGGCACCCCGGTGGAGCAGAAGCTGCCGAGCTCGCGCACGGTGTACCTGTCGACGGTCGACGGCATCGAGTGGTCGTTCGACTTCGAGCAGCTCGGCGGCAAGGACGCGAACGGCTACCCGATCTCCGAGGCGTTCTACACGCTGAGCGACCTGAAGAAGTTCACGGCGGGCAAGTCGTACTCGCAGACCTTCAACAAGGCGGTCTTCGGTCCGCACCTGAACAGTGAGTTCGGTCTGTTCCGCGAGGGCAACGACATCTACGGCTATGTGCCGCTGTTCGCCGACGGCTCCCAGCACCCGGGCTCGTCGCTGTTCACCTCGGTGAACACGACCCTGTACCGCAACGGCACCAAGGTCGGCACGCACGACGACCCGCTGTTCGGCGAGAAGGCGTTCAGGGTCCCGTCCGGCGACGCCGAGTACAAGCTGACCACCTCGGTCAAGCGGACGACCAAGGTCGCCGCCGCGTCCACCCGGATCGACGCGAGCTGGACGTTCCGCTCGAAGAAGCCGACCACCGACATGGCCAAGCTCCCCGCGTCCACCGTCCGCTTCAACGCCACGACCGACCTGGCCAGCAAGGTCACGGCCGGCCGCACGGCCACCGTCCCGGTCACCGTCGAGGGCTCCGCCAAGGGCAGCAACCTCAAGGCGCTGGGCGTGTGGGTGTCGTACGACTACGGGCAGACCTGGAAGAAGGTCACCGTGAAGAACGGCAAGATCACCTTCAAGAACCCGGAGAAGGGAAAGGCGATCTCCTTCCACGCCAAGATCACCGACAAGCAGAACAACAAGTCGACGATCTCGATCTACAACGCGTACTACGGCAAGTGAGCCGTTGGTGAAAGCCCGCCGGAAGATACAGCTTCCGGCGGGCTTTCCGCGTTTCCGTTGAGAACGAGGCGGCTGTTCAGGCCCGCTGTCTAACCCGCCGACGGCGCAGAAGCCGCCCCGCTCGCCCGGGTCGCATCCGCACCCCAGCTCGCCAGCAGGCGCAGCGCCTCCGCCGATGGCGAGCCCGGCTCCGCGTGGTAGGTGACCAGCGACTGCTCGACGTCGTCGATCATGCGGAACGTCTCGAAGGACAGCGTCAGGTCACCGACCAGCGGATGCCTCAGGCGCTTGACGCCGTGGCTCTTCTCCTTGACGTCATGCCTGGCCCACAGCCGCCGGAACTCCTCGCTCTTGAGGGAGAGTTCGCCGACCAGGGCGGACAGTCGCGGGTCGTCCGGATGGCAGCCGGCGTCCATGCGCAGAAAGCTGACCATGTCGGACTGCTTCTGGTCCCACTCCACGAACAGCTCGCGGTAGGCGGGGTTCAGGAACACCAGCCGCGCCCAGTTCCGCTCCTGCGGCGGCAGCTTCGCCCAGTCACCGAAGAGCGCCGCGGCCATCCGGTTCCAGGCCAGGAGGTCCGAGCGGCGCCCCACGATGTACGCCGGGACACCGTCGATCGAGTCCAGCAGCTGCCGCAGCGCGACCCGCACCTGCTGGGCCCGCGCGGCCGGCTTCTTCTTGTGCTGCTTCGGCTTCGCCAGGTGCGTGAGGTGCGCATGCTCGGCGCCGGTCAGGCGCAGGGCGCGGGCGATGGAGTCGAGCACCTCCGCCGAGACGTTCTGCCCGTTGCCCTGCTCCAGGCGTGTGTAGTACGCCACGGACACTCCGGCGAGCTGCGCCAGCTCCTCGCGGCGCAGGCCGGGCACCCGGCGGTGCCGCCCGAAGTCGGGCAGCCCCACGTCCTCCGGCTTCAGCCGGGCACGCCGGGTGCGCAGGAACTCGCTGAGCTCGGCGCGCCGGTCCAGGCCCCTGCGGGGCTCGTGTGCGGGGTCGCGCTGTTCGTCCATGCGTCCAGTATTCCCCGTCGTACGCACAGGAGCCTGACCCCGCCAGTGGTAGGAACAGCAAACGTACGCAAAGCCGTGGCCTGGGTGAATGCGGAAAACGGCGGCACGCTGGATCCCGTGCCCGGTCGGAAGGCAGCCGGGCACGGACCCCCCTTAGGAGAACCCCGGCATGACCACTGTTGCTGCGTACGCCGCACCCGCCGCCAAGGCTCCGCTGGAGCGCACCACCATCGAGCGTCGGCCGGTCGGCGAGTTCGACGTCCTGATCGACATCAAGTTCGCCGGCATCTGTCACTCCGACATCCACCAGGCCCAGGAGGGCTGGGGCGAGGCGATCTTCCCGATGGTCCCCGGCCACGAGATCGCGGGCGTCGTCTCCGAGGTCGGCTCCGGCGTGACCAAGTACAAGGTCGGCGACCGCGTGGGCGTCGGCTGCATGGTCGACTCCTGCCGCGAGTGCGACAACTGCAAGGCCGGCCTGGAGCAGTACTGCACCGGCGGCGGCATGATCGGCACGTACAACGCCCTCGACAAGAACGGCGAGCCGACCTACGGCGGCTACTCGCAGAAGATCGTCGTCGACGAGAACTACGTCGTACGCATCCCGGACGGCCTGTCCCTCGACGTCGCCGCGCCGCTGCTGTGCGCCGGCATCACCACGTACTCCCCGCTGAAGCACTGGAACGCCGGCCCCGGCAAGAGGGTCGCGATCGTCGGCATGGGTGGCCTGGGCCACATGGCCGTCAAGATCGCGCACGCGCTCGGCGCGGAGGTGACGGTGCTGTCCCAGTCCCTGCGCAAGAAGGACGACGGCCTGAAGCTGGGCGCCGACCACTACTACGCCACCAGCGACCCGAAGACCTTCGAGGAGCTCGCGGGCTCGTTCGACATCATCCTGTCGACGGTGTCGGCTCCGCTGGGCCTCGACACGTACCTGTCCCTGCTGAAGACGGACGGCGCCTTCGTGAACGTGGGCGCGCCCGAGGATCCCGTCTCGCTCAACCTGTTCTCGGTGATCATGGGCCGCAAGAGCCTCGCCGGCTCCGGTATCGGCGGCATCCAGGAAACCCAGGAGATGCTCGACTTCTGCGCCGAGCACGGCTTCGGCGCCGAGATCGAACTGATCCGCGCCGACCAGATCAACGAGGCGTACGAGCGGGTGCAGGCGAGCGACGTCCGGTACCGGTTCGTGATCGACACCGCGACGATCTGATCGTTCACCTCGCCGGTCGGCGGCCCGGCAGCCACAGCAGACACGGGCCGCCGACCAGCGAGGGAAACCACACACTGTGTGCCCCCGAGCGGACAGGCCCTAGCGTGGGAAGTGACCGCCTTTGAGCCCAGGACGCAGGAGGAGGCGCACCGTGACGATCCAGCTGAACCACACCATCGTCGCCGCTCGCGACAAGGAGGCGTCGGCCCGCTTCCTCGCCGACATGCTCGGCCTCGAGGTGAGCCCGCTCTTCGGCCCCTTCGCCCCCGTCGAGATACCGAACGGCGTGACCCTCGACTACATGGACACCCCCGGCGACATAGTCCCCCAGCACTACGCCTTCCTGGTCTCGGAGTCCGACTTCGACACGATCTTCGCCCGCATCCAGCGCGCAGGCCTGACCTACTGGGCGGACCCGGCCCACTCCCGCCCCGGCGAGATCAACCACAACGACGGCGGCCGAGGCGCCTACTTCGACGACCCGAACGGCCACAACCTGGAGATCATCACGCGGCCGTACGGGAGCGGGGGCTGAGCCGCCGTCGGTCCGTGGCGGAGCCGCCGGCCACCTGGCGGAGCTGGAGGACCTGGCTGTGGAACTCACCGACTGGCTGCTGACCTCGAGCGAACGCGGCAACAGCGCGACACGTCTGGACACCCGCCGACCGGATCGAACGGCCTGGTCGCGCGGAAACCTGGTGCGGCCCCTGATCCACGGCGCGACGTACTTCCGGGAACTCCTCGGAGCGATCCGCGCGCAGCGCGCCGGAGACCTGCTCCTGTTCACCGACTGGCGGGGAGACCCCGACGAGCGCCTCGCCGGCCCCGGCAGCGAAATCGGCACCGTCCTGTCCGAGGCGGCCGAGCGGGGTGTGATCGTCAAAGGGCTGGTCTGGCGCTCCCACCTGGACCGGTTCCAGTTCAGCGAGGCCGAGAACCGCCACCTCGGCGAGGCGGTCGAAGCGGGGGGCGGCGAGTACCTGCTCGACATGCGGGTGCGTCCCGGCGGCTCGCACCACCAGAAGTTCGTCGTGCTCCGGTATTCCGACCGCCCGGAGCTCGACATCGCGTTCGTCGGCGGCATCGACCTGTGCCACAGCCGCCATGACGATGCGACGCACCGCGGCGACCCGCAGTCACAGTCCATCGCCGCCGCGTACGGACAGCGCCCACCGTGGCACGACATCCAGCTCGCGATACGCGGACCGGCCGTCGGCGACATCGAGGCCGTCTTCCGGGAACGCTGGGAGGACCCGGCGCCGCTCACCCGCAGCCCGCTCGTCCGCCTGCGAGAGCTCGCACACCGCGAGGACACCCGCGCGGACCCCCTGCCACCCCAGGCGCCCGACCCCCGGCCCTGCGGTACCCACACCGTCCAGGTCCTGCGCACCTACCCCAACCGACTGCTGCGCGGCTACGAGTTCGCCCCCGACGGCGAGCGCAGCATCGCGCGCGGCTACCGCAAAGCGCTGCGGCGGGCCCGGGCCCTGATCTACCTGGAGGACCAGTACCTGTGGTCTCCGCACGTGGTGCAGTTCTTCGCCGAGGCACTGACCGCAAACTCCGGCCTGCGCCTGATCGCGGTCATCCCGTCCCTCCCCGAGCAGGACGGCCCGCTCACCCTGCCGATGAACCTGATCGGCCGGATCGCGGCCCTGGACAGGCTGCGCCGCGCCGGCGGTGGGCGCGTCGCGGTGTACGGGCTGGAGAACCACGCCGGGACACCGGTGTACGTGCACGCCAAGGCGTGCGTGATCGACGACGTGTGGGCCTCGGTCGGATCCGACAACATCAACCTCCGCTCCTGGACCCACGACTCCGAACTCAGCTGCGCCGTCCTGGACGAGAGCGCAGACCCACGTGAGCCGCGCGACCCCGGCGGCCTCGGGGACGGCGCGCGCAGCTACGCCAGGAACCTGCGCCTGGAACTCTCCCACGAGCACCTGGACACGCAAGCCCCCCGGACTCCCCAGGCATCCGACCCGCTCTGCGATCCCACGACCGCCTTCGACGCCTTCGCGGCGAGTGCCGCCGCACTGGACTCCTGGCACGCAGGCGGCCGCCGCGGCCCCAGACCCCCCGGCCGCCTGCGCACCTACCGCCCACCGCCCCTTTCCCGTACGGCCACGACGCTCTGCACCCCCCTGCACCGCCTCCTCGTCGACCCGGACGGCCGCCCCCTCGGACTGCGCCGCCGCAACGCGTACTGACCACCGCTCGCCATCAGCGCCGCGGCGGCCGCCCGGCTGCTGGGGCGGCCTACTTGCCCGCGGCTTCTGGTGCCGGCGCGATGCCGACGGGGCAGGAGAGCCCCGGCCCGCCCAGCCCGCGGTACCCGCTGGGGGTTTTTGCTGCCCGAAAGATACTGCTGGTGGTACCCCTCCGCCGGACAGAAACGTACGGCCCTCCGCGGGCAGCGGCTCCGTCGTGATCGTGCCGTGGCCGGACGCCGTGAGGACCTTCTGGTAGGCCGTGCGGGAGGCCTCGGCCGCCGCGGCCTGCTCCGGGGTGTGCGTGTAGATCGCGGAGCGGTACTGCGTGCCCACGTCGTTGCCCTGGCGGAAACCCTGGGGCGGGTCGTGGGACTCCCAGAAGACCTTCAGGAACTGCTCGTACGTGACCTGGGACGGGTCGCCGACGACGAGAACCGCCTCCGCGCCCCAGGCCGACTCCGGCGCGGTGACGCTGCTGTCGCAGACCTGGTTCGGGCAGTGGGCCAAGGGCGGCGACGCCGAGTACGACGTGGCGACCAGCGCCAAGGTCAAGCATGTCCGGCGCGCGCACCCTGTACTTGTCGACCGGCAACCAGGTCCAGTGGGTCCTGGACTTCTCGCAGTACGCGGGCAAGGACGAGGATGGCCTGTTCCGCGACGGCAACGAGATCTACGGCTACCTGCCGCTGTTCGCCGACGGCAAGACGCACGCGGGCTCGTCCGACTTCGCCTCGGTCGCCACGACGCTGTACCAGGGCGGTACCAAGGTCGGTGCGAACGATGACCCGCTGTTCGGGGACAAGACGTTCAAGGTCCCGTCGGGCGACGCCGCGTACCAGCTGACCACCTCGGCCAGGCGCAGCGCGAAGGTGGCGGCCGCCACCACCCGGATCGATGCGAGCTGGACGTTCCGCTCCGCTTACTACGGGAAGTGATTGCGCATCACGGTCTGTGAGTGGGGCGGGCGGGTGGCGATGCGCCCGCCCGCCCTCTCGCGCTCCCGACGGCGGCCGGCGGTGAGTCGCCCGGACGGCAAATGGTTGCACCCAATGCCGAAGGTGTGCTGTATATCACTTCTCGCATCGGTCCCAGTTGTTTCGCAATGCCCCAAATCGCAGGCCAAGAATTCAATACACTCGCCCCTCATGTGTGAGTGGTACGTGAAGAACGGGTGGCCAGTACGGCCGCCGGAGCAAGGTCTGAACCAACCGGACAACCATGCCGAGCGCGCCGCCTGATGGCGGCACGGCACAAGCAAGCGAGGGATCCGAGGGCGCATTGGCTGCTCCTCACCCTCACCCTGCCCATCCTCTTCGGAGCCCTGCTCTTCCAGGGCTGGACACAGAACGAGGTCGACGGCTCCCGGACCAAACAGGCCTGCACCGAGCCGGTTCCCCAGGCCGCCACTGACGCCGGCCCCGTCCTCGCGGTGCACGGCGATCGGGTGAAGTCGGCCTCGATGCCCGCGGGCACCGTCGCCCTCACCTACGACGGCGGCCCCGACCCGTACTGGACCCCGCGACTGCTGGCCCTGCTCAAGAAGCACCACGCGCACGCCACTTTCTTCCTCAGCGGCGCCAAGGCCGCCCAGTACCCCGACCTCGTCCGGCAGATCAGGGCGCAAGGGCACGAGATCGGCTCCAACACCTACACCGGCGCCGACCTCGGCGCCGCCTCCGCAGCGCGCAGCACCCTTGAGCTCCGCCTCACACAAAGCGCGTTCGCGGGCGCCGACGGCTTCCGGACCTCGCTGCTGCGGATGCCGTTGACCACCACCGTCCCCACCCTGTGCGGTGCCGAGTGGCCCGTCGTGCGCAGCGCCTCGGCCGACGGCTACCTTCTGGTCGCCGCGGACCGGTCCGGGCGCAAGCCCGCCGACGGGGTCGTCCGCCAGTTCAGCCAGACCTCCCTCGCCTACCGCGAGACCGGCAAACTGCTCACCGACCCGAACGCCCGTCGGTTCGCCACGATCTCCGAGGGCGTCGACACCGAGGCGCCCGCCATGACCGAAGTGGCCACGCCCGAACGATGGTTGGGCACCGGGCTCATCTGGTTCCAGAAGCTGGGCCGCAGCTTCGTCGCTGCCCTCACCTGGGTGCTGACCGTCGCCGCTGGGCTCGGCCTGCTGCGCCTGTTCGTCCTGGTCCTGTTCGCCCGCGCGCACGTCAGACGCCTGGAGCGGTACCGTCCTGGCGCGCCCTGGCTGCGCGAGATCCGCGACCCGGTGACCGTGCTCGTCCCCGCGTACAACGAGGAGGCAGGGATCGGCGGCACCCTGCGCTCGCTGCTCGCCTCCACTCACCAGCGGCTGCAGATCATCGTGATCGACGACGGATCGTCGGACCGCACCGTGGAGATCGCGAACGAGTACGCCCACCGCGACCCGCGCGTGCAGGTGGTGTGCCAGTCCAACGCGGGCAAGGCCGCTGCCCTCAACCGCGGCCTGAAATATGCCCGTTGCCCGTATGTCGTGATGGTCGACTCGGACACCGTCTTCGAGGCGGACGCCATTCAGCGCCTCATCCAGCCGCTCGCCCATCCGGCGGTCGGCGCTGTCAGCGGCAACACCAAGGTGGGCAACCGCAAACGCCTCCTCGGGCGTTGGCAGCACCTGGAGTACGTCTTCGGGTTCAACCTGGACCGCCGGATGTTCGAGGTTCTGGAGTGCATGACGACCGTGCCGGGCGCCATCGGCGCGTTCCGGCTCGACGCGCTCATGGGCGTGGGCGGCCTCAGCGAGGACACCCTCGCCGAGGACACAGACCTCACGATGGCGCTGTGGCGGGCCGGCTGGCGGGTCGTGTACGAGGAGACCGCCATCGCCTGGACCGAAGTCCCCACCTCGCTACGGCAGCTGTGGCGCCAGCGCTACCGCTGGTGCTACGGCACCCTGCAGGCGATGTGGAAGCACCGCAGGGCCGTCCTGGAGGTCGGGCCCGCCGGGCGGTTCGGGCGGCGTGGCCTGTCGTACCTCTTCCTCTTCCAGGTGATGCTGCCGCTGCTCGCGCCGGTCATCGACGTCTTCATGCTCTACAGCGCCCTGTTCACCAGCTCGCCGGTGAAGTCGATGGCTGCGTGGATCGGTTTTCTGGCCGTGCAGATGGCCGTGGCGGCGTATGCCCTGCGACTCGACGGAGAGCGCCGCCGCACGCTGTGGGCGCTGCCCTTCCAGCTGCTGGTCTACCGGCAGTTGATGTACCTCGTGGTCATCCAGTCGGTGGTCGCCTTCCTGGGCGGCAGCCGGTTGAAGTGGCAGCGCATGCACCGTTCCGGTACCGCCGCCGCGGCGGCCCAGCACATCGGCAAGGCGGCCGACGGCCGCGGCCTGCCGGTTACGAGGTGACGACCCTGAATTCCAGCCCGCTGACCCCGATACCCCTCGGTCACGAGGACCCGTACGACGCGTACGCGCCGACGCCCTACGAGCCGTACGCGCCGACGTCGTACGACCCGTACGAGCCGGCGCCTGCCGGGCCGCCGGCCGACGGCGGCGGATACAAGCGCAGCGATCGCCGGCCGAGGCAGCCGCGCTCGCGCTTCCGCCGCGTTCTGCGCGCGCTCTGCCTGCTGGTCGTGCTGGGCGTGCTCGGCGGCGCGAGCACCTACGTGTGGGCGGACTCCCGCCTCGACAGCGACGTCGACCTGTCCGCGCTGCCGGACCGGCCCGCCCCCGGCAAGGGCACCAACTACCTGATCGTGGGCTCCGACAGCCGCGAGGGCCTGAGCGAGCAGCAGGCCAAGGACCTGCACACCGGCTCCTCGATCGGCTCCGAGGGCCGTCGCACCGACTCGATGATGGTGCTGCACACCGGCGCCCACGGCACTACGCTGACCAGCCTGCCGCGCGACTCCTGGGTCACCATCCCCGCCTACGTCGACCCGAAGACCGGCGTCCACCACAAGCGGGAGAAGAACAAACTCAACGCGGCGTTCTCCCTCGGCGGCCCCGAACTCCTCGTCCGCACCGTCGAGTCGAACACCGGCCTGCGAATCGACCACTACACCGAGATCGGTTTCGCCGGCTTCGTCGGCATCGTGGACGCGGTCGGTGGCGTGCGCATGTGCGTGGACCGGCACATCGTCGACGAAAAGTCCGGGCTCGACCTCACCAAGGGCTGTCACACCCTGGACGGCCGCGATGCGCTGGCCTTCGTACGCCAGCGCCACCAGGAGAAGGAGGGCGACCTCGGCCGCTCCCGCAACCAGCAGAAGTTCCTGGCCGCCCTGGCCGTAAAGGCGGCGTCCCGGGACGTCCTGTTCAGCCCGTCCGCCATGTTCGGCACGGCCGGTGCGGGCCTGGACACCCTCATCGTGGACAAGTCCACCGGACTGCCCCAGCTGACCCATCTGTTCAAGGCGATGCGCACGGTGTCCGCGGGCAACGGGAAACAGCTCAACGTCCCCGTCGCAACCACCCGCCTGGCCACCTCCAAGGGCAGCGCCGTCGTCTGGGACAAGGAGAAGTCGGCCCGGCTCTTCGCCGAACTGCGCGCGGACCGTCCGGTCACGGTCCACGGCTGAACGGGCGGGCGGTGCTGATGCTTCGGGTGGTCTGTCCCGGCCCATGGCCGGACGGGGGTGCCGTCAGGGAGAACATGGACCGAAAGCGAGCTCCCCAAGGCCGAGAGGTGACGGTTGCTCGCTCTCTGCGAGGTTACTCCGTGAGCTCTGGAGCGGCAGCGATCCCCGTCGGGCACGACGCCCCAGTTCGTCTCGAACGGGGTACTCAGCTTGACCCCCGTCCCGCCGATCCCGCAGTACCCCACCGGATGGGTTGGGGCGCCCATCTCGGCGCCCGAGATCAAGCGGCGGGCGTCTGCCAGGACCCACCTGCGCCGGGCGTTCAGCGACCGGCGTGGGCTGAGCGGAGGAACGCCTTCGCTCGCCCTGCCGGGGGACGTCTAGCGCAAGATCCAGAAAGTCACTACCATGCGCACGATCCGGCCACTGCCGGGTCGGTCCGGCGATCTTCCCTGGAAGGGCGGGAGCACACTCCGCTGTAAGAGCCCCGTTCACATGAGGAGGGAACGGTGTCGCAGTGCCGCAGGTTCTCGAGTCGCCTCACTGGCTGGTTTCCATCGGCCGCCCACTACACTGCGTGGCCCATCCTGTTGGGCACGTTCGGCTCCTCGGAGGGACGTAGTTCACGCCGCGGCAGGGAGATCCAGTGAAAGATGTCAGGGCGGTGCGTACTGCCGTATTCCGAGAGGATGAGTCCGATCCCGGCACCTTCCAGGCCAGCGCGAGCATCGTGCAGGCGGGTTTCTTCTGCTGGGAGATCGCCACCGGCGAGGTGAGCTGCGACCCTCTCACCCTCGCGCTGCACGACATGCCCGAGAACGGTCCGTCGGACATCTCGAGCTTCCTGGCCGCAGTACACGAGTCCGATCTGGCCGATGTGCGCGATGCCTTGGGGCTGATAGCGGAATCCTGCGGCAACTACCAGATCGAGTACCGCGTCACCTCCGACGACGGCCGGCACCGGTCCCTGGAGGCCCGGGGCCGCGTCCTGCCCGGCGCCGACGGGCTGCCGGCCCGCATGGTCGGAGTGGTCATGGACACCACGGCCGTCCATGAACGCCACGAAGCGGAGAGGCGGCGGCTGTACGAGCGCGCCACCCGTGACCGCTGGATGCAGGAGCTGACCGCGGCTCTGGCCGCCGCGGTGACGGTCAACGACATCATGGCTGCCGCGCAGGCAGGATTGTGTACCTTCGGAGCGGACTCGCTGGCGGTGATCGCCCCGGAGGGGGACCGGCTGACCGTCATCGCCTCGTGCGCCGACGACGAGCAGGGTGACGACTCCATGCGAGCCCTCGACGCCACGGCCCGCACGCTCGTGGAGGAGTCACTCGACCGTAGGGCGCCCGTCCTCATCGGCTCCGTGGACGCGCTGATCACCGGTTATCCCCGCCTGGCACCGCTCGCGCAGTCGGCCCGACAGGCGTGGGCGGCACTGCCGCTCACGGACTCGCGCGGCCGCGTCAGTTCCTGCCTCGTCAGTTTTCCCGAGCCGCAGGAATTCCTGGCCGAGGAGCGGGCCCTCCTGGTCGCCGCCATGGGACTGCTCGCCCAGTCACTGGAGCGAGCCGGCATGTACGAGTCGGAACACGCGCTCGCGACCGAGCTCCAGCGCGGCATGCTGCCGCGCGGGCCGCTCACGGTGCCAGGTGTGACCATCGCCGCCCGCTACCAGGCCGCCACCTCCGGCATGTGGATCGGTGGCGACTGGTACGACGCCATCAGCCTGCCCGACGGCGGCGTGGCTCTGGTCATTGGAGATGTGCAGGGACACAGCGTTCACGCCGCGTCTCTCATGGGGCGGCTGCGCACCGCCGTGCACGCCTACGCGAACGAAGGACACCCGCCCGCGGCCGTCCTGGAACGCACCAACCGTCTGCTGGCCGAGCTGAACACCGACCCGGACAGGGCCCTGTTCGCCACGTGCTGCTACATCGCCCTCACCCCCTCCGACGGAACGCTTCAGGTGTGCCGGGCGGGCCATCCAGCCCCAGCGCTGATCACGCCCCGCAAGCCGCCGCGCCTCCTGGAGGTCCCCGGCGGCCTCCCCCTGGGGATCGACCGGGAGCAGCGGTACCCGACCACCCGCCTGCGCATCGCTCCGGGCAGCGTGCTCGCGCTGACCACCGACGGCCTGCTCGAGGCCGTGAACAAGGACATCGACCAGGGCATCGAGAGGTTTCTCCAGGGTCTGCGAGGGGCTCCCACGGCGGACCTGGAGACCGTTGTCGACGACCTCCTTGCCGGTACGCAGAAGGCTCACGGCCTGGGCGACGACGTCGCTCTGCTCCTGGCTCGTCTGAACAGGCCCGGCCGCCGCAGCTGAACCCAGGCCTCACACGGCCTGGTCCTCAACTCGCCTGAGTCGCCGGGCACTTGTACCCAGACCAACGAATGTTCTGTCTGTAGTGCTGCCCGGCGCAAAGGCAAAGAGCGCCAAGGAACGAGACACCTGTCGAAACGTCATCGACGGGCAGGGTATTTTACACCGGCGGCTGGGGATTGCCTGGGCATGCTCCATGCGGGCCTTGGCATGCATGGAGCGGCGATGTCACTGGATGTCGCCAATGGCAGAGAATCACCGAGAAGCGAGCTGACGTATGGGAAATTTCCGTATGCCGGACCTTTACATACCCATACCGGCAGCGCTCAATCCGGAACTCCAGGAGGCCACGGCGGCCGCCGAGGCTTGGTTGGACGAGTTCGGTCTGGTGCCCACCGAGGAAGCGCGTCGGCATGTGCAGCGTACTCGTGTGGACCGGCTCACCGCGTGGCTGTGCCCGAACGCCTCACAGGAGGCGCTGACCCTGATTACCCTGTGGAACGCGTGGCTGTTCCAGTTGGACGACCAGTTCGACGACGACCCGGTGCGCGGTTACCAGCCCGAGCGGTGGCGGGAGGCGTTCGGGCCGCTGTTCGCCGTATTCGACGGAAAGGTTACGGCTGGGCGACTGGCGCGTTCCCTGGCCGATCTGTGGTCCCGTACGAAGGCCGTCCGTTCTCCCATGTGGCAGCGCAGATTTGTCCCGCATCTTTTGTGGTATTTCGACAGCTATCGGGCCGACATGATTCATCGGGAGGAAGGGCGTGTACCCGGCCTGCAGCAATATCTCGCCCACCGCCGCGCCTCATTCGCATTCGATGCCGTCCTGGACCTGATGGAAATCGGTTCCGGTGTGGACCTGCCCGACCAACTGCATGCGAACCCGGCCTTCGCGGACCTGCGAGAGGCAGTGATCTACGCGAATGCCTGCATCAACGATCTCTACTCGCTGCCCAAGGAACTCGCCCACAACTATGCGTTCAACGCCGTCACGGTGATCTGCCACCATCACCAGTGCAGCCTCCAGGAGGCGGTGGAGCGAGTGGCCGTGATGCAGGCCGGATACGTCCAGCGCATCCTCGATCTCGAACAGGTCCTGCCCGAACGGCTGGCGCGTTCAGGCCTCGCCGACGACGTCATCGTCGACACGCTCCGCTGTGTCAGGGACTTCCACGTGCTCACCGCCGGGAACGTCGCCTGGTCGAAGGAGACCGGGCGCTATGCGGAGATAGAGGCCAAACCAACCTATCTGGCGGACTTGTTTGTTCCGTAGGACCCGTCGGCCATCGCCCATGCGCGTCAGGACACCTCCGGGGCAGCGGCATCGGGATCCTCGGGCAGGACTGTGCGTCAACTGGCGCGGTCCAGATCCGCGCGGCGACTTCCGCGTCGTCCAACGCCCCGCCGTCGGGTCGGCTGCACACCTGGAGGTTCTTCAGGCGCACTGTCATAAGCACCCGCAGCAAACCGCGGACGGCCGCGGCCATGGCCCGGAAGCCGCGCAGAGGGGTGACGCGAGCCACTTAGAAGGATCGCTCAGCTTGACGCCGGTTCCGGTGATGGTCTGCTGCCATGGATCCCATCGGCGACGCCGGCCGTTCCGGTGGTTCGCCAACTCTCTGAGGGTGAGGAAGCAGTCACCGCTCGTGTCACCTGTGACAGATCTGATGCGCCATCCGATGTGTGTTTCGTGGGGAAGACGTGGCTGCTGATGTTCTGATGTGGATGAAGCAGCGCGCCTTGTGGCGAACCCTCCCCCGGATGGACAGAAAGCGGTGAGTTCCTTACGCAAAGAGAGCGTAGGGACCGCATGCAAGCAACGTGCATGGAGGTTTCAGAGTGCGACCGTTCACCCTCAACTACGCCCTTCCCAGGAGGCTTCAGCCGGTGGGGACGCCGTACCACTTCGACGCGTCGCGTCAGTTGAACGTGCTCTCCGACGGTCGCCCGGCCGTCAGTGACCCGGACCTGCTGCTGGCGGTCGGCACGACCACGTCCACCGCTGGTTCCCAGACTCACTTCGACGACTGACGACCCGTAACCGAATGACCGTCCTGATCCTCACGTCCGAGGAGGACGTGACCGCCGACATGGTGGTGGCCAAGCTGCACGACATGGGGACACCCGTCATGCGGCTGGATCCTGCCGATGTGCCGGACAAGGTCACGTTGTCCGCTCACTACGCCCACGGCGACTTCGACGGCCATCTGTCGGTGAATGGACAGGTGCTCAGCATGGGGGGCCTGCGCGCCGTATGGATGCGCAGGCCCGGCGCACCAGCCGCGCACGCGGCACACCCCTCACCGTGGCTGACCGCCGAGACCCGTCAAGCGCTGTTCGGAATGCTCTTCTCCGCCACCACGCGATGGATGAATCATCCGCGCAACGCCGACCGGGCCCGCCTGAAGCCATGGCAGTTGAGGATCGCTCACCTCAGCGGCTTCGCCGTACCACCGACCGTCTTCACCACGGATCCGCGCCTGGCGCAGCAGTTCGCCGAAGAGCACAGGGACATGGTGGTGAAGTCCGCCTCGGGACCGCCGCCCGGTGACCCCGCGCTGACCTTGCCGACCACCCTGATCGGAGCCGACGCGGACTTCTCGGCCGTCGCGGCCGGCCCTGCGCTGCTGCAGCGTTACATACCCAAGCGTGCCGACATTCGTCTGACCTGTGTCGGCACCCGGCTGTTCGCCGCGCGGAAGACGGCCGGGCCCGGCCAGGTCGACGGGCGCTACGGCGATACCGAGCACGCTTGGGAGGTGGTCTCGGTACCCGAACGCATCAGCAAGTCGGTGCATGAGTACGTCGCCCTTGCCGGGCTGGCGTACGCCGCTTTCGACTTCGCCGAGGACGAGGAGGGCATCTGGTGGTTCCTGGAGTGCAACCAGGGTGGCCAGTTCGGCTTCGTCGAACTGGCGACCGGGCAGCCGATCGCTGAGGCGGTCGCCCTGTGGCTTTCACAGCCCAGGGCGGCTCACCATCCAAGTCCCCAGACCCACCGGTGAGGCGACCATCGCTTTGAGCAGGCTGGTTCGGCCACTTCTCCGACCCCTCCGACGCGGGAGCGATGCCCATCGGGCACGACGCCCCCAGTTCGTCTCGAACGGGTCACTTGGCTTGCCCCCCGTCCCGGCGAGCCCGTACTGCTATGTGACCCGTTGGATCAAGCCCGCAGACCCTTGAGCCCGTCGTAGGCGGCCATCACAAGCTCCAGTCCCCGGTTGTCGTCCGCGGGTTCGCGCATCTGATTGGTCACGTATGCCACCGTCATACGGCCCTCGGGATCGATCATGACGAGTGAGCCGCCCCAACCGCCCCACCCAAAGGTGTTGCCGAACAGCCCGTAGCCCAGCCCCCAACGGACCGGCATGCCCAGTCTGCGGTCCTCGCCGCTGAACTGCTCCTCCCTTGCACGGTCACAGCCCGCCTGCGACAGCAGTTGCACCCCACGCACTGCTCCTCCGCAGGCCAACACCGACTGCACGAGGGCGACCGAGCGGGCGTTGCCGAAGCCGCTCGCCGCGGGGATCTGCGCGCGGCGCCAGGCCACGCTGTTCCCGTCACGGACCCGTACGGCGGTGCCGGCGGCGGGGGACGCGCTGTTGCCGGGCGCGCTCGCGGCATAGTCCTCGTCCTGGGACGACGGTGGGACGGTGAGCGCCACCCGGCTGTCGTGCTCGGCCGGCAGTCCGATGTGGAAGTCGGCACCCAGCGGTCCGGCCACCTGCTCTGCGAAGAACTCGCCCAGGCTCCGGCCGGTGATCCGGCGTACGACCTCGCCCACGAGAAACCCCTGGGTGAGCGAGTGGTATCCGGCCGTGCTTCCCGGTTCCCATTGCGGAGCCTGCGCGGCCAGACGTGCCGTGGCGGACGGCCAGTCGTAGAGATCCTCGATCGGCCCGTCCCAGTCGGGCAGGCCCGCAATGTGCGCGAGCAGGTGTCGCACCAGCACGTTTTCCTTGCCTGTCGTGGCGAACTCAGGCCAGTACCGGCCGACCGGTGCGGCCAGGTCGAGGTCGCCGCGGTCGGCCAGGACCAGCGCGCACAGTGCTGTCATCGTCTTGGTGACGGACCAGACATTGGTGATCGTGTCCCGCTGCCACGGGATCGTGCGGTCCGCGTCGGCGAACCCACCCCAGACGTCCACCACCGGCTCGCCGTCCACGAAGACCGCAACCGAGGCACCCGCGTCTCCGTCGTCCAGCAATCCGGCCAGCGCATTCGGCACTGCGGTGAACAGATCATCGTATGAGCCCTGAATATCGGCCATGCGCCGTATTAGCGCGCATCGGCACGTCAGGGGCAATCGAATTTCTCAGCCCGGCAGGTGTGTTGGGCACTCCTGTCGATCATCTCGGCCTGCGGAGGGGCCGGCACGAGAGTGCGTGTGGACGCCGATCGGGCGACTGCGCCACACCCATCGGCGGAAGGAGGGGGTCTCCTCCTTCTCGGCCTCGGGAGGAGCCGGAGCGATGCTGGCCTTTCGACGAGCGTGCCCGCCCAGTCACGGCGTCAGGATCGGCGCCGACCCGGCCATGTCACCGCGCGAACGATGATCGACGCCACGGCCCGTTGGACGGGACTCAGGCTGGTTCGGCTACTTCTCCGGCGCCGGAGCGATGCCCGTCGGGCAGGAAGCTCCCCAGTTCGCTTCGAACGGGGTACTTAGTTTGACCCCCGTCCCGGCGAGTCTGTGCTGCCATGTGCCCCATCGGCCGCAGCCGGCTGTGGGGTGAATCAGCCCGTCGTCCCCGTAGGTGGGCGAGGAGTTCGTCTCCAACGGGATATGGGTGTTCCTGGGGCAGCAGTCGGGCGGCGGAGTCCAGGTCGCCATCGCTGACGAGGGCATGGATCTCGCGGGCAAGAACGGTTTCCTGCCCCGCCTTCGTGACCCAGCCGCAGCGGTACATCATCCACAGGAACGACGGTTTGATCCATGTCAAGCGGCGTTCGCAGCTCTTTTCGGCGATCACCCATCCCTGAGTAGAAGTCCTGGTCAGAGTCCTTGGCGCCTGGCTGAGCGGACTTCGTCCTGGCGTTCACAGCCCTTGTTCCTCCTGGAGGATGACGGGCTGGGCATCGGAGCCCCGATCGATCGGGCGGCCTGTCGATCAGGTCGCTCGGGCTCGCAGACGTCTCCAGTTGCTTGCGGCCGAGGGCTGGCCGACGGCATCAGACGTTCGCCCGCAGGGGCAAGCGGTTGACCGTCCAGCCGGACATGATGGCTTCGGTGTGCGGTCGTCACGAGGCGGCTGTGGAGCTGAGGGAGGTCTCGATGCGGGTCGTGTTCGCCCACGGCGCGTGCGCGCTGGATTCCGACTGGTGGTGGCACCGGATGGTGGAACCACTCGCAGCCCTGGGGCTGGAGAGCCGCAGCGTGGAGCTGCCCAGCTGTGGCGAACGGGCGGGCGCCGCGTACGGGGCGGATTTGTACGCCGATGCCGACGCGGTGCGGGCCGTACTCGATGAGGAGCCTGGGCATCCCGCCTTGCTGTGCGGGCACTCCTACGGCGGGATGGTGATCACCGACGCTGCCGCGGGCCGGGACGACATCAGGCACCTCCTCTACGTCACCGCGGTCGTGCCGGACGTTGGCGAATCCCTCGCAGCCCTGGCAGGACCAAACCCCGCGCCCTGGGTCGTTCCGCGGGATGACGGTACGGTCGTCCCGAACACGGCGGTCGACCTGCGGGGTGCCTTCCTTTACGACTGCGACGAGGAGGCCGTGGCGGGCGCCTTCCGGCGGTTGGGACCGCAGTCACAGGCGGTCTTCGCCCAGGCCCCACGCGGCGTCGCCTGGCACGAAACCCCCTCTACGTACGTCGTCTGTACGGGGGACCGGGCCACGCCGCCGGAGAAGCAGCGGGAGTTCGCCCGGCGGGCATCCCGGGTGCTCGACCTGCCGGTCGGCCACCATCCGTTTTTGTCCCACCCGGGGTTACTGGCCGACCTGATCGGCGAGATCGCCCGCGAGGTCGGAGCGTGACACCGAAGAACCGGTCGAGAAGGTAAGCGCCCAGGACAGCAGCGAGAGGTTGTGAACGCGGCTTGGTGACCCACGTCATGCGGTCCCGCTTCCATGCGGCGGGGAAACGGCCCTGGCGAACCGCGGGCATGCCGATCTCGGGGGAGTATGCCTGGTAGACGGTGATCGTGGATGCCGTGTGGAGCGCGCGGATTCTGCGTTGCGGTTCTTCCATGGTGCACAGGGGGATGCCGACGGATCCACGTCGGCCGTTGATTTTCGATGCGACTGCTTCCGCGGGACGATCCGGCCGTGGCACCGCACGCCCGACGACACCGGAACCGAGTCCTACCGGCTACCAGGCCACCCAGGACCGACCCCGCGGGGCGTGACAGACGGCCCATGAGGCATCATCGTGATCGCGTCGATGCAGAAGTCGCTGCCACTGCTCACCACCGCGTTCATCATCCTGTTCGTGCTGACCGGGCTCGGCAACGGTTCGATGTACAAGATGATCCTCGGCGTCTACCAGGCCAGGGCGAGTGGGACGGGCACGGAATCGCTCGGCGCCCTCGCGTGTTGAGGCGATTGCGTAGGGGATGCCGGTGGTGTGCAAGCCGAGCAGCCCGAGTGACCGAGCTGACAGATATTGGAGGGGCCGCAATGGCTGCGCAGACGCAGAGGGCCGTGCTGGCGGGCGGATGCTTCTGGGGGATGCAGGACCTGATCCGCCGGCTCCCGGGCGTGACGGCGACCCGCGTCGGATACACCGGGGGTGACGTGCCGAACGCGACGTACCGTAACCATGGCACGCACGCGGAGGCCATTGAGATCCTTTTCGACCCCGAGAAGACCGACTTCCGCGCGATCCTGGAGTTCTTCTTCCAGATTCACGACCCGAGCACCAAGGACCGCCAGGGCAACGACATCGGCCTCAGCTACCGCTCGGCGATCTACTACGTGGATGACGAGCAGAAGCGGATCGCCGAGAACACGATCGCGGATGTGGACGCCTCCGGACTGTGGCCCGGCAAGGTCGTCACCGAGGTCGAGCCGGTCGGCCCCTTCTGGGAGGCCGAGCCCGAGCACCAGGACTACCTGGAGCGTTACCCGGACGGCTACACCTGCCACTTCCCGCGCCCGGGATGGCGGCTGCCCGCCCGCGCGGAGGGCTGACCGCGCGAGGCGGCCCGGCGGAGTGCGGCGGCTGACTGGGCCGAGGCTCCGGCCGGGCCGTGCTTGCGCCTGCGGCGCACAGGCCGCACACCGTGGTGAATGCAGGCAGGCCCGTACCGCATTCCGGTACGGGCCCGCATGCCGCCACGGACTGCCATCAGGGCGTACGGCAGGTTCAGTGCAGCAGCGTCGCCGGGCTGCCGCCGTTCGCCTCGTAGCCCGCCACGGCCAGCGCCCGGTAGACCGCGAACTCCGCGGCCGGGTCGGGCGACAGCGTCCAGGGCAGGGCGCCCACATGGCCGTCGATGTGTATCAGCTGGCTCATGGCCTCCGACCAGCGCTCGGAGCGGACCAGGAAGAACACCAGCAGATGACGGACGTGCGCCAGCATCGGGTCGTCGGGGCGGGCCGAGTGCACCGCGTGCAGGGCGCCGTGGATCGCCTTGGTCACGACCTCGCTCTGGTAGAAACTGGCGACCAGATTGACCTCGGGCAGGTGCTCGAAGACCGCGAACAGCGGCATCGCCGCCAGCAGCGAGCCCTGCGGGGCGCGGGCCGCCGCGGCCTCCGCGAACTGGGACGCCAGCTCGCGCGAGCCGTGCCACTTCTCGCACCAGTAGTGCAGCGCGGCGAGATGCGCTCCCATGTGGTTCGGCGCGCGGTCCAGGATCTTCAGCCAGAGCTGCTCGAACTCCGCGCGCGGATAGGCCAGGCCCCGGGCCACCGACAGCTCGATGATGTACGGGATCGGGTCACCGGGGGCGAGCAGCGCCGCGTCGCCGCAGGCCGCCTTCGCCTCCTCCATGATGATCCGGAACTCGTCCGTGCCGGGCGTCGCCGTCCGCCACGCCTGCTGCACCAGGAACTCGGCGTGCACCGCCGCGCCGCCCGCGTCCTTGGGCGCCTCGGCCCGCCACACCCGCAGCCACTGCCCGCCCGGCGTCTCACTGACGCCGCCCGGCCGCTGCTGGAGCTCCAGCGACGCCGCGCCCGCGAAGGCCTGCACACGCTGCCAGCGCAGCTCGCCCTCCGCCTCCGTACCGGCCAGGAGCTGGGCGGCGGCCCGGTGGTCCTGGGTGCGCTGCACCAGGTCCAGCACATCCACCAGGTCCTGGTCGGGGCCGGGCATGCGGACGTCCAGTTCCTCCTGCCGTACGAATCCGTAGTTCGCGGGGTCCGCGGCGTCCGGGTGGCCCGGCGTGACCAGCTCTATCCCCCTGCGCCTGCGCATCACGAACGGACCCAGCACGAAACCGATCAGGAGCAGACCCAACAGGACCCAGAGAATTTCCATGCATCAAGCGAACCAGACGCCGCCGACAATTGGCGAACCCCCTCCCTCGGACCTGTGGAAAACCGCGTCCGACGGCAGGCGGGCGCCTGCGCCGCGCCGTGGCGGCGGCATGGGGAGGACGAGCGCACTACGCTCGGTTCTCATGAGCGACAGGCACATCAGTCAGCACTTCGAGACGCTCGCCATCCACGCGGGCAACACGGCCGACCCCCTCACCGGTGCGGTCGTCCCGCCGATCTACCAGGTGTCCACCTACAAGCAGGACGGGGTGGGCGGTCTGCGCGGCGGCTACGAGTACAGCCGCAGCGCCAACCCGACCAGGACCGCCCTGGAGGAGAACCTCGCCGCCCTGGAGGGCGGGCGCCGTGGACTCGCGTTCGCGTCCGGACTGGCGGCCGAGGACTGCCTGTTGCGTACGCTGCTCAGCCCCGGCGACCACGTGGTCATCCCCAATGACGCGTACGGCGGCACGTTCCGCCTGTTCGCGAAGGTCGTCGCCCGGTGGGGCGTGGAATGGTCGGTCGCCGACACGAGCGATCCCGCAGCCGTACGGGCCGCCATCACCCCCAAGACCAAGGTCGTGTGGGTGGAGACCCCCTCCAACCCGCTGCTCGGCATCACCGACATCGCCGCCGTCGCCCAGATCGCCCGGGACGCCGGCGCCCGGCTCGTCGTCGACAACACGTTCGCCACGCCCTACCTCCAGCAGCCGCTGTCACTCGGCGCGGACGTCGTGGTGCACTCCCTGACCAAGTACATGGGCGGCCACTCGGACGTCGTGGGCGGCGCGCTGATCGTGGGCGACGAGGGGCTGGGCGAGGAACTGGCCTTCCACCAGAACGCGATGGGCGCGGTCGCCGGGCCCTTCGACTCCTGGCTGGTGCTGCGCGGCACCAAGACCCTCTCCGTGCGCATGGACCGGCACAGTGAGAACGCGGCCAGGGTCGCCGACATGCTCACCCGGCACGCGCGCGTGACGCGGGTGCTGTACCCGGGGCTGCCGGATCACCCCGGTCACGAGATCGCCGCCAAGCAGATGCGGTCCTTCGGCGGCATGGTCTCCTTCCGGGTCGAGGGCGGCGAGGAGGCGGCCGTCGAGGTCTGCAACCGCGCCAAGGTGTTCACCCTGGGCGAGTCCCTCGGCGGCGTCGAGTCGCTGATCGAGCACCCAGGGCGCATGACGCACGCCTCCGCGGCCGGTTCTGCCCTGGAGGTACCCGCCGACCTCGTACGCCTCTCCGTGGGCATCGAGAACGCCGACGACCTCCTGGAGGACCTCCAGCAGGCGCTCGGCTAGCCGGAGCGCTCACCAGCCCGTCAGCGGTGGGGTCGTCTCCGACGGCGGCTCCACCCAGGGGCGGGCCGTCAGCGCCCACACGGTGAACGCCACGGTCACGGCGAACAGCAGCAGCCAGCCCAGGCGCAGGGCGAGGGCCCTGCGTCGCAGCAGACGGTTGCCGCGGCGCACGGCGTCGGCGCAGAGGTCCGGCGGCACCCGCGGCGGCGTCCGCTCCATGATCTGCCGCGCGGCAGCCTCCCGTTCCAACCGGTTCACCGCAGACCCCCGATCACGACGCCGCCACCTTCGCCTCCGCCACCGCCGGTGCAGGCCCCCGGGGCGGGTGGAGGACCGTCGCCGTCGCCCGGTCGCACAGGGCGCGGACGCGTTCCGTGGGCAGCCCGAGCAGCGCGGCCGTCTGTTCCTCGGCAACCCCTTCGTACAGCCTGAGGACCAGGATCAGGCGCTCCTGCGGGGCGAGGTGGGCGAGTGCGCCGGTGGGGTGCGGGCGGGCCCGGCCGAAGACGCCGTACTGGTGCCAGGCGCCGTGCGCGAAGCGGGTGGCGAGGTACCGGCGAGTGCGGTCGTACGGGTCCTCGCCGCGCAGTCGGTCCCAGCAGGCGTAGGTGTGGGCGAGGGCCAGGGTCAGCAGGCGCCGCGCGCGCGGGTTGTCGTCCGGGGCCTCGGCCGTGAGCAGCGTGGCGGTGTGCAGCAGCCGCCCCGCCGCGCCGGCGACGAACGCCTCGAACTCCCGGGCCCGGCGGGCACCTTGGGACGCTTGCCGTTCTCGCACCGCGCCTCCCGCCTGAGGCCGACCTGAGGATACGGATCCCGGTGGCGTACCCGGCCCACCGGATGTGAACCCCCGTACGACCACGAGGACCCGGTCTCATATGAGGCCAGCGGTGGGCTTTCGGTCAAGAGCCCGCGCACCGTGCGGCATGCCTCGGCTGCCGTGGAAGATCGCGCTCCATACGGCGGGAGCGGGGGAGGGGCTGGTGAGGGGCGGTGGAGTCCCGGCACCACGCGCGCGTGTCCGCCCCCGGCCCGGAGCGGCACGCGGCGTCTCGTAACTCCCGCCGCACGCGCGTGCACGTGTCTCACCCGCGGCTCAGGAAGCCGACTGCGGCTCCGTCCCCGGCACGCCCTGCGCCGCCATCCGTGCGGAGAGCGCCAGGTTGAAGCGGGTGAGGAGCGTGCAGAATGCCTCGCGCTCCTCGGGTGCCCAGTCGTGTGTGAGCTCGGCCATCAGCTGACGCCGGGACGAGCGCACTTCCTCCAGCCGGGACAGCCCGCGCGGGGACAGCTGGAGCACCACGGCACGCCCGTCCTCGGGGTGCGAGGTCCGCTTGACCAGGCCCGTGTCGACGAGGGGAGCCACCTGCCGGGTGACCGTCGACGAGTCGATGCCCATGCTCGCGGCGAGCGCCTTGACGCCCATCGGCCCTTCCTTGTCGAGCCGGTTGAGCAGCAGGTACGCGGCGCGGTCCATGGAGTTGCGCACCTGTCCGACCCCGCCGAGCCGGGTCTGTTCGGCACGCCGGGCGAACACCGCCACCTCGTGCTGCAGCGCGTCGAGGAGGCCGGTGTCACCGACGGTCGTCATGTCCATCGACATTTCAGGTGTTGTGGGCATGGCCGGGGGCTCACTTCATACTGGGTGCTGGGTTGGGGGACAGGGTACGCGGATGGGAGGCGGGCCGTACCGGCGCTGCGCAAACCAGTCTCGGACGTTGGTCACTACGGCTGTTGCGGCAGGTGAACTGCGAGACTTGAGCCATGAACTACCGCAAGGCCGCCCCCTTGCCCCCGGTCACCCTCGACGACGTACGCGGCGCGCAGAAGATGCTCACCGGCGTCGCACGTGTCACCGCGATGGAGGGCAGCAGGTACCTGACCCAGCTGGTCGGCGCTCCCGTGCACCTCAAGTGCGAGAACCTCCAGCGGACCGGTTCGTTCAAGCTGCGCGGCGCCTACGTCCGGATCGCCGGTCTGCTGCCCGAGGAGCGGGCCGCCGGTGTGGTCGCCGCGAGCGCGGGCAACCACGCACAGGGCGTCGCCCTCGCGTCCTCGCTGCTCGGCGTGCACTCGACGGTGTTCATGCCGAAGGGCGCGCCGCTGCCGAAGATAAGTGCGACGCGTGACTACGGCGCCGAGGTGCGTCTGCACGGAGACGTGGTCGACGAGACCCTGGCCGCCGCGCAGGAGTACGCCGCCGAGACGGGCGCGGTGTTCATCCATCCCTTCGACCATCCGGACGTCATCGCGGGCCAGGGCACGGTCGGGCTGGAGATTCTGGAGCAGTGCCCGGAGGTGCGCACGATCGTCGTCGGTATCGGCGGCGGCGGTCTCGCGGCGGGGATCGCGGTCGCGGTGAAGGCCCTGCGGCCCGATGTGCGGATCGTCGGTGTGCAGGCGGCGGGTTCGGCGGCGTATCCGCCCTCTCTGGCGGCGGGGCGTCCGGTGTCGATCGAGAACCCGGCGACGATGGCCGACGGCATCAAGGTCGGCCGGCCCGGTGACGTACCGTTCGCGATCGTCGGTGATCTGGTGGACGAGGTGCGCACGGTCAGCGAGGACGAGCTGTCCGCCGCGCTGCTGCTGTGTCTGGAGCGGGCCAAGCTGGTCGTCGAGCCGGCCGGCGCCAGCCCGGTCGCGGCGCTGCTGAGCGATCCGGGCGCGTTCGAGGGACCGGTCGTCGCGGTGCTGTCCGGCGGCAACGTCGACCCGGTGCTGATGCAGCGCGTTCTGCGGCACGGCATGGCGGCGCAGGGCCGCTACCTGGCCGTTCGGCTGCGGCTGACGGATCGGCCGGGCGCCCTCGCGACGCTTCTCGGGGTGTTGTCAGTGGTCGACGCTAACGTCCTCGATGTGAGCCACGTGCGGACCGACCCACGGCTCGGGCTCACGGAGGCGGAGGTCGAGCTGCACCTGGAGACGAAAGGCCCGGCCCACTGCACCGAGGTCGGCGAGGCCCTGCGACAGGCGGGGTACCTCGTCATCGACTGAGGCGCCGGGGCCGTAGGACCGATAAGGCCGAGGTCAGGCCAAGGTCACGGGCTCTTTGTCACTCGATCGGGTAAGCCCGTTGTAAGACGCGATACATCGCGTTATGGTGTGTCTCGTGCCACTCCTCAAGCAGAACCGAACCCACCAACCCACGCTTCTCGAAGCGACCCGACGACGTGGAGACTCATATGCCAGGCGCCATCTATGCCGAAGGCCTGGTCAAAACCTTCGGTGACGTAAGGGCTCTGGACGGCGTCGACCTCGATGTCCCCGAGGGCACGGTCCTCGGCCTGCTCGGGCCCAACGGTGCGGGCAAGACGACGGCCGTCCGCTGTCTGACGACCCTGCTGCGCCCCGACAGGGGCCGGGCCGTCGTCGCGGGCATCGACGTGCTCGCCCACCCCGACCAGGTCCGGCGCTCCATCGGTCTGTCCGGCCAGTTCGCTGCGGTCGACGAGTACCTGACCGGCCGGGAGAACCTCCAGATGGTCGGCCAGCTCTACCAGATGACGGCGAAGGCCGCCAAGGCCCGCGCCGGTGAGCTGCTCGACCAGTTCAACCTCGCGGACGCCGCCGACCGGCCCGCCAAGACCTACTCCGGAGGCATGCGCCGCCGGCTCGACCTTGCCGCGGCCCTGGTCGTCTCCCCGCCCGTGATGTTCATGGACGAGCCGACGACCGGCCTCGACCCGCGCAACCGCCAGCAGCTGTGGGAGGTCATCAAACAGCTGGTCTCCGGCGGCACGACCCTGCTGCTGACGACGCAGTACCTGGAAGAGGCCGACCATCTCGCGCACGACATAGCGGTGGTCGACCACGGCCGCGTCATCGCCCGCGGCACCTCCGACCAGCTCAAGGCCCGCACCGGCGGCGAGCGCGTCGAGGTCGTGGTGCACGAGCGCGAGCACATGGCGACCGCCGCCGAGGTGCTGCGCGGCTTCGGCAAGGGCGACACCACCGTCGAGGAACACACCCGCAAGCTCACGGTGCCCGTCACCGGCGGCGCCAAGCTCCTCGCCGAGGTGATCCGCGAGCTGGACACCCGCGGCATCGAGATCGACGACATCGGCCTGCGCCGCCCGACCCTCGACGATGTGTTCCTGTCACTGACGGGCCATGTGGCGGAGGCCGCCGACGAAGAGGACGGCGCCGACGGCGCGAGCGGTACGCCCGCCGACGCCAGGGGCCGCAAACGCAAGAAGGAGACCGTCAAGTGAGCGCCGTGACCGACGCCGTACCGCGGCCCGCCCGCCCGAACCCGATCGGCCAGTCCGTCCGGGACTCGCTGGTCGTCGCAAAGCGCAACCTGATTCGCATGTCCCGGATCCCCGAAATGATTATTTTTGGGCTGATCCAGCCAATCATGTTCGTGGTGCTGTTCAGCTATGTGTTCGGCGGATCCATGACCATCGGCGGCACCACGGACTCCGGTGTCTACCGCGAGTTCCTGATGGCGGGCATCTTCGCCCAGACCGTCACCTTCGCCACCGCGGGCGCCGGTGCCGGCATCGCCGAGGACATGCACAAGGGGCTGATCGACCGGTTCCGCTCGCTGCCCATGGCGCGCGGCGCGGTGCTGACCGGCCGCACCCTTGCCGACCTGGTGCAGACGGCGCTCACCCTGCTGGTGCTCGCGATCGTGGCCCTCCTGGTCGGCTGGCGTACGCACACCAACGTCGGCGAGGTGCTCGGCGCCTTCGGGCTGCTGCTGCTGATGGGCTACGCGTTCACGTGGATCGGCGCGCTGATCGGCCTGTCCGTGCGGACACCCGAGGCGGCCACGTCCGGCGGGCTGATCTGGCTCTTCCCGGTCACCTTCGTCTCGAACGCGTTCGTGGACTCGGACCAGATGACGCCCTGGCTGCGGCACATCGCCGAGTGGAACCCGTTCAGCGCCACGGTCCAGGCCTGCCGAGAACTCTTCGGCAACCCGGGTGTCTCCACCTCGGGCGCCTGGCCGATGGAGCACCCGGTCTGGGCCTCACTGATCTACTCGGCCCTGATCATCGTCATATTCCGGACTCTGGCGGTACGGAAGTACCGCTCGGCGACGGCCTGAGAACCCACGACGGCCTGAGAATCCACGACGAGACCGGCTCGATGAGACTGACCTGGACATGACGAAACCCCCGGCGTCGCGCGGACGCCGGGGGCCGTGAAGGGCGAGTCGGTCAGGCGCAGGGCACTGACCGGGTTCAGCTGCTGTACGGCTCGGCCTTCAGGATCTTCACCGAGGCCGTCTTGCCGTTCGGCAGCTCGTAGTCCGCGTCCTCGCCGACCTTGTGGCCGATCACGCCGGACCCCAGCGGGGACTGCGGGGAGTACGTCTCGATGTCGGCGCTGGCGTACTCGCGCGAGGCGAGCAGGAACGTCAGTGTGTCGTCCTCGTCACCGTCGAAGGCGATCGTCACGACCATACCGGGCGCCACGGCACCGTCCGTCGAGGCCGGCGCCTCGCCGACCTTGGCGTTCTCCAGGAGCTGGGTCAGCTGGCGCACGCGGAGCTCCTGCTTGCCCTGCTCCTCCTTGGCCGCGTGGTACCCGCCGTTCTCCCGCAGGTCGCCCTCCTCGCGCGCGGCCGCGATCTTGGCGGCGATCTCCGTGCGCGCAGGACCAGTAAGGTACTCAAGCTCGTCCTTGAGCTTGTTGTACGCCTCCTGGGTCAGCCAGGTGACGTTCTCGCTGGTCTGGGTCACAGGTGCTCCTCGTCGGTACTGGGAATACAAAGCATCGCCCTACCCAGAAGAATGTTCCTTCACGAGTGGGCGAAACCACGAGCCTAACAATTCAATGGCGGAAGGGGGAGGACATAAGCCAACAAAATCGCGTCAATGCAGGTCAGCGGCTACGTGATACGGGTGACGTCAGTCGGCGTGGCAGCCCAGGAGCTCGGCCGTCGTGGCCGGTGCCGTCGTACGGAGGGTGACGACCTCGGTGATGCGGGTGGTGTCCCCGGTGAAGCGGAAGTCGGCCCGGCCCACCTCGGCGCCGTTCTCCGCCTGGGAGCGCACCGTGCAGTAGCCGGAGGCGCCCGCGTCCTTCTCGACCGCCAGCTTCACCTTCACCGAATCGTCCGAGAGATCGAAACTGATCACTTCGGCGCTGATCTTGTTCTGGCCGACGTAGTGAAAGGCAAAAAAGGCCATCACGGCGAGGAGCAGCGCCCCGAGGGCGGCGCCGGCGACCTTCAGTGTGCGGTCCGCGCGCTCGTCCGAGGAGCGGCCGTAACGGCCCTCGGGCAGTCGCGTGCTCGCCGTACTCATGATCGTCCTCTCGGCCGGGGCGGGACCGAGGTCCCGGACGGGGCTCCCGGGACCGGGGCCCCGGAATTTTTCGCCCCCCGATTCGGTCACTATAGAAGCCGCCGTTCGCACCCGGTCACGCCGGGCGCCGACCAAACGAGGATTGAGTCTTGACTGACCAGTTGCGACTGATGGCCGTCCACGCGCACCCCGACGACGAGTCGAGCAAAGGCGCGGCCACCATGGCCAAGTACGTGTCCGAGGGGGTGGACGTGCTGGTGGTGACCTGCACGGGCGGGGAGCGCGGCTCCATCCTCAATCCGAAGCTGCAGGGCGACAAGTACATCGAGGAGCACATCCACGAGGTACGCAAGAAGGAGATGGACGAGGCCCGCGAGATCCTCGGCGTCAAGCAGGAGTGGCTCGGTTTCGTCGACTCCGGCCTGCCCGAGGGCGACCCGCTGCCGCCGCTGCCGGAGGGCTGCTTCGCCCTCGAGGACGTCGACAAGGCGGCCGGCGAGCTGGTGCGGAGCATCCGCTCCTTCCGTCCCCAGGTGATCACCACCTATGACGAGAACGGTGGTTACCCGCACCCCGACCACATCATGACCCACAAGATCACGATGGTGGCGTTCGAGGGCGCGGCGGACACCGAGAAGTACCCGGAGTCCGAGTTCGGTCCGGCGTACCAGCCGCTGAAGGTGTACTACAACCAGGGCTTCAACCGCCCACGCACCGA
Organism: Streptomyces sp. NPDC059866; assembly: GCF_042731325.1. Taxonomy (NCBI): domain Bacteria; kingdom Bacillati; phylum Actinomycetota; class Actinomycetes; order Kitasatosporales; family Streptomycetaceae; genus Streptomyces; species Streptomyces sp. NPDC059866. Next base: position 132,170 of record NZ_JBHWJT010000008.1, on the reverse strand, counting down.
GGCGCTGCACCAGGCGATGCTCGACCGGGGCCTGGAGTCCCCGTACGGGGAATGGCTCAAGCGCTGGGACGACTCGGGGCACAAGGACCGCACGCTGACCACGCACGTCCCGTGCGCGGACTTCTTCGAGATCCGTGACAAGGCGCTGATCGCGCACGCCACGCAGATCGACCCCGACGGGGGCTGGTTCCGGGTGCCGATGGAGCTTCAGAAGGAGGTCTGGCCGACCGAGGAGTACGAGCTCGCGAAGTCCCTCGTGGATACCTCCCTCCCCGAGGACGACCTCTTTGCAGGCATCCGCGACAATGCCTGACATGAGCGCAAGCGCGAGCCTGGCAATGACCCATCTCGTCACCCTCGCCAAGGAGGTCGACGAGGACAAGGTGACCCCCGGCGTCCTCGGCTTCATCGTCTTCGCGGTGATGGCCCTGGCCGTGTGGGGCCTGATGAAGTCCATGAACCGCCACATGGGCCGGGTCGACTTCGACGAGGCCCCCGACGGGGCGGGGGCCTCCGGCAAGGGCGACGCGGACCAGGCGTCGGGGAAGGCCTCACCCGCGAAGGGCTGAGTCCCCCGGCCGGGCACACACCAGCCCGGCGGCACCGGCAGCGACCGGTCCCGCCGCGCTGGTGCCGGAGCAGGCGCCCGCAGGCCCGCTCCCCCCTCCGTCCGGGACACTCACGGGGCCGCCACCACCCCCACCCCCATGACCTCCCGCGCATGCCGGTTCGGCACCATCCCCAGCCGCCAGGCCTGCCACCCGTCCTCCAGGCTCACGCCGCGCTCCAGCAGCAGCTGGTACGCCTCCACGTAGTCGTCCAGCTTCTCGTCCCGCGCCGGATGGCCGGCCCGACCCAGCTGTGCCAGCTCCTCCTGCGCCACCGCCGTACCGACCTCCACCCCACCCGGAGCCGCATACGGCAGCAGCGTGCAGCGCAGGAAATGGGCCCAGTCCTCGCCCCGCCGGTCCCCGTACGACGCGAACAGCCCCACCGCCTCGTCGCACAGGGCCAGCGCCTGTGCCGTACGGGCGTTGCCCGCGTCGACGACGGCCAGCTCCAGACAGGTCCACGCCTCGCCGTGGGCGACGCCGATGCGCTGGAAGTCGGCGCGGGCGTCGACGAGCAGCTGCCTCGCGAAGCCCGAGTTCCGCAGCGATCCGGTCTGGGCGGCACGCAGGTCGCGGGTCGCCCGGGCCGAGTGGTGGCGGGCGCAGGCCAGCCCGTACACGTCCCGCATCCGGGAGAACATCGTGCGTGAGCGCTCCAGGTCACGGACCGCCTGGTCGAGGTTGCCCGCCTCCTCCAGCGCCTGACCGAGGTAGTAGAGCGTCCAGGCCTCGCCGCGTGCGTCCTCGTTGTCGCGGTGCCGGGCCGCCGCCCGGCGCAGCTCCTCCACCCCCGTGAAGGCGTCGCCCGCGACCAGCCGGGCCCGGGCCAGCTGGGTCAGCGCCCACGCCTCGCCGCGGGCGTCGCGGGTCCGGCCGTACCGTTCGAGCGCCGCGCGCAGCTCGGCTTCCGCGCGCGGTACGTCGCCCAGGCGCAGGTACAGCTGGCCGAGCTGGAAGTGGGCCCACGCCTCGCCGTGCAGGGAGCCGCCGGCGCGGTGCAGTTCCAGGGAGCGGTTCAGCAGGTCCAGGGCCTCGGCGAGGTGGGCGCGGTCGCGTTCCACGGCCGCCAGCGCGTGCATCGTCCACGCCCGGTCGGTGGCCAGCTCGGGCGCGGCCTGCAGGTCCAGCGCCTCCCGCAGCCGGGCCGCCGCCTCGGTGAGGTTGCCCTGGTGGTGCAGGGTGATGCCGAGCGAGCACAGGGCGCGGGCCGCGCCCGCGTCGTGGTGGGCCTCCCGGTACAGGTCGACGACCGAGGCGAGCGTCGTACGGGCCTTGTCCAGCTCGCCCAGCTGCCGGGCCGCGATACCCGTGCGCCACTGCACCGAGCGGATCAGCAGCCCCTGGTCCACGGCCTGGGCGAGTTCGTTGATCTCACCCAGGCGGTAGAGGTCGCCGCGCAGCAGGCAGTAGTCGCACAGCGCGCCCAGCAGGTTCAGCACCGCCGCCTGGTTCACGCCCTCCGCGAACCGGAGTGTCGAGGTGATGAAGCTCGACTCGTCGTCCAGCCAGCGCAGCGCCTCGTCCAGGGAGGTGAAGCCGTGCGGGCCGAAGCGGTCCGAGCGGGTCGACATGTTGCCGTCCACCAGCCGCAGCACCGAGTCGGCGAGCTCGGCGTAGTTCACGATCAGCCGCTCCTGCGCCGCGGCCCGCTCGGCCGGCTCCTCCTCGTCCAGCAGGCGGGCGTGCGCGAAGATCCGCACGAGGTCGTGCAGGCGGTAGCGGCTGCCGCGCACATGGTCGATCAGGCCCGCGCGGGAGAGGGCGACCAGGTACCGGGCAGCCTCCGCCTCGTCCGTGGCCAGCAGTGCGGCGGCGGCCGCCGCGCCGAGCGAGGCACGCCCGGCCAGCGCCAGCCGCCGCAGCAGTCGCCGCGCCGGTTCCGCCTGGTCGGTGTAGCGCAGCCACAGCGCCCGCTCCACCGGCTCCACCGGCCCGTACGCCCCGAGGTCCGAGGCCAGCTGCCGGGGCGAGCGCGGGCCCAGCGAGGAACCGGCGACGCGCAGCGCCAACGGCAGCCCGCCGCACAACTCCCGTACGCGGTCGGCGGATTCGGCGTCGTACGGGCTCGAGGCGTCCTGCGCGGCCGCGCCCAGCAGCTCCTCCGCGCCCACCGCGTCCAGCGTCTCGACGGGCAGCTGGTGCACCCACGCAGGCAGGTCGCCGGGCAGGTCGAGCGGGGTCCGTGCGGTGACCAGGACCAGGCTGTCGGACCGCTCCGGGACCAGGGTGCGGACCTGCTCGGGGTCCGAGGCGTCGTCGAGGACGACCGCGACGGGCACGCCGGTCAGATGCTGGTGGTACAGCTCACTCAGCCGCTTGACCTGCTGGTCGGCCGAGGAACGCTCCCGGAACAGCAGCTGCTCGCGCGGTGCGCCCAGCCGGTTCAGCAGGTGCAGCAGGGCCTCGCGGGTGGACAGCGGCGGTTCCTCCGGGCTGTCGCCGCGCAGATCCACCACGCACGCCCCGCGGAACTGGTCCTTCAGATCATGGGCGGCTCGCACCGCCAGCGTCGTACGGCCGCTGCCGGGCGCCCCGTGCAGAACGACCACCGTCGGCCGGGTCCGGGTGCTCGCCCGGGCGGCCTGCACCCACTGCCGGATCCGCGCCAGCTCCTGCCGCCGCCCCGCGAACGGACCCACGGGCTCGGGCAGTTGACCGAACGACTGCTCCAGCACACTCCGCCCGCGCGCGGCCCCGCTCTTGTTGGTCCCCTTCAGCTGCGGCCCGCTCTTCTTCGGCCCCGTGGACGCGGCCAGCACCCGCTGCTGATCGAGGAACGGCCGGATCCCCCGCACGTCCAGCGCCGTCAGCCACTGCAGCCGCAACTGTTCCGGCCCGCCCGGCTGCCCCGCGGCACCGGCCCGGTGATGCGCGGCCGGCAGATGCGACCCGGCGACCTTCACCACCGTCGTCGCCGCGCCCACCACCCCGACGGTCACCCCCGCACCGACCGCGGTCCCCGGCCCCGTACCGAGCGCCAGATCGGCCACCGCTGCCGCCACAGCAGCCACACCCGCCACAAACAGCGGCGTACCGGCGCCCTCCCGCGCATACCGCTGCCCGAACGACAGCCGCCCGGCCTCCGTCTCGTCCAGCGCACGCGTATAGGCCTCGTACTCCTCGGCCGCCGCCTGCGCCATGGTGTCGAGCGCCCCGCGCGCCCGGGCCATGAGCACCTTGCCGTCGATACGGCCACCCGACCGCCGTACCTCCTCTTCCACCGCGCGCACCAACAGCCGCTCGGCCTCCGCGCGATGACTGTCCCGCATGTCCCGTCCCCCTCCGGCGGCAACTGCTTTGCCTACGAGTGTCCTTGCGGGACGCCCCGAACGCGAGGGGGGCGACGATCACCGTCCACTTCGGTGACCGTTGCGACGCCGGTGGAAACGGCCGACCGAGCGGCGGAGCTTCCTCACGACCGGTCCGGGCCCGTGGGGCAGGATGGGGGTATGCCGAATCGACTGGCCCATGAGACGTCCCCCTACCTGCTCCAGCACGCCGACAACCCGGTCGACTGGTGGCCCTGGTCGGAGGAGGCGTTCGAGGAGGCGCGCCGGGGTGACAAACCCGTCCTGCTCAGCGTCGGATATTCGAGCTGCCACTGGTGTCACGTCATGGCGCACGAGTCCTTCGAGGACCAGGAGACGGCCGACTTCCAGAACGAGCACTTCGTCAACATCAAGGTCGACCGCGAAGAGCGCCCCGACGTGGACGCCGTCTACATGGAGGCCGTGCAGGCGGCCACCGGGCAGGGCGGCTGGCCCATGACGGTGTTCCTCACCCCGGACGCCGAGCCGTTCTACTTCGGGACGTACTTCCCGCCGGCGCCCCGGCACGGGATGCCCTCCTTCCGGCAGGTGCTGGAGGGCGTGAGCGTCGCGTGGCGGGACCGTCGGGAGGAGGTCTCCGACGTCGCCGGGAAGATCGTGCGGGATCTCGCCGGGCGGGAGATCGACTTCGGGGGGACCGAGGCGCCGGGGGAGCAGGAGCTGGCGCAGGCGCTGCTCGGGCTGACCCGGGAGTACGACCCGCAGCGCGGTGGGTTCGGCGGCGCGCCGAAGTTCCCGCCGTCCATGGTGATCGAGTTCCTGCTGCGGCATCACGCCCGGACCGGCGCCGAGGGTGCGCTGCAGATGGCGCAGGACACCTGTGAGCGGATGGCGCGGGGCGGGATCTACGACCAGCTCGGGGGCGGGTTCGCCCGGTACTCCGTCGACCGGGACTGGGTCGTGCCGCACTTCGAGAAGATGCTGTACGACAACGCCCTGCTGTGCCGCGTCTACGCCCACCTCTGGCGCACCACGGGCTCCGAGCTCGCCCGCCGGGTCGCCCTGGAGACCGCCGACTTCATGGTGCGTGAACTGCGCACGAACGAGGGCGGGTTCGCCTCCGCGCTCGACGCCGACAGCGACGACGGGACCGGTCGGCACGTCGAGGGGGTGTACTACGTCTGGACGCCCGAGCAGCTCCGTGACGTGCTGGGGGACGACGCCGAACTCGCCGCCCGCTGCTTCGGCGTGACCGAGGAGGGCACCTTCGAGGAGGGTGCCTCGGTCCTGCAACTCCCGCAGCAGGACGGTGTGTTCGACGCCGAGAAGGTCGAGTCCGTGAAGCAGCGGATGCGGGCGGCCCGCGCCGAGCGGCCCGCTCCCGGACGGGACGACAAGATCGTCGCTGCCTGGAACGGCCTCGCGATCGCGGCGCTCGCCGAGACCGGCGCCTACTTCGACCGGCCCGACCTGGTGGACGCCGCCCTCGCCGCCGCCGACCTCCTGGTCCGCGTCCACCTCGACGACCACGCCCGCCTCGCCCGCACCAGCAAGGACGGCCGGGTCGGCGCCAATGCAGGCGTGCTGGAGGACTACGCCGATGTCGCCGAGGGCTTCCTGGCGCTGGCGTCCGTGACCGGGGAGGGCGTCTGGCTGGAGTTCGCGGGGCTGCTGCTCGACCACGTTCTGGTCAGCTTCGTCGACGAGAAGTCGGGCGCCCTGTACGACACCGCCGCGGATGCCGAGCAGCTGATCCGCCGCCCGCAGGACCCGACCGACAACGCCGCCCCGTCCGGCTGGACCGCCGCCGCGGGTGCCCTGCTGAGCTATGCCGCCCAGACCGGCGCCGAACCCCACCGGGCCGCCGCCGAGCGGGCGTTGGGCATGGTGAAGGCGCTGGGTCCGCGCGTGCCCCGGTTCATCGGCTGGGGGCTCGCCGTCGCCGAGGCCAACCTCGACGGGCCCCGCGAGGTCGCGATCGTCGGGCCGAGCCTCGACGACAGGGCCACAAAGGCCTTGCACCGTACGGCACTTCTGGGCACCGCTCCGGGCACGGTGGTCGCGTACGGCGTGCCGGGGAGCGAGGAGTTCCCGCTGCTGGCCGACCGGCCGCTGGTCGGCGGTGAACCGAGCGCGTACGTCTGCCGTAACTTCACCTGTGACGCCCCGACGACCGACCCGGAGCGGCTGCGCGTGGCGCTGAGCGGATGATCCGCTGATCCGGGCAGCGCAATTGGGCATGTGTGTGAACATGCCTCACCCGCCGCCCACCAGTACGAAACACGCCATTTATCAGAACAGCTTCCGAGCTTCACATTTCCCCCCTACTCTCTCCACAGTGCCGAGACGGCGGTGACTCACCGTCTCGGCAGGGGGTTTGGGGATCTGGGGGGATCTGTTGCTGACGTCTGTCTTCATCGCTGCCGTTTCACTGGCCCTGTTCTGGATGGCGGCATTCACCCTGTGGTGGCAGATGCACGCGTGGCGTACGCCCGAAGTGCTCGCGTCCACCCGTTTCAGCCGGCCGGACGGCGGTGAGCACCTGTCGTTCTCGCTGCTGCTTCCGGCCCGGCACGAACAGGCCGTGCTGGACCACACCATCCAGCGGCTGCTGGAGTCCACACACAACGACTTCGAGATCATCGTCATCGTCGGGCACGACGACCCGGAGACCACCGAGGTGGCCCGTCGGGCGGAGGCCCGCGACCCGCGTGTACGAGTCGTCGTCGACACCCACGAGAAGAAGAACAAGCCCAAGGCCATGAACACGGCGTTGCCGCACTGCCGCGGCGATGTCGTCGGGGTCTTCGACGCGGAGGACCAGGTCCATCCGGAGCTGCTCGCCCATGTCGACCACGCGTTCCGGTCCACCGGTGCGGACGTCGTCCAGGGCGGTGTGCAGCTCATCAACTTCCACTCCAGCTGGTACAGCCTGCGCAACTGCCTGGAGTACTTCTTCTGGTTCCGCTCACGGTTGCACCTGCACGCGCAGAAGGGCTTCATCCCGCTCGGCGGCAACACCGTCTTCGTGCGGACGAAGGTGCTGCGCGAGGCCGACGGCTGGGACCCCAACTGCCTCGCCGAGGACTGCGATCTGGGCGTGCGCCTGTCCAGCGTCGGCAAGAAGGTCGTCGTCGCCTACGACTCCGACATGGTCACCCGCGAGGAGACCCCGGGCAGCCTGATGTCCCTGCTGAAGCAGCGCACCCGCTGGAACCAGGGTTTCCTCCAGGTCTACCGGAAGAAGGACTGGAAGCAGCTCCCGGGCTTCCGGCAGCGGCTGCTCGCCCGCTACACCCTCATGACGCCGTACCTGCAGGCGATCTCCGGCGTGATCATCCCGCTGAACGTGGCCATCGCGCTCTTCCTGGACGTCCCGGTCGGCGTCGCCTTCATCACCTTCCTGCCGGCCGTCACCGCGCTCGTCACCTTTGTCTTCGAGCTCGTCGGACTGCACGACTTCGGCAAGCAGTACGGGCTCCGGGTCCGCCTCGTGCACTACCTCAAGCTCATCGTCGGCGGCCCCTTCTACCAGGTGCTCCTCGCCGGGGCCGCGGTCCGCGCCGTATGGCGTGAGCAACGCGGCCGCAACGACTGGGAGTTGACCAGCCACGTCGGCGCACATCTCGCGCACGTGAACCGAGAGGACGTTCCTGCGTGACCTCCACACTTCCCGCGGCGACCGGAGTCAAGGTCCCCGCGCAGCGGACAGCTGCGCCCAGAACCGGTTCGACCGGCCGAACAACACCTCCGCTCCGGCTGCGCAGTTCGCGCCCCGACCTCATCCTGTGCGGTGTCCTCCTCGTGGCGATCCTCGTCGTGCAGGGCTGGAACATCGCCGACTACCCGACCTTCAGCGACGACGAGGGCACCTACCTCGCCCAGGCCTGGGCCGTACAGGAGGGCCGGGGCCTCGCCCACTACACGTACTGGTACGACCACCCGCCCTTCGGCTGGGTGCAGATCGCCGTCCTGACCTGGATCCCTGCGTACCTCGCGCCCGAGTCGATGACCGTCGGCTCGATGCGGGTCATGATGCTGCTGATCAGCGCGGTCAGCGCCGTCCTCGTCTACGTCCTCGGCCGCCGCCTCGCGCTGCCCCGCTGGGCGGCCGGGCTCGGCATGGTGCTCTTCGGGCTCTCCCCGCTGTCGGTGGTCCTCCAGCGCGAGATCTTCCTCGACAACATCGCGGTGATGTGGACGCTGCTGGCCTTCTGCCTCGCGGCCTCCCCGAGCCGTCACCTCTGGCACCATTTCGGCGCGGGCATCGCGGCCGCCGCGGCCGTGCTCACCAAGGAGACGATGCTGCTCGTCCTGCCCGCCGTGATGGTCACCATGTGGCGGCACAGTCACCGCGACACCCGGAAGTTCGCGCTCACCGGGGCGATCACCGCCTGCGCGCTCATCGGCATCTCGTATCCCCTCTTCGCCCTGCTGAAGGGTGAGTTGCTGCCGGGCGACGGGCACGTCTCGCTCTGGGACGGCATCGTCTACCAGATGAGCCGCCCCGGCTCCGGCTTCATCCTCGAACCCGGCACCGGCTCCCACGGAGTGCTCCAGTCCTGGCTGTACTACGACCGTGTCCTGCCCCTCGGAGGACTCGCCGGCGCCCTGCTGCTCCTGCTCACCTGGCGCTGGTCGGTCACGGCACGGGCGCTCGCCGGGCCCGCGCTCGCCGTGGCGATCCTCGCGGGGATGGCCATGCGGCCGGGCTACCTGCCCGCCATGTACATCATCCAGGCGCTGCCGTTCCTCGCCCTCGTCCTGGCCGGCGGCACCGCCAGTGTGACCCACCTGGTGCTGCGCAGACGGCGCCGGGACGGCGAGAAGCGGTACGTCACCGGCGGGCGGTACGCGCTCGCGGCCGTCCTCGCGCTCGCGGCCGGCGCCTACGTCGTACCCCGCTGGTACGACGGCGACCGCACCGCCATGACCGCCGACGCCAACGCCCCCTACCGGGCCGCCTCCACATGGCTGGCCACGGAGGTCGAGGACCCGGAGGACACCCGGGTACTCGTCGACGACGCGCTCTGGCTGGACCTGGTGCACGAGGGGTACCGGCCGGGGCTCGGCGTCATCTGGTTCTACAAGGCCGACCTCGACCCCGCGGTGACGAAGACGATGCCGCGCGGCTGGCGGGACCTCGACTACGTCGTCGCCTCGCCGACGGTACGGCGGGACGCGGTCGATCTGCCCAACGTCAGGGCAGCGATGGAGAACTCGACGCCGGTCGCCGTCTTCGGCACCGGTGAGGACCGGATCGAGATCCGGCAGATCCAGACCGTGGGAGGCGCCCGATGAGCGGCCACGAGTCCACCGTCCCCGGCGAACTGGGCGACCCGGCCGCGTACGCCGTGGAGGTTCCCGAGCCGGGTGCCGTCACCATCGTCGTACCGACCTTCAACGAGTCGGCGAACATCCGTCAGCTGCTGCACCAGATCACCGAGTCGGTGCCGTCCCGGCTGCCCTGCGAGGTCGTCTTCGTGGACGACTCCACCGACGACACCCCGCAGGTGATCCGCGAGGCCGCCCAGGACTGCCCGTTCCCGGTGACCGTGCTGCACCGCGAGGAGCCGGTCGGTGGGCTCGGCGGTGCGGTGGTCGAGGGCATGAAGGCGGCCGGCTCCGACTGGATCGTCGTCATGGACGGTGACTGCCAGCATCCGCCGTCCCTGGTCCCGGAGCTGGTGGCGACCGGCGAGCGGGCGAACGCCTCACTGGTCGTCGCCTCCCGTTACATCAAGGGCGGCAGCCGGGCGGGGCTGGCCGGCAGCTACCGCGTGGCCGTGTCCAGAGCAGCCACCTGGCTGACCAAGACCCTCTTCCCGCGCCGGCTGCACGGCATCAGCGACCCGATGAGCGGCTTCTTCGCGGTGCGCCGCAGCGCGGTCACGGCGGAGACGCTGACGCCGCTCGGCTACAAGATCCTGCTGGAGCTGGCGGTCCGCAGCCGCCCGCGCACGGTCACCGAAGTGCCGTTCGTGTTCCAGGAGCGGTTCGCCGGGGAGTCCAAGTCCACGGCAGCGGAGGGGCGGCGTTTCCTGCGGCACCTCGCCGGGCTGCGTACGGCCGATCCGCTGGCCCGGATGGTGGTGTTCGGGCTGATCGGCGCGACCGGTTTCGTCCCGAACCTGCTCGGGCTGTGGGCCCTCACCTCCCTCGGCATGCACTACCTCCCGGCCGAGATCCTCGCCAACCAGCTCGGCGTCGCCTGGAACTTCCTGCTCATCGAGCGCCTGCTGTTCCGCGACCGCCGCCGGCACCGGCGCTTGTGGGACCGGCTCGGCCGGTTCGCGCTGCTCGCCAACGCCGACCTGGTGCTGCGCATCCCGCTGATCGCGCTGCTGGTCGGCGCGTTCGGCATGGCCGCGCTGCCCGCCACCGCGCTCGCGCTGGTGACGACCTTCGTCCTGCGTTTCGTCGGTACCGAAGCGCTGGTCTATCTGCCGCGCCGGAGGCCCATGAATGAAGCCGCCCCCGAGCGCGGGAGCCGCACAGCAAGGAGAGCCGTGTGAACAAACGCCGTAGAAGAACCGCACTCCTGGCCGTCGCAGGCCTCACCGGTGGCCTGCTCCTGACCACACCCCAGTCCGCCTCCGCCGCCAACCTCATCAAGAACCCCGGCTTCGAGACGGCCGGCACCGGCGACATGCCGTACTGCTGGTCGAAGTCCGGCTGGGGTGACAACGACTTCAGCTTCGCCACGACCTCGGACGCCCACTCCGGCAGCAAGGCCATGAAGGTCGAGCTGACCCGCCGTGTCGAAGGCGACCGCAAGGCGCTGATCACGGAGTCCGCGGACTGTGCGCCGGTGGTGACGGTCGGCAAGCAGTACGACCTCTCCCTCTGGTACAAGACGACGACACCGGACGCCAACATCACCCTGTTCCGGCACGACACGACGGCCGGCTGGCAGTACTGGACCGACCTCAAGACGCTGGAGATGGCGGGCAGCTGGACCCGGGCCACGGTCCGCACCCCGGAGGTGCCGGCCGGCACCGACCGCGTCAGCTGGGGCGTCTCCGTCTATGGCACCGGCTCCGCGACCACCGACGACTACACGATGGAACAGGTCGCCGACCCGGTCCCGGAGCCCGAGTGCACGGGCACGCCTCAGGAGTGCGCGAACGGCAGGTGGGACGTGCTGCCCGCGCAGAACCCGGTCCGCTCGATGCACTCGGTCGTCCTGCACAACGGCAAGGTGCTGCTGATCGCGGGCTCCGGCAACGACCCGGAGATGTTCGAGGCGGGCACGTTCACCTCCGCGGTCTACGACCCGCAGAACGGCACGTACAAGGTCATCCCCACGCCGGACGACATGTTCTGCGCCGGGCACGTCCAGCTCCAGGACGGGCGGGTGCTGGTGATGAGCGGCAACAAGGGCTATCCGTCGGCGGACGGCACGATCGGCTACCAGGGGTACAAGGACTCGTACATCTTCGACCCCGAGACCGAGACGTACACGAAGACGAACGACATGAACGACGGGCACTGGTACCCGTCGGCCACGATCCTCGGCAACGGTGACGTCATCTCCTTCGGCGGGCTGAAGGAGGACTCGACCGGCTCGGTGACCGCCGAGCTGTGGTCGGACGCCGAGCAGAAGTGGCTCGAGCTGTGGAAGGTCAACCAGACCTGGTCATACTGGGGTCTGTACCCGTCGATGATCCTGATGCAGGACGGCCGCCTCTTCTACTCCGGCAGCCATGTCTTCGGCAACAACATCCCCGGCACCGGCTCGGCGATCTACGACTACGACGCCAACACGATCACGCAGGTGCCCGGTCTGCAGAACAAGGACGAGCGCGACCAGTCGGCGAGCGTGCTGCTGCCGCCGGCGCAGGACCAGAAGGTCCTCACCATCGGCGGCGGCAACATCGACTCCAACCCGGAGGCGAACCGGCTGACCGATGTCATCGACCTCAAGGAGCCCAACCCGTCCTACGCCGCAGGTCCGCCGCTTCCGCAGGGCACCGTCGACCTCGGCAACGGGCCGGTCCCGCAGACCGGGGGCCAGGGCAAGATGTACGTCTCCGCGGTGCTGCTGCCGGACGGCAAGGTCCTCGAGACCGGCGGCGCCCTGCACAACCGGGCCAACCCGGTCTTCGAGTCGTCGATCTACGACCCGGCGACGAACACCTTCGACCCGGTGGCCGCCGACCCGGAGGCCCGCGGTTACCACTCCTCGGCGTTCCTGCTGCCCGACGGCCGGGTGATGACCACCGGCGACAACCCGGGCAACGGCTCCTGGAACCACAACGTGTCGATCTACACCCCGCCCTATCTCCTCAAGGGCGAGCGTCCGACGATCACCTCGGTGATCGACACCGAGTGGACCTACGGCGACACCCAGCGGATCACGGTGGACCGGCCCATCGCGAAGGCGGAGCTGATCCGCCCGGCCGCGGTGACGCACTCGTCGGACCCGAACCAGCGGTTCGTGGATCTTCCGTTGAGCGTGGACGGCAACACCATCGACCTGAACGTGACGAGCAACCCCGACCTGGCCCCGCCCGGCTGGTACATGCTCTTCGCGGTCGACGCGGGCGGGGTGCCGTCGGTCGCCAAGTGGGTGCACCTCCAGGGCCCGCAGGCCCTCGGCGCCACCGACGCCTCGGCCCACGTCCACTCCTTCGCCGACGACCTGTCCGGCAAGGTCACGGGCCCCGGCAGGAAGCGCACCTCGCAGCAGGTCGGCACGACCGTCGCCGGCTGCGACCGGCACTACGGCTCGGCCAACGTCTGCGTGCCGACCGCCTTCCCGTCCGAGGTGAAGAAGACGACGGCCGCCCGCTGCACCTGGCTGAAGGCCAACGACTACGGCCGCCTGAAGGTCAACGGCAAGGACGACCCCCTCCGCCTCGACCCCAACAGGGACGGCGTGGCCTGCGGGAAGGGGGACCTCCGGCGGCGTTAGCCCCGCTGCGGGAAGTCGCTGAGGGCGCGCTCCACGATGGCCTCCAGCTGGTCGTGGTGCGCGCCCTTCCAGTAGGCGCGGCCGCACTTGCTGCACTGCGCGAAGACGTCGTACGTCCGCTGGGTTCCGCCCTTCAGCTGGTCCGCCACCTCCTCCTTGGTGACGTCCTGCAGCAGGCCGTTGCACGCGGTGCACCGTGTCCACGGGCGCAGTTCGGGCGCGAACCGGTCGAGGACATCGCGGAGTTGGTCGTCGGGGCGGGTGCTGTAGACGAAGGCGCCGGCCCACAGCTCGCGGCGGCGCAGCAGACCCCGGTCGCGACTGAGCATGACGCGTTTCTCGGTGGCCGAGCGGGCGGCGAGCGCGGGGTCGCCGATGTCGGTCGACTCGTAGGCCGTGTCGACGCCGAGCAGGCGCAGGCGGCGGGCGAGGGTGCCGAGGTGGACGTCGAGGAGGAAGCGCAGGGGAGCGCCGGGAATCTCTTGCGGGCGCTCGACCGCGCGGACGGTCACTGCCTCTCCGGCCTTGGGGATGTGCGAGGTCGGGACCTCATGGCCGTCCACGACCAGCGCGCCGACCTCGGTGAGCGGAACGCCGAGGGACTCGATGACATGGCCGAGCGTCGAGACGCCGTCCGTGGCGAGCGGGGTCGCGCCCCGGCGCCGGGGGTGCGGGACGAACAGGTGCAGCGCGGGGGCGATTTCGACGTGTATCTCGGGTCCGTTCACCTGATCAGGATGGCACGGCGGCGGCCCGGGACTCTCAGGGTTTCACAGGGGGCAGACCACGCTCGAAGACGTCGACGGCGCGGTCCACCAGATCCGCGAAGTCCTCACGGAAGCCGCCCCGGACCCAGTACCGGGTGACCTCCATCAGGCCGCCCATCAGGGACATCGTGAAGACCCGCACCTCCAGGCTCTCCGGGTCCCGGCCGGTGCGCTCGGCGATGGCGGTGGCGAGCAGATCGCCGGTGGCCGACATGCTCTCCATCATCCGTGAGCGCACGGCCGGGACCTCGGTCATCAGCGTGGTCCGCAGCCGGGTGACCCTGGGATCCTCGTGCGCACCGAGGCCGACGGCCTTGCGCATCACGTACCGCAGGGACTCCAGCCAGGGCTCGTCCGCGGGCCGCTGCCGCAGTTCGTCGAGGAGCAGCGGGTCGTACTCGTCGGTGAGGACGATGTCCTCCTTGGTGGGGAAGTAGCGGAAGACGGTCGACGGCGACACCTCGGCGCGGTCGGCGATCTGCTCGATCGTCGTGGCGTCGTATCCCTGCTCCTCGATCAGTTCGTACGTCGCGGTGCGGATCGCCTCGCGGGTCTTGATCTTCTTCCGCTCCCGCAGTCCCAGCTGGGGGCGGTCGGCGGGGGTGGTGGTCCGTGCGGCCGTCATGGAGGTCATTGTCGGGCATCCGCCACGGGGGCGGCCATGTCCGGGGCGTCGTTCCCGGTCCTCCGGCCGTCCCTGCGGCCGTCCAGGAACACGGCGGCCAGCACCCCGGCCACGATCGACGCGGCGGCGCACACCACCAGTACCAGGCTCATGCCGTGCAGGTACGCGTCGTTCGCGGAGGCCGCCAACCGGGCCGCGCCGGTCTGTTCGGCGACGAGGTGGGCGGCGACCACGGACTCCCCGGCCGTGTCGGCGGCCGGCGCGGGCAGCCCGGTGACGTCGAGCCGGTCCCGGAACGTGCCCGCGAGGAGGCTGCCGAGCAGGGCGATGCCGAGCGCGCCGCCGACCTGGCGGAGCGTCATCAGCAGCCCGGACCCGCTGCCGGCGCGGTCGGCGGTCAGCGCGGCGAGCGCCCCGTCCATCGCCGGGACGATGCTCAGGCCGAAGCCGATGCCCGCGAAAGTGAGCCACAGCGCGGTGAATCCGTAGCCGGACTCCGCCGTCGTACGGCTGCCGAGGAGCGCGGCGAAGGCCAGCACCGCAAGCCCGGCACCGACCACCCCGCGCGACCCGAACCGGGCGACGGCCGGTTGCGCGGCCCGCGCGGCGACCAGCAGGCCGCCCATCATCGGCAGCAGCCGCAGCCCGGTGCCGAAGGCATCGTGCCCCAGGACCGCCTGGAGGTAGAGCGGCAGCACGAACAGCAGCCCGGACAGCACGAACATCACCAGCGTCGCCGCGAGCGTGTTGAACAGGAACCCGCGGTGGGCGAGCAGCGGCATGTCGAGCATGGGGCGGACGGCCCGGCGCTCGCGCAGGACGAGGAGGGCGACCAGGACGGCGGCCGCGGCGAGCATGCCGAGCACCAGAGGATCGCCCCAGCCGCGCTCGGGCGCCTCGATGATCGCGTGGATGAGGGCGCCGAGGCCGGTCGCGGTGAGCGCGGTGGAGACGGTATCGACCTTGGGGGAGGCGGGGTCGCGGGTTTCGGGGAGCAGGAAGACGCAGGCGGCGATGCCGAGGGCGGCCATGGGGACGTTGACCAGGAAGACCGAGCCCCACCAGAAGTGGTCCAGCAGCCAGCCGCCGATGATCGGGCCGAGCGGCAGCCCGAGCGCCGAGGCGGCGGAGATGACGCCGACGGCCTTCGTGCGTTCTTCCGGTCCGAAGAGCGAGGGCAGCACGGACAGCGACAGCGGTGTGACCAGCGCCCCGCCGACGCCCATCACCGCGCGGGCGGCGATCACGGCGTTCACGTCCCCGGCCAGCGCGCCGACCACCGAACCGGCCAGGAACACGCCGAGCCCCGTGACCAGCATCAGCCGCCGCCCGAACCGGTCGCCGAGCAGCCCGGCGGGCAGCATCAGCGCCGCGAAGACGACGACGTACGCGTCCGCCATCCACTGTTGCTCGCCGGTGCTCGCGCCGAGTTGCTCGGCCATCGTCGGCAGCGCGACGTTGAGGATCGTCAGGTCGAAGCCGAGCGTGAGCATGCTCGCGACCAGGGCGGCGAGGGCCCACCAGCGGCGGGGGTCGGGTCGTACCTCGGTGAGTGCAGACATAAAATGAGAGTAGCTCTCAAAATCTAGGAGCTGTCAATAGGGTGTCGGTGTCAGTCGCATGGAATCGGGGATGCAAAAAGGGCCACGGCTCGCAAGCCGTGGCCCTGAAGGAGGTGGGAGCCCTACGCGTGCTGGTACGCCACCAGGGAGATTCCCACGTAGTGGACGACGAACGCCGCCAGCGTGAACGAGTGGAACACCTCGTGGAAGCCGAACCAGCGCGGTGAGGGGTTGGGGCGCTTGAAGCCGTAGACCACCCCGCCCGCGCTGTACAGGAGACCGCCGACGATCACCAGCACGAGGACGGCGATACCGCCGGTGCGCATGAAGTCGGGCAGGAAGAAGACGGCCGCCCAGCCCATGGCGATGTAGCAGGGCGTGTAGAGCCAGCGCGGGGCGCCCACCCAGAAGACGCGGAAGAGGATGCCGGCCGCTGCGGCGGCCCAGATGCCCCACAGCAGCCACTGCCCCTTCGCGCCCGGCAGGAGCAGCAGGGTCAGCGGCGTGTAGGTGCCGGCGATGATCAGGAAGATGTTCGAGTGGTCCAGGCGGCGCAGTACGCCGTCCATGCGCGGACTCCAGTCGCCCCGGTGGTACAGCGCGCTCACGCCGAACAGCAGGCATGCCGTCAGCGCGTAGATCCCGCAGGCGAGGCGGCCGCGTGGGGAGTCCGCGAGGGCGGTGAGGACCAGGCCCGCGACGAGCACCGCAGGGAACATCCCGAGGTGCAGCCAGCCGCGGAGCTTGGGTTTGATCGGGTGCGGCAGGGAGAGCGCGCTGGATACCCGGTCGGCGACCGGCGTGTCCCTCGGCGCGTCGGAGGCGGGCGCAGTCATGCGGGGCATCGTACCTACGGAACCGTAAGTTACGGATCAGTGCGGCGACTGGAGTGGCCATCATCTCACGGAGGTTGGGGGTCCCGGCGACCCCTTCCACCCCAAGGGGCGGTCATCCGAACTCAACGTGCACGTAAAGAAACGGAGAGAAACGCCCAGGTGCGTGGGCCGGGTCACGCCGCTCAGGTGGGCGGTCCTCTGGACAAATGCGCACTCACCTCGGATGATCAAATGAGTGCAGTCGGCACCGGATGAGCGCGTAGCGATCGATACTGCGCAGCATCCGGGTCGCAGCCCCCACGGGGCACAAGGACAAAAAACCCTCATTTAGGAGCAACCGTGGCGCGCGACATATCGGCTACCCCCGTCATCCCGACCAACCACCAGGAACTGATCTCCTGGGTGAACGAGATCGCCGAACTGACGCAGCCGGACAACGTGGTCTGGTGTGACGGATCCGAATCCGAGTACGAGCGACTGTGCGAGGAGCTCGTCCAGAAGGGCACCTTCCGGAAACTCGACCCGATCAAGCGCCCGAACTCCTACTACGCGGCCTCCGACCCGACGGACGTCGCCCGCGTCGAGGACCGCACCTTCATCTGCTCCGAGAAGGAGCAGGACGCCGGCCCGACCAACCACTGGAAGGCCCCTGCCGAGATGCGGGAGATCTTCCAGGGCGAGAAGGGCCTGTTCCGCGGCTCGATGCGGGGCCGGACCATGTACGTCGTGCCGTTCTGCATGGGCCCGCTCGGATCGCCCCTGTCCGCGATCGGCGTGGAGATCACCGACTCCGCGTACGTCGCCGTCTCCATGCGCACCATGACCCGCATGGGCCAGCCCGTGCTGGACGAGCTCGGCTCCGAGGGCTTCTTCGTGCGAGCCGTGCACTCGCTCGGCGCCCCGCTGGAGCCCGGCCAGCAGGACGTCCCCTGGCCCTGCAACAGCACCAAGTACATCTCCCACTTCCCGGAGACCCGCGAGATCTGGTCCTACGGCTCCGGCTACGGCGGCAACGCCCTGCTCGGCAAGAAGTGCTACGCCCTGCGTATCGCCTCCGTCATGGCCCGCGACGAGGGCTGGCTCGCCGAGCACATGCTGATCCTCAAGCTGACCCCGCCGCAGGGTGAGTCGAAGTACGTCGCCGCCGCCTTCCCGAGCGCCTGCGGCAAGACCAACCTCGCCATGCTGGAGCCCACCGTCTCCGGCTGGACCGTCGAGACGATCGGCGACGACATCGCGTGGATGCGCTTCGGCGAGGACGGCCGGCTGTACGCCATCAACCCCGAGGCCGGCTTCTTCGGCGTCGCGCCCGGCACCGGTGAGCACACCAACGCCAACGCGATGAAGACGCTGTGGGGCAACTCCGTCTTCACGAACGTCGCGCTGACGGACGACAACGACATCTGGTGGGAGGGCATGACGGAGGAGACCCCGGCCCACCTCACCGACTGGAAGGGCAACGACTGGACGCCCGAGTCCGAGACCCCGGCCGCCCACCCCAACGCCCGCTTCACCGTGCCCGCCGCGCAGTGCCCGATCATCGCGCCCGAGTGGGAGGACCCCAAGGGCGTGCCGATCTCCGCGATCCTCTTCGGCGGGCGGCGCGCCACCGCCGTACCGCTGGTGACGGAGTCCTTCGACTGGAACCACGGCGTCTTCCTCGGTGCCAACGTGGCGAGCGAGAAGACCGCCGCCGCCGAGGGCAAGGTCGGCGAGCTGCGCCGCGACCCGTTCGCGATGCTGCCGTTCTGCGGCTACAACATGGGCGACTACATGGCCCACTGGGTCAAGGTCGGCAAGTCGGCCGACCCGGCCAAGCTGCCGAAGATCTACTACGTCAACTGGTTCCGCAAGAACGACGAGGGCAAGTTCGTCTGGCCCGGCTTCGGTGAGAACAGCCGCGTCCTGAAGTGGATCGTCGAGCGCCTGGAGGGCAAGGCCGAGGGCGTCGAGACCCCGATCGGCGTCCTGCCGGCCAAGGAGGCCCTCGACACAGACGGCCTCGAACTGGCCGACGAGGAGCTCGACTTCCTGCTCACCGTCGACAAGGAGGTCTGGCGCGAGGAGGCCGCCCTGATCCCCGAGCACCTCAACACCTTCGGCGACCACACGCCCAAGGAGCTGTGGGACGAGTACCACGCCCTGGTGCAGCGCCTGGGCTGAGACAGCCCCCATGACGCCGCGGCCGGCTCCGAGTGTGCCCTGACCAGCAACATCGTCACGGCCGGCCGCGGTGACCGCACCACAGACCGGCGAGGTTCCGTACAACGGCGTGCGGGGCTCCGGGCCTGTCGCCGCGTTCCCGTCCGCCCCGACGGAAGCGCGCGGCGACAGGCCCTCGCCTGTATGCCGCCGTATGTCGCCGGGTGCGCCCCCTTGATCCAAGGATCTTCACGGCTGTTTCATATTCAACACAGGTGCACCACTCATCCCAGTGGGCACCCAACACAGCCTGTGGGGGGCACAGTTGAATACTGCACACCGTCCCAGACGTCTCGCGGCCACCGTCCTCGCCGCCGCACTCGCCGGGACCGGACTCACCGTGGCCGCCGCGCCCGCGGCGCACGCCGCCGCGTCCGACAGCGTGGCCAAGCTGCCGTTCACCTCGTACTCGGCGCTGGCCGTCGACAACGTCCACCAGCGGGTCTTCCTCGCCGACGCCGCCGTGGGCTCCAGTTCCAACTACGGGCAGATCGCCGTCTACACCTTCCAGGGCGAGCGCATCTCCACCATCAGCACCACGTACCACGTCTCCGGCCTGGCGCTCAGCGCCGACGCGAGCACCCTCTTCGTCGGCGAGCGCTACCGGCTCTTCGCCTACGACACCACCACACTCGCACTCAAGAGCGCGACCGGCGTCAACACCGACCAGTGCGGGCGCGAGGTCGCCGTCGCGGGCGGCAAGCCGTACTACACCTCGCAGTACACCGACTACCTCTCCCAGTGCGCCACGTGGACCTCCCACCTGGACACGGTCGCCAACGGCGGCTGGCAGCGCACCGGTTGGAACGACGCCGGCAAGCTCCTGCTGGAGGGCGGCCCGAACGACACCTTCGTGATGGGCCAGGCGCTCAACTCCTCGGCGGCCAACCCGTTCGTCAGCGTCTTCGACGGCAGCGGCGAGACTCCCGTACGGAACGCCACCCGCCGGTTCGCCGACGCCGACGGCAAGGGCGCCCTGAACCTCAAGGACATCGCCGTCTCCCCGGACGGCGCGAAGGTCGCCCTTGCCGACGCCACCGCCGGCACCCGGTTGCTCAACTCCAGCGACCTGTCGGACGCGTCCACCGGCTACCAGGCCCTCCCTGCCGGCGCCACCGCCAGCTCGGTCGCCTTCAGCGGTGACGGCAAGTACCTCGCGCGCGGCGCTTCGGCCACCGGCGCCACCCCCGACCTGCTGGTGCAGCCCGCCGACCCGACCGACTCCACCGCCCCGCTGGAGTTCGTCTTCGAGGGCAGCCAGGACGGCGACCGGGTCGCGCCGCGCGGCATGGAGTGGTCCGCCGACGGCTCCCGCCTGTTCGCGGTGACCACCAACGCGGCCGGCAACCAGTACTGGCTGCACATCATCCAGCCCCCGGCCGTCCAGTACGGCGCCCGCTTCACCGGCGGCCTCACCCACAGCCCCGCCCAGGCCGTCGCGGGCGAACCGCTCGCGGTGCGCGGCAAGCTGGAGCAGGACGGCCCGGCGCCCGCCGAGCCCCTGAAGGTCAAGGCGACCCGGACCGACGCGGGCGGTACCCACGAGCTGGGCACCTTCACCGTCAAGGACGACGGCACCTTCACCGTCCTCGACGAGCCCGACCTCGTCGGCGACGCCACGTACACCGTCTCCTTCCTCGGCGACCTGACCCACCGCCCCGCCGAGGACATCACCACCACGGTGTCCGTCGGCAAGGCGCCCACCTCGATCGCGCTCACCGCGCCCGAGGAGGGCTCGCTGAGCACGGGCGTCGAGATCACCGGCACCTTCACCGCGCAGGGCAAGGCGCTGCCCGAGCGGGCGGTCCTCAAGGTCACCCGGACCGACCGGCTCGGCACCGGCACCCTGTCGTCGGTGACAGTCGCCGCCGACGGCACCTTCACGATCAACGACCTGCCGCGCACCCGGGGCGACGTCACCTACACGGTCAGCTGGCCGGGCGACGACCTGCACACCGCGTCGTCCGCCTCGGCGACGGTGTACGTCAGGCGGTAAAGCCGCTACCGGTCCCGCCCCGGTCCTCCAGATACCGGGTGTGGGACTCCTGGCGGCGGGCCTCCACCTCGCGCAGGCCCGCCGCCAGCCGCTCGGCGTCCTTCTTCAGCAGACCGAGCTGACGCTCCAGATGCAGCTCGGGGGACTCGGTCCCCGGCGCCATCCGCGTCCACCAGCGCGTCCGTACGAAGCTGTCGACGGCCTCGGGAAGATCGCGCCGCACGATACGGGAGAGCACATGCACGCCCTCCGGGTCGTGCGCGAGCAGCTCGGCCACCCAGCCGCGGTCGAGCAACGCGGCCAGCAGCTCGGTGAGTTCCCGCAGTCGCGCGGCGGCCGTGACCGACAGCTCGACGTCCGTCAGATAACCGCGCAGCTTCTCGAAGTCGCCCCGCAGCTCGTCGAGTTGGGCCGACGGATCCGGGAAGTCGGGCAGCACGGGCCGCTCCGGCGGAGCGATCAGCGCGCCCGCGCCGTACAGTCCCGCGACCACGACGGCCCAGTACGGGCCCGCCACCCCCGCGAAGGTCAGCACGAGGCCGACCAGCCCGCACGCGCTCCCGGCGATGTTCTTGCGGGACTCCAGGTACGCCACTGCCTTACTGGTAGCCACGGATCTCCTCGAAGGCGCCGTCCAGCGAGCCCTGCTGGGCGTCGAAGAGGCGGCCGCCGGTCAGTTCGGCGATGTGCTCCAGCTCGGAACGGTCGGAGTCGCCGAACAGGATGGGGAAGACGGGGATGTCCTTCTGGCCGCCGGTGAGCGCACCGTGGAAGTCCTCGAAGTCGCCGGCGGTCGCACCGGTCGTGTTCTCCCCGTCCGTCATCAGCACGATCGACGTGAACGTGTCACGGTCCGCCCTCAGCTGCTCGTACGCCTTCTCCAGCGAGGTGTAGATCGCGGTGTCGCCCTCGGCCGTCAACGCCTCGGTGTCCCGCCGGATCCCGTCGAGCCCGGTCTTCGGATCCTCCGGGTCCACGACATGGGTCCGTACGCTCTTCACATCCGACCCGAACGGCATCAGCGTCACCTCCTCCCGCTCCCGGAAGTCGCCGGTCAGGCCGGTCAGCGCCTTCTTCAGCCCGGCCAGCCGGTCGCCCTCCATCGAGCCCGAGGTGTCCAGCACGTACACCGTGCGGGACGGGCGGCGCAGCTCGTTCTGGTACGAGTCGAGCAGCCCGTCGGCGACGGACCGGCTGCCCGGGAAGGGCAGCTCGCGCCGACGGGTGGTGTCCAGGCCGGTCGCGGGCTGCACGGAGGCGACGACCGGGCGGCGGTGCGTGCCGTCGGTGATCGCGCGCTGGATCTCCGGGGAGCGCAGGGACTCGGTCAGCCGGCGGACGTCCTCGCGGGCCGGGGCACCCGCGGAGGCGAGGGACGAGAGCGGGTAGTCCGCGGTGACGACACCGTCGGTGGGGCGGATCACCGTCAGACCGGGGATGCCCTTCAGGACCGACTCGTAGTTGAGCAGCGCGTCGACAGTGCCGCGCCGCTCGTACGCGCTCGCCAGCCAGCCCGACGACCCCGACGTCAGCTGCTGCCCCCGGAAGAACTCCTTCAGACGGGGAGTCGCCTTCTGCACGTCCGCGTCCGTGAGCGCGGACTGGGCGCCGGAGAGGGCGGAGGCGACGGAGACGAGGGCGGAGAAGCCGGAGTTGGAGCGGGCCGGGTCGGTCATGCCGTAGGTGAGGCCGCCGTCGCGCACGGCCTGCTCGACATCGGACCAGGTGACGTCCTCCGGCTGCCAGCCGAGGGCCTTGACGGTGGCCGGCTTGACGCCGATCGCGACCGGGCTCGACATGACCGGTGTCTCCGACACGACCTTCTTCGCCGCTTCCGGGCGCAGCCGCAGGTAGTCGTTGGAGGACAGCCACACCGCGTCGTACGCCCCGTCCGCCCTGCCCCGCGCGAGCAGGTCGACGGCGTCGAGGGTGCCCATGTAGGTGGGCCGGACGGTGATGCCGGTCTCCTCACGGACCCGGTCCAGGACGTCCGTCATGTCGCTGAGCTCGCTGGAGGCGAGGACGCGCAGGGTGCCGGGCCGGTAGGCCTGGGTGTCCTCGTCCGGCCCGTCGTCCTGGCCCGTCGTGCAGGCCGTCAGCAGGGCCAGCGCCGCGACGG
The DNA here is from genome assembly GCF_042731325.1 of Streptomyces sp. NPDC059866. NCBI lineage: Bacteria > Bacillati > Actinomycetota > Actinomycetes > Kitasatosporales > Streptomycetaceae > Streptomyces > Streptomyces sp. NPDC059866. The sequence goes on along the minus strand of NZ_JBHWJT010000008.1, from coordinate 109,266 downwards.
CGAGGGCGAGCGGGCGTCTCATGCCAGGCCCCCTTCCAGGGCGCTCTGCGAGCGGCTGCGGTCCAGGTAGGCGGAGGCGTGCTGGAGTTCGGCGGTCAGCGACTCGACGGTCGTGGCCATCGCTTCGGTGGCCTGGACCTTGTACGTGTCGATGGCGTCCAACGTGCGATAGATCTGCTGAAAAGCCGAGCGCAGCGTCTCCGCGCCGACCGCCGGGTCGGCGGCGATGCGCTGGATCTCGCCGGACTGCGTGGCGAGCATCTCGGCATTGCCCCGGATCAGGTCCTCCGTCGTGCCCCGCAGTGCGTTGACCTGGTCGACGACCTTCTTCTGGTTGTCGAGGGCGGAGGCGAGCATGACGGAGATACGCAGCGCCGAGACCGTGGTCGTGGCCGCCCGGTCGACGCCCTTGATCAGCTCGTCGTTGTTGCGGCGTACGACGTCCATGGCGAGGTAGCCCTGTGCGCACACCGCGAGTTGGGTGAGCAGGTCCTGGTGCTTCTGCCGGACGGGGAAGAGGACGTCCGCGCGCAGCGAGTCGGCGGCCTGCGGGTCGCCCGTCCCGACACCGGCGATGTGCTGCTCGACCGCCGTGTCCAGGGCCTCGGTGAGGACGACGTACTCCTGGAGCTTGCCCATGGTCTCCCACAGCCGCACCCGCTCGGTCTGCAACGCGGCGTTGTCCCGGCGCAGTTCGTCCTGCCCGCCGCGCAGGGAGCCGACGATCTTGTTCAGGGTGCCCTGTGCGGAGGCGTACTTGGCGACGTGATCGCGCAGCTTGTTGCCGCCCGGCAGCCGGGACAGGAACTTCCGCCCCTTGGCGGCGGGCAGATCACGCGGATCCAGATCCTCCACGACCCTGCGCAGTTCGACGAGCGACCCCGCCACCTGCGACTGCGCGTCCCCGCCCTTGGACGGCAGACTCCGCACGGTCCGCTCCAGCATGCGGTTGGACTGCGCGGCCGCGGTGCGCATCTCACCGGCGCCGAGGGCGGTGATCTCGCCGACCTTGCCGGCGAACTCGGGCGAGCGGGCGTCGAGGGCGGCGAGTCCGGCGACGTAGTCGGAGGCCTTGCGGGCCATGTCGTCGCGGACACCGTCGTCGACGGGCACGAGCCCGCCGGCCTTCTCCCGCGGGACCCGGGCGACGGGCTCGGGCGGGATGAGGGTGAAGGTGTCGTCGTGACTGGGGCTGGTGTTCTGGCTGGTGCTGCTGCCGTAGTCGGTCATCTGCTGATCCCCCTATCCGCGCGCCCGGCGCGCCATCTCGTGCAGCACCGCGGAGGTGGGCACGGGCGCCTGCCGTACGCCGGTCAGCTTCTGGTTGAGGTAGTCGGTGTGGCCGGCGGTGGCCGACGTGAACTCGCCGGTGGCGCCCTGCGGACGGAACCCGTGCCGGACGGCCAGCTTGCGCAACTCCGGGTCGGAGGAGAGGAGTTCGCCGACCTCGCGGCCCTCCTCGGTGAGGGGTACGACGGTGTGGTCGCTGGTCGTGGTGGTGTCCGGGTAGAGGACGGTGAGGTCGTCCACGCCCTGGCCCTGCGTGAGCAGTGCGGCGACCTGGGACTCGTAGACGAGGACGAGCGGGTTGCCGGCGCCGCTGATGAAGTCCCGGAACGCGCCGTCCGAGCTGGACTGCTGGGCGCCCTGGACGGTGACCAGCTTGCGCAGCAGGGGGGCGGTCCGCTCGACGTCGGCGTCGCTCGCGACGACCCGGCCGTCGTTGTCGACGTAGGAGGCGGCGGCGAGGTAGAGGGCACCGGAGTTGGAGGTCACGGGGTCGGTGCTGGTGATGTAGAGAGTGCCGGTCAACTCCCCGTACTTCTCCGCCCCCTTGAGCTGCTGCCAGGTGCGGTCGTCACGGGCGGCGTCGAGGTAGGCGCCCATGTCGAGGGTGCCGTGGTTCTTGTCGAGGGTGACGAGACGGTTGGCGGCCAGCACCTCGGCGGCGCCCCGATGCGCGACGACGACGAGCGGCGAGTAGAAGGGCCGCGGCAGCGGCTGCTGGACGCCGTACTTCTCGGCGAGCGCGTCCGACGGCGCCTTGCTGGACGGAAAGGCGAGGTCGTAGCCCTTCAGGTCCAGCCCCTCCATGGCCCACGAGCCGGACGTCTCCGTCTCCACGGTGTAGCCCTTGGCGGCCAGGGCGTCCACCACCTTCGGGTCGGCGAAGAACTCGGCCTTCTCCGACCCGATCACTGCGCGCACGGTCTTCGTTGCCGTGCCCTGGTCCCCGTTGTCCCGGCCCGCTACGACGGCTGCCACCACTCCGCCGATCAGCACAACCGCGAGGACGATACCTGCGATACGTCTCACGCCGGGAGCGTGCTCCCGGAACCCAACGTTCCCGGGCGAGACGGGTGAACGACCGGTGACTTACCGGTCCCGGCAGCGCAACGCCCTAAGGGGTGCGGGGCTGCAATCAATATGCGGCTCCTCCCCCACTCTCGGCTTCGCTCGAGCGGGGGACCCCCACCGTGGGCGCGATCAACCACAAACAACCGGAAGCCGCCCACCCACAAACCGCCCTACGGCGAACCGGGACCGTCGGGGAGCCCGGAGGGCTCAGCGGGACGCGACCTCGCGGGGCTCCAGCGCAGCGGCATGCGCGTCCATGCGTTCCGCCGTGAGAATCGCCGCCGCCGTGTCCGCGCGGGACGCCGCGACGACCAGGGCGCGGCCCGCGAGGGTGTGGGCGCGTCGGTGCAGGGCGGCGAGATGCGGCTCGGCGGTGGTCGCGGTCACCGACGTGCGGGCCGGCGCGGCTCCTCCCCGCAGCCGGGCCACCTGGTCGGCGAGCCGGGTGGCCGCGGTGTCCAGGTCGGCGGACGGGGCCAGCGCGCGCAGCTCGTCGGTGACGGCGAGCAGTGCCGCGAGATGGCCCGCGAGCTGGATGTCCAGCTCTTCCTCACGGGAGCGGTGGGGGAAGTCGGTGGTGCTGCCGGCCATCGTCGTGTGGACCGACTTGGTGCGGATCGGCTCGTACATGGGATGGCCTCCTGTGTTCGACAGAAGACATCCTAGCTTGGATTTCGTCTAAAGTTGAGTCGTTCACAAAAGTGAGCCGGCTGTCCACGCAGCGTGAGCGTCAGTGCTGGCTGTAGCCGTCCAGGAACGTGCCGATCCTGCCGACCGCGTCCCGTAGATCAACGACCGTCGGGAGCGTCACGACCCGGAAGTGGTCCGGTTCCGGCCAGTTGAAGCCCGTGCCGTGGACGACCATGATCTTCTCCCGGCGCAGCAGGTCCAGGACCATCCGGCGGTCGTCCTTGATCTTGAAGACCTTGGGGTCGAGGCGCGGGAAGAGATACAGCGCCCCCTTGGGGCGGACGCAGGTGACGCCGGGGATCTGCGTCAGCATCTCGTAGGCCACGTCCATCTGCTCGCGCAGGCGCCCGCCCGGCAGGACGAGGTCGTTGACCGACTGGCGTCCGCTCAGCGCGGCGACGACCCCGTGCTGGCCCGGCATGTTCGCGCACAGGCGCATGTTCGCCAGGATCGTCAGGCCCTCGATGTAGGAGTCGGCGTGGGCGCGCGGGCCGGAGATCGACATCCAGCCCACCCGGTAGCCGGCCACCCGGTACGCCTTCGACATGCCGTTGAAGGTGAGGGTGAGCAGGTCGGGGGCGACCGCCGCGGTGGGGGTGTGCGTGGCGCCGTCGTAGAGGATCTTGTCGTAGATCTCGTCCGAGCAGACCAGCAGGTTGTGCCGGCGGGCGATGTCCGTCAGGCCCTTGAGCACGGCCTCGTCGTAGACCGCGCCGGTCGGGTTGTTCGGGTTGATGATGACGAGCGCCTTGGTGCGGTCGGTGACCTTGCGCTCGACGTCGGCGAGGTCCGGCATCCAGTCGGACTGCTCGTCGCATCGGTAGTGCACGGCCGTACCGCCGGACAGGGAGACGGCGGCCGTCCACAGCGGGTAGTCCGGGGCCGGTACGAGGACCTCGTCCCCGTCGTCCAGCAGGCCCTGCATCGCCATGGTGATCAGTTCGGAGACGCCGTTGCCGATGAAGACGTGCTCGACGTCCGTCTCGATGCCGAGGGTCTGGTTGTGCATGACGACGGCCCGGCGTGCGGCCAGCAGGCCCTTGGCGTCGCCGTAGCCGTGGGCCGTGGAGACATTGCGGAGGATGTCCTCCAGGATCTCCGGCGGGCACTCGAAGCCGAAGGCCGCCGGGTTGCCGGTGTTCAGCTTGAGAATGCGGTGTCCGGCCGCCTCGAGCCGCATCGCCTCCTCGAGTACCGGGCCCCGGATCTCGTAACAGACGTTGGCGAGCTTGGTCGACTGGATCACCTGCATGTCAGGGAGCTTACGGCGGGGTAACGCAACGCGGGTCGTGCTTTCCGCCACATGAGACGCGACCGTTTGGGTGGATATGGGCGCACGCTGTCCCAGGAGTCACTTCAGCCTCTACAATGCGCGGTCATGTCCAGGTCGCCTCGGTTCGAAGACGGACGAACAGCGTGAATGCCGCGAACAATGCCACTGGCGCGTACGACGCCCACGGCGGGAGCCCGGGGGGCGGGGAGCCCCAGGGTCCCCCGAACGTGTATCACCCGCAGGCCGACGCCGTTCCGGCGTACGAGGAGTACGCGGACCCGGCCACGGCTCACGGCTGGCAGAACACGTACGACGAGACGGCGGAGCTGCCGAAAGTGGGCGAGGGGGCTTCGCGCGGCGGACGCCGGTCCCGGCGGAAGCCGTCGGCCTGGCGGAACCGCCGCGTGGCGGTGGCCGCGGGAGCGGTGGGTGCCGTCTCGGCGGCCGCGCTGATCGCCGGGTTCTCCTTCTCGGGTTCGCCGTCCGGGGGGGCCCAGGACAAGGACGACCGCACGGGGTCCACGACCGGGGAGTCCGCGGTGCCCACGGAATCGGGCGGGGCCTCGGCGCCGGACGCGGCGCGGGCAGACCGCCCGTCGGGCACCGGGAAATCGTCCGGCTCGGCGTCTGCTGACCCGTCCCCCTCGGTGAGCGGCTCCGCCTCGGCCGGGACGAAGACGAAGGACTCCTCGACCGGGTCCCCCACCGCCGACGCGACGACGACCTCCGCTCCCGTCACGACCACCTCGTCCCCGGACCGGACGAAGGACAATCCCGGACGCGGGCAGGGCGGCACCAAAGACCCCCGCTAGCTGCCCTCTTGGGGTGATCCCATGCGGTGATCGTGGAGATCCGGCGACGTCCGGCGTGAAACGGTCCCCGGCCAGGAACATCTCCTTGTCCCCTCGCATGCGCGGCATCACAATGCGCATGACAAACCTGCGGGCGACCGGAAGATTTCCGGTCGCCCTCGTCGCAAGAGGGGACCCCCACACATGAGAAAACCTCTCGTCGTCGCGCTCTCGGCCCTGGCGATGGCCGGGGCCGGCGCGGCCCCCGCGGTCGCGGCCGAGCCCACCCCCACGGGCTCGAGCACGGCCGCGGACACGGACACGGACACGATCACGTCCGTGGTCCACGACGTGGTCACGTCCGCCACGGCGAGCGTGTCGCGGCTCACCGCACCGTCGGCCCAGGCCGTCGACTTCGCCGGCACCGTCTCGCTCAGCAACTGCTCCGGCTCCGTCGTCCGCATGCCGGACTCCGAGGACAACGACCCGGCGCTCGTGATGACCAACGGCCACTGCCTGGAGTCCGGCTTCCCCGGCCCCGGCGAGGTCGTCGTCGACCAGGCCTCCAGCCGCAGCTTCGGCCTGCTGAACTCCTCCGGTGCGCGGGTCGCGACCCTGCGCGCCAACAAGATCGCCTACTCGACGATGACCGACACGGACGTGGCGGTCTACCAGCTCACCACCACCTACGCGCAGATCAGCAGCTCGTACGGCATCAGCCCCCTGACGCTCAGCGACACGCGCCCGACCGCCGGCACCGCCATCAGCGTCGTCTCCGGCTACTGGAAGCGGATCTACAACTGCTCCATAGACGGCTTCGCGTACGGACTGAAGGAGGCCGACTGGACCTGGAAGGACTCCGTCCGTTACACCTCCGCCTGCAACACCATCGGCGGTACGTCGGGTTCGCCCGTCGTCGACCAGAGCACCGGCCGCGTCGTCGCCGTCAACAACACCGGCAACACGGACGGTGAGCGCTGCACGATGAACAACCCCTGCGAGGTCGACGCGAACGGCAACGTCACCGTCCGCCAGGGCATCAACTACGCCCAGCAGACCTACCAGCTCGCCGCCTGCTTCGGCATCGACAACAAGCTCGACCTCTCGGCGAGCGGCTGCACCCTGCCCAAGCCGTAGGAACGTGACGGGCGGGCGGTCACACCGGAGTGCGGCGGACCGCCCGCCCCGCCAGTACGTCCGTGCGCCGGCCGTCCTCGATGACGAACCGGCCGTCGACCAGCACATGCGGGATGCCCGTCGGGAGAGTGCGGGGCTGCTCGAAGGTGGAACCCGCCGCGACGGTCGCCGGGTCGAAGAGGACCAGGTCGGCCCGGTACCCCTCGCGGACCAGCCCGCGGTCCGGCAGCCGCAGCCGCGCCGCCGGGCGCGAGGTGAGGTGGGCCACGCACTCCTCCAGTGACAGCACCCCCAGCTTCCGTACGTACCGGCCGAGGTAGTGCGGGAACGTGCCGTACGCGCGCGGGTGCGGCTTCGCGCCCTGGAGGATGCCGTCGGAGCCGCCGGTGTGCACCGGGTGCCGCATGATCGCCTGCACGTTCTCCTCGTGGCCGACGTGCTGGAGGATCGTCGGGCCCAGCCGGTCCTCGACCAGCAGACGGCGGGCGGTGACCCAGGGGGCCTCGCCGCGCAGCGCGGCGGAGTCCTCGACCGTACGGCCGACGTAGGCGCCGAGGGCGGGGTCGCTCACGCCCGAGATCTCGATCGTGTCCCACTCGACGGGCACGCCGTGGCAGCCGTCCGCGCCGGTCACCTCCAGGTCGTAGCGGATCCGCTCGGCGGTCTCCTCGTCCGCCAGCCGCCGCAGGATCTCCTGAGGGCCGCCCTCGCTCGCCCAGCTCGGCAGCAGCGCCGCCAGGGTGGTGGAGCCGGGGGTGTACGGGTAGGTGTCCAGGCTGATGTCCGCCCCGGCGGCGAGCGCGTCGTCCAGCAGGGACAGCAGCTCCGGCGCGCGGCCCTTGTTCACGCCGAAGTTCATGGTGGCGTGGGCGAGGTGGAGCGGGCAGCCCGCCTCCCGGGCCAGCGCCACCATCTCCTCGTACGCCTCCAGCGCGCCCGCGCCGTACGAGCGGTGATGCGGGCAGTAATAACCGCCGTAGGCCGCCACCACCCGGCACAGCTCGGTCAGTTCGGCATCCTTGGCGTACATGCCGGGCGTGTAGGTGAGCCCGGACGACATCCCGACCGCGCCCTGCTCCAGGCCCTCGGCGACCAACTGCCGCATCCGGTCCAGCTCTTCCGGCGTGGCCTCCCGGTCCTCCCAGCCGACGGCGAGCGCGCGGACCGTCCCCTGCGGGATCAGGTACGCCGCGTTCACGGCGATGCCCCGGTCCAGGCGGTCCAGGTACTCGCCCACCGACCGCCAGTCGACGTCGATGTCGTCGCCGTACCCGTTCCAGCCGGTGATGGCGCGGCGGACCTCGGCGAGGGTGCGGTCGTCGACCGGGGCGTACGACAGTCCGTCCTGGCCGATGACCTCCAGGGTGACGCCCTGCGCGGCCTTCGCGCTGTGGTCGGGGTCGCGCAGGAGAGCGAGGTCGCTGTGTGCGTGCATGTCGATGAAGCCGGGCGAGAGGACCAGGCCCTCGGCGTCCAACTCCCTCATGGCGCTGGGGCGTTGGCAGCCGGCCGCCGCTGCCTCCTGGACGATCGACACGATCCGGCCGTCGTTCACCACCACATCGGCGCGGTACGCGGGGGCGCCGCTGCCGTCCACGACGTCCGCGTCACGGATGACGAGGTCTTCCATACCGGGCCTCCTAGAAGAACGTACGGATGTACTCGACGACCGTGCCGTCCGCCTCGGCCACCGGGATCAGCTGCCACTTGTCGAACGACGTGCACGGGTGGGACAGGCCCATGCCGAGCCAGTCCCCGACCTCCAGATCCGCCTCCGGCGCGGTGCGCAGCCAGGCGTGCTGGTCGGACAGGGCGGTGACCTCGATGCCGGTCGCCGGGCGCTCGGCACCGTCGCGGCGCACCACCTGGGCGAAGGGCAGGTCCAGGTCGTAGGCCGCGTCCCGCTTGCCCGCGTTGACGAAGGCCTGCCCGGGGGAGGGGCGGGAGACGACCTGCGCCCACAGGCGGAACGCGGGCTCCAGGGCGCCCTCCTCCGGGACGCGGGTGAAGGGGGTCAGCTTGCGGTAGTGGCCGTCGTCGTGCGAGACGTACGCGCCCGAGCGCAGCAACTTCAGTACGGGGGCGGTCAGTTCGGGGACCTCGGCGAACACGTCGGCCACCGCGTCGAACCAGGCGCTGCCGCCCGCGCTGACGACGATCTCGTCCAGGCCCTGGAACCGTCCGGCCTTGTCGAAGTCCGCGGCCAGCGCCACCAGCCTGCGCAGCCAGGCGCGCACCCGCTCCGGGGTCGCCTGCGGCACCTCGCCCTCGTAGCCCGCGACGCCGACCAGACGCAGGGCGGGCACGGCCGCCACCGCCTCCGCGATCGCCGCGCACTCCGCCTCCGTACGGGCCCCGGTGCGGGCGCCGTCGCCGGCGGCCAGCTCGACCACGACGTCCACGGGACGGGGGCTCCCGTGCAGGGCCGCGGCCATCTGCTCCACACCGCGCACGGAGTCGACGTAACAGATGAAACGGAAGTCCGGGTCGGCGGCCAGTTCCGCGGCGATCCAGCGCAGGGCCGCGGCGTCCACCAGCTCGTTCGCGAGGAAGATCCGCCGGACGCCGAACGCCCGCGCCACCCGCACCTGGTGCGGCACGGCGAGCGTGATGCCCCACGCGCCGCGTTCGACCTGGCGGTGGAAGAGCTGTGGGGCCATGGAGGTCTTGCCGTGCGGGGCGAAGGCGAGGCCGTGCCGGCTCGCGTACCGCGCCATGAGCGCGAGGTTGTGCTCCAGGTGCTCGGCGGACAGGGCCAGGACGGGCGTGGTGAAGCCGTCGGTGAACAGGTTGCGGCGCTGGGCGGCCAGCTCGCCGACCGTCAGCCCGTCGGCATCCGGCGGAAGGCCCTTGAAGCGGTGGTCGACGCGTTCCTCGGCGAGGCGGGCGAGCGCTTCTCCGGCCATGGGGCCTCCCTCATCAGGTGCGTTGCATGTATTGCAACATTCATTGCGTATATCGCTTACCGCTGTCTAACATCTCGGCCAACGCGGGGTCAACGGAGCCGCCGCCCCGCGAGACGACGAGGAGTCCCGACCATCGTGACCGCCACCGGCCCCACCACCGCCCCCGACGTCGTGGACGTCGTCGCGCTCGGCGAGTCCATGGTCACCTTCCTGCCCACCCGCCCGGGCCGCCTCGCCGACGTCCCCTCCTTCGACCGCGCCATCGGCGGCGCGGAGTCGAATGTGGCGTGCGTGATGGCGGCGGCCGGGCATACGACGCGGTGGGTCAGCAGGGTGGGCGCGGACGGCTTCGGCGACCACCTGGTCGAGGCGATCGGCGCGTACGGCGTCGACGTGTCGTCCGTCCGCCGGGACCCTGCCCGTCCGACGGGCGTGTACTTCCGTACGGCCGGGGACCGGGCGGGCGACGGTCACGAGGTGGCGTACTACCGGGCGGGGTCGGCGGCGTCGGCGATGGCCGTGACCAACGTGGACATGCCGGCGGTGCGGGCGGGGCGGATTCTCCACCTGTCGGGAATCACGGCAGCGCTGTCCGGGGACTGTCTTGAGTTGATGCGTGAGCTGACGGCTCCGGGTCCGGACCGCCCGCTGGTGTCCTTCGACGTCAATTACCGACCTGGGCTGTGGTCCGCCGACGGCGACGGCCCTGCTGTGCTGCTGGAGCTGGCGCGCAGGGCGGACATCGTCTTCGTCGGCGATGACGAGGCGCGGGAGGCGTGGGGGCTTCATGGTGGGCGCGCGATCCTGGAGGCGCTGCCTGAGCCGGGGACAGTGGTGGTCAAGCAGGGAAAGGGTGGTGCCACCGCGTTTGATCACGCCACCGAAGGCCTTGCCGACGCCACCGGCACCGCCACCTTTGTCCCCTCCCTCGATGTCGACGTTGCAGCCGCTGTCGGTGCCGGTGATGCTTTCGCCGCCGGCTTCCTGTCCGCCACCCTCCGAGACCTCCCTGTCCGCGACCGCCTCCGCCACGGTCACCTCACGGCCGCCGCCGCCCTCACCGCCCCCGGCGACCTCGCCACACCCCCCACCCGCGCCCACGCCGACCGCCTTGCCGCCCTCGATGCCGAGGCGTGGGGGAGACTGCGACTCGGCCCCGGCTGGACGCACGCCGTTGATCGGGCCCCGGAGGAGGTACGCACCCCATGAGCCAGACCGTCGACCGCGCCCTGAGCATCCTGCCGCTGCTCGCCGAGGGACCCGCCGATCTCGGACAGGTCGCCGACCGCCTCGGCGTGCACAAGTCCACCGCCCTGCGCCTCCTGCGCACGCTCCACGAGCACGGCTTCGTCTACCGCCAGTCCGACCAGCGCTACCGCCTCGGCGCCCGCATCTTCGCGCTCGCCCAGGAGGCGATGGAGAACCTCGACATCCGCGAGATCGCCCACCCTCACCTCGTACGGCTGAACGAGCAGTGCGGACACACCGTGCACCTCGCGGTGTACGAGGAGGACGAGGTCCTCTACATCGACAAGGTGGAGAGCCGCTACCCGGTGCGCATGTACTCCCGGATCGGCAAACCGGTCGCCATCACGGTCGCCGCCGTCGCCAAGCTCCTCCTCGCCGACCTGCCCGAGCACGAGCGCCGGGCCGTCGCGGAGAAGCTCGACTACCCCCTGTACACGGCCCGTTCGACCCCCAACGCCGGGGCCTTCCTCAAGGAACTCACGAAGGTGCGCGAACAGGGCTGGGCCACCGACCTCGGTGGCCACGAGGAGTCCATCAACTGCGTCGCGGCGCCCATCCGCGGCGCCGACGGCCGGGTCGTCGCCGCGATGTCGGTGTCCGCCCCCAACGTCGTCGTCACCGCCGACGAACTCCTCACCCTGCTCCCGCTGGTCCGCCGCGCCGCGGACGCGATCAGCGGCGAGTACTCCGGAAGGACCCCGACCAAGGACGTCGTATGACCGAGAAGACCGCCCTCACCCCCAAGACCCACACCACCCCGCCCGCGAAGTTCTCCCACGGCGTGAAGAAGGGCAACATCCTTCAGGTCGCCGGCCAGGTCGGCTTCCTGCCCGCCGAGGAGGGCAAGCCCCCGACGCCGGCCGGCCCCACCCTGCGCGAGCAGACCCTGCAGACCCTCGCCAACGTCAAGGCGATCCTCGAGGAGGGCGGCGCCTCCTGGGACGACGTGATGATGATCCGCGTCTACCTCACGGACGTCGCCCACTTCGCCGAGATGAACGAGATCTACAACGCCTACTTCGAGGCGCAGGGCCTGACCCAGCCGCCCGCCGCGCGCACGACGGTCTACGTCGGTCTGCCCGCCGGGCTCCTCGTCGAGATCGACGCGCTCGCCGTGCTCGGCTGACGCACCCTCACTCCCGCACCTTCGTCAACGGCACGGCGCCCACCGGGGCGCCGTGCCGCGATCCGCCCTGCCCGAAAGCAGTACGTGCTGACGCAGAGGACCCACAAATGTCCCCACTGTCCCTCCCGCTCGCCGCATCCGCCCCCGCGGAGACCCCACCCCACACCGGCGGACTGCTCCTTCTCATCGACGGCACGGCAGGACTCCTGACCGTCGCCGCGATCGGCATCGCCCTCCTCCTCTTCCTGATCATCAAGACCCGGCTCCAGCCCTTCGTGGCCCTCCTCGCCGTCTCCATAGTCGTCGGCCTGCTGGCCGGCCTCTCGGTCACCGAACTCTTCGGCACGGTCCAGCGTTCGGACGCCGTCTCCACCATCGAGTCCGGCATGGGCGGCATCCTCGGCCATGTCGCGATCATCATCGGCCTGGGCACCATGCTGGGCGCGATCCTCGAAGTCAGCGGTGGCGCCGAGGTGTTGGCGTCCCGTCTCCTCAACCTCTTCGGCGAGAAGCGCGCCCCGCTCGCCATGGGCCTCACGGGCCTGATCTTCGGTGTCCCGGTCTTCTTCGACGTCGGCATCTTCGTCCTCGCGCCGATCGTCTACGCCGCCGCCAAGCGCTCGGGCAAGTCGATCCTGCTCTACTGCCTGCCCCTGCTGGCCGGCCTCTCCATGACCCACGCCTTCCTGCCCCCGCACCCGGGCCCGGTGGCCGCCGCCGGTCTCCTCCGGGTGGACCTCGGCTGGGTCATCCTCATGGGCATCGTCTGCGGCATCCCGGCAGTGCTGGCCGCCTGGGTGTTCTCCTCGTGGATCGGCCGCCGCATCTTCGTCGCCGTACCGCAGGACATGGTCGAGGCGGCGGGCGAGGCCAAGCAGGCCGTCCTCGCCGAGCAGCGCGCGGCCGGCGTGGAGCCCCGCGAGCAGCCGGTCGCCCTCGGCACGGTCCTCGCCATCATCGGTACGCCGCTGATCCTCATCCTGGCCGCCACGTTCTCGTCGATCGCCCTGGACCCCTCCACCCTGCGCTCGGTGATCGAGTTCTTCGGGCACCCGTTCGTGGCCCTCACCATCGCGCTGCTGCTGGCCTACTACGTCCTCGGCATCCGCCGCGGCTGGTCCCGCAAGTCCCTGGAGACGGTGTCGACCTCGTCCCTGAAGCCGGTCGGCAACATCCTGCTGGTGGTCGGTGCGGGCGGTGTCTTCGGCGCCGTCCTCAAGGCGAGCGGCGTCGCCCAGGCCCTGTCCGACACCTTCAACGACGTCGGCCTCCCGGTGATCGTCCTGTCCTACCTGATCTCCGTGGTGCTGCGGGTCGCCCAGGGCTCGGCGACGGTGGCCATCGTGACGACGGCCGGAATCGTCGCCCCTCTGCTCGCCGAGGGTGACCACTCGCAGGCCTTCGTCGCGCTGGTCATCATGGCCATCTCCGCCGGCTCGATCTTCGCCTCGCACGTCAACGACGGCGGCTTCTGGATCGTGGCCAAGTACTTCGGCATCAGCGAGCGGGACACGCTCAAGACCTGGACCGTGCTGGAGTCGGTGCTGTCCGTCGCCGGGTTCGTGGTGGCCGCCGCATTGAGCATCTTCGTATAACAAAGTAGGGGCTGACTGTCTCGGACACAGGATCGTCGACCATACTGCTCCGCTGTGGAGCAGCGCATAGGTACGAGCAGTCAGCCCCTGGACGCCGGCGTCAACCCGGCCCACATCCCCGGGTTCACGGCGCCGGAGAAGGCCGCCGAGCCCGAGGACGCGGTCGAGCCCGAGGAGGCGGCCCCCGTCGAGGACGCGGCCCCCGAGGAGGCCCCGGTGGAGGAAGCCTCGGACGCCGAGGAGGCCGAGGCGGCCGACGGCCCCGTTTTCGAGGCCGCCGACCGCCGCGCACGCATCGTCGCCGACGCCAGGGGCGTACGCCTGAGCCTCGACGACGAGAAGTGCGAGTTCCGCTGGGACGAGATCGGCGCGATCGAGACGGAGTCCCCGCGTTTCGGCAAGCGGTTCACCGTGACCGTGCACACGCCGGACCGCCGTTGGTACCCCATCGAGATCGAGGCCACGTCGAAGTCCCAGCACAAGGAGTGGGACTCACAACTGGACGACGTCCTCGACGCCTACTTCGAAGAGGACGCCGACTAACTGCAGTACTGGGCTTCCTTGCCGATGGACCGGTACATACAGTCCGCGTTCTCCAGAAGCTGCAGCACCGCATCCCGGTTCCGCGAGGTCTCCCGCTCGATCACCTCATCGGGCGGGTAGAACCCGCCCCCGGACGCGGAGGACGGATACATCTCGAAGGTGTACCCGAAGATCTTCTGCGAGCCCCACAGATAGTCGTCGATCGACCCGTCGGTGATGTACAGGTCGCTGGACTGCTCAGCCGTGTAGCCGTTGCTGGCACCCATCTTCTGCCCCACCGCGGCGAAGGCGTTCCGGTCGTCGGCCGTCATCCCGGTGGTCGTGTCGGAGTACGTGTACCCGAACGGCCACAACACCAGCTCGCTGTACGTGTGGAAGTCGATGCCGGCCTTGATCTGCTGCGTCCCGCCGACGACCCGGCTGCGCACGAAGTTCGCGACCACCTTGACCTCGGGCGCGGATTCGGGCGCCGAGCCCCGGTAGGTGTCCGAGGACGGCGAGCCGGACGACCCGCCGCAGCAGCCCCACCGGTAGTTCCAGTTCCGGTTCAGGTCCGTACCGACGTACGACGAACCGGAGTTGGGCTGCCGGTTCTTGCGCCACGACCGGTAGGAGCCGGTCGCGATGTCGTACTCACCACCGTCCGGGTTGAGGTCCGGGATGATCCAGATCTCCCGGTTGTTCACCATGCTGGTGACGCGTGAGTCCGTGCCGTAGTCGGAGGTCAGCTCCCGCAGCAGATACAGCGCCATCTCGACGGTGAGGTGTTCACGGGCGTGCTGGTGGTGGGTGAACAGCACCTCCGGTTCGGACTCGTCGCTCGCCACGTTGTCGCTGATCTTGATGGCGACGATGTTCCGGCCCTGGTACGACGTACCGATCACGCGCTGGCTCGCGATGCCCGGGTTCGCCGAGACGACCGAGTTGATCTCGCTCGTCATCTCCGCGTAGTTGTGGTAGCGGGAGTCGCCGGAGGGGAAGTCGTAGAGCCGGACGTCGTCCTCGCCGGCCGACCGGTCGGGGACCGCGCCGAGTGCGGTGATCTCGTAGCCCTGTGAGCGCAGCTTCCTGACCTGGTCCGGGCGGCCGGAGATCACGACGCCGTGACTGTGGACCTCGTCCACGGTCACGCCCGACCGCTGAAGTGCCGTACGGTCCTTGGCGGTCGAGTGCATATGGATCTCGTACTGGCGGATGTCGTCCGCCGAGGCCGACGCCCGGTCCGCCCCGTCGGCGGTGGCGTCGGTGGCCGTCGCCGAGATCGGGGCCGCGAGGGCGAGGGCCAGCAGGGCGGCGAGCGCGGCGGTGCGTCTGCCGCTGCGCACACCTGAGCCGCGGATGCGAAGTCGCATGAAATCTCCTTGTTTCTCCAGTGATTCCGGGGTCTCCGGAAGTGGGGGAGTGGAGCCGTGGGGGTGGTTCTTCCGCGCGACGTACGACGTTCTGGTGCGGGTGTGGCGCTCATCGTGGGTGCCTGGCATGGTCAGGTCAAGAGTCGGCCGGGAACCGGTGGCCGAAAGCGAACGAAAAACGGCTGCCGGACAGGGGATTGAGCGTCCGCGCAGTGTACGCACGACGTCCTCACCCGGCGCCGTCCCCGGCAAAGTGCACCCGTCGGTGTGAGCGGAACGTGCATATATGTAGGCGTCGGGGGAGAGTTGCAGTCCGCGCAAGGGCGAACCCTCCCCCCACCCCAGAGGACTGGCTGATCATGGGCGGATCAGCGCCGCACCGGGACGGTCGTCTGCCGGTCGAGACGACCAGCTTCGTCGACCGGCGGACCGAACTCACCGAAGGCCGCGAACTGCTGGCCCGTGCCCGCCTGGTCACGCTGACCGGCCCGGGCGGCGTCGGCAAGACCCGGCTGGCCGGACGCCTGGCGTCCCGTGTCGCCCGCGCCTTCCCGGACGGCGTGCGGTTCGTGCACCTGTCGGGGCTGCACGACCCGGCACTCGTACCGCTCGCCGCCGCCGACGTCCTCGGCCTGCACGACCACTCCGCACAACCGCCGCTGGACGCGCTGGTGGAGCACTTACGGGACCGGCGGCTGCTCCTCGTCGTCGACAACTGCGAGCATCTGCTGGGCGCCTGCACGGAACTGGCCGCCGCCCTGCTGCGCGGCACCACCGGCGTCCGTATCCTCGCCACCAGCCGGCACCGCCTCGGCCTCACCGAGGAACACCTCCTGGAAGTACGGCCCCTGCCGGTCCCCGACCCCGACGGCGACCTCTCCGCCGCCGACGCCAACCCGGCCGTGGCCCTCTTCGCCGACCGCGCCGCCGCCGTCGTCCCCGGCTTCCGGCTCACGCCCGCCAACCGGCCCGCCGTCGTCCGCCTGTGCCGGCGCCTCGACGGCCTCCCCCTCGCCATCGAACTCGCCGCCGTCCGGATGCGCGTCCTCGGCGTCGAACAACTCCTCGACCGCCTCGACGACCGCTACCGCCTGCTGTCCGCAGGCAGCCCCGCGGCCCGCCCCCGCCACCAGACGCTGCGCGCAGCCGTCGACTGGAGCCACGACCTGTGCACCGAGCGGGAGCAGTCGGTGTGGGCGCGGCTGTCCGTACTGGCCGGCAGCTTCGACCTGGAGACGGCGGAGGCGGTGTGCGCGGACGAGGAAGGGCTGCACGCCTACGACGTCCTGGAAGCCGTCGCCGGGCTCGTCGACAAGTCCGTACTGTGCCGCGAAGCAGGCCCCGACGGTGTGCGCTACCGCCTCCTCGACACCCTCCGGCACTACGGGTGGGAGAAACTCCGGCACAGACCCGAGGACGAGACCGCCGCACGCCGCCGCCAGCGGGACTGGATGCAGCAGCGGGCCGCCGCCTGCGAACGCGCCTGGTTCGGGCCCGGCCAGCGGGAGATCGTGGCCCGGCTGCGCGCCGACCAGGACAACCTGCGCGCCGCCCTCGACTTCAGCCTCACCACCCCCGGCGAAGCCCTCGCCGCCCTGCGCCTGGCCGGCACCCTCTGGTTCTACTGGCACGCCTGCGGCGCCCCCCGCGAGGGCCGCTACTGGCTCGACCGCGCCCTCGACGCCAACCCGGAACCGACCCCCGAACGCGCCCGCGCCCTGTGGGTCTCCGGACTGCTCGCGCTCTGCCCCGAGGACCTCACCCGAGGCCACCGCCGCGCCGAAGAGGCCCGCACCCTGGCCCGGCGGCTCGGCGACCCGGCGGAGGCGGCGCACGCCGAGTACGTCCTCGGCGTGATCACCCTGTTCAGCGACGACCTGCCCGCCGCCCTCGACCACTTCCGGGCCGCCGTCGCCCGCGGCCGCGCCCCCGGCCAGCACCTCAGCCTCGTCGGCCTCGACCGCGTCGAACTCGCCTGCGCCCTCGGCTTCCTGGGCGAGGCCGACCAGGCCATCGAGGTCTGCGAGGAGACCCGCCGGCTGTGCGAACGGCACGGCGAGGAATGGGTGCTGTCGTACGTCCACCGCATGCTGGCCCTCGCCCACAGCGTGCGGCAGGACCACCGGCAGGCCGAACGGCACGCCCGCGAGGCCCTGCGCCTCAAACTCGCCGTGCACGACGTCGTCGGCATCGGCCTCACCCTCGACCTGCTGGCCCACACCGCGAGCCGGACCGGCGCCCACGACCGCGCCGCCGTCCTGCTCGGCGGCGCCGACCGCATCTGGGCCGACGTCGACCGCAACCGCTGGGGCTCCGCCGCCCTCAACTCCGGCCGCCACGACACCGAGACCCGGGTACGCGAAGCCCTCGGAACGGCCGCCTACGAGCGGTCCTACGAGTACGGTGCCGGACTCGGGCTCACGGACATCGTCGGCCACGCCCTCGACGAACACCGCCCCGAACAGCCCACCGGCGAACGCCCCCAGCCCGACGTCCGCCTCACCCGCCGGGAGAGAGAGGTCGCCGAACTTGTCGCCGAGGGCCTCGCCAACCAGCAGATCGCCGACCGCCTGGTGATCGCCCGCCGCACCGCCGAGGGCCACGTCGAACGCATCCTCAGCAAGCTCGGCTTCAGCAACCGCAGCCAGATCGCCGCCTGGGTCACCGCCCGGCGCTGACACCCGCCCCTACCACCGACAGGAAACCCATGCCTGCCCGACCCGCATTTGCCCAAGGCACCTTCGACCACCGCATGGCCGTCTTCGACACCGACGAGGAGTTCCTGGCCGCCGCCCTGCCCTTCCTCGCCGAAGGCCTCGCCGCCCCCGACGAACCCCCGCCCGTGGCCATCGCCGCCCCCGCCAAACTCGGCCTGCTGCGCGACGCCCTCGGCGACGACGCCCGGCACATCGGTTTCGTCCCGCACACCGAGTGGTACACCGGCTCCGCCGCCAACGCGATCGCCCAGGGCGCCGGCTACCTCGCCGCGCACGCCGCCCCCCACGGTCGTATCCACCTCCTCATGGAACCCGACTGGAGCGGCCGGGCCGGCCGCTCCGCCCGCGAGACCGGCGAGTGGATCCGCTACGAGGCCTTCGCCAACCTCCTCTTCGCCCCGCTCGCGACGACCGCCCTGTGCGCCTACGACACCCGCACCGCGGGCTCCGCCGTCGTCGCCGCCGCCCGCCGCACCCACCCCGGCACCGGCGTCTACGAGGACCCGCTGCGCATCGCCGCCGAACTGGACGCCGTACCGCTGCCGCCGCCCCCGCCGGACGCCCACCCGCTGCCCGCCCCGGACCCGCACTCCGTCCACACCTGGGCCACCGCCCGCGGGCTGTCCGCCGCCGACGCCGACCTGTTCGCCGCCGCGGTCACCGAGGCCGCCGCCCCGCTCGACCCCGTCACCCGCGTCCTGCTGTGGGGCGACGCCCCCGCCTGCGTCTGCGAACTGCGCTCCCCGCGCCGCGTCGACGACCCCCTCGCCGGTTTCGTCCCACCGCCGGACGCGCAGCCCGCCCCCGGCCAGGGGCTGTGGTTCGCCCGGCAGGTGTGCGCATACGTCGACGTACGCGACGAGGGGGCGGGCGCGGCCGTACGCCTGCAGTACGCGTAAGCCGATCCGTATGCGCATCCCTGCACAGGTATGGAATCGGGTAGTCCTCCCCGTGTGCCGTACACCCGGTACGGACACCCTGGAGACATGCTGCAACTCTCCGGGGGAGGCCGCCCGGACCCCGACCCCCGGTACGGCGCCTATCCCCAACCACCCATGCGCGCGGGCCACTTGAGCGTCGAGTACGACCCGCAACCCTCCGCCGTCCGCGAGGCCCGCACGGAGGTCCGGCGGCAGCTGGAGGCATGGGGACTGGCGGAGCGGGACGGTACCGGCGACGACGATCTGGTGGCCACGGCCGAACTGCTGGTCAGCGAGCTGGCCACCAACGCCCTGCTGCATGCCGCGACCCCCTTCCGGCTCACCCTGACCGCCGCGCACGGCGTCCTGCGCTGCGAGGTCGCCGACCGTGGCCGGCGCCCGCCGCGGGTGGTCGACGCGGGCACCTCGGAGAGCGGCCGCGGGATGTTCCTGGTGGACGCGCTCGCCCGACGCTGGGGCCACCACCAGGACGGACCGGGTACGACCGTCTGGTTCGAACTCGGCACGTGCGCGTGCGACGGCTGCGGTCGGCGGCAGCCGTAGCACGCGTCGCACACATCGGGTGAAGATCCCGTCCGCCCTCTTGTCGCCCGGCCGCCCATGGGCTTACTTGACCTTCATGGCGGACACCACGGGAAACACCAGTGAAACCGGCGCATCACCGGCCCAGAACTCCAACTCCACCCCTCGTAAATCCAGTTGGAAGTACATCGGCCCCGGCATCGTCGTCGCGGCGACCGGCGTCGGCGCCGGTGACCTGGTGGCCACGCTCATCGCGGGCAGCAACTTCGGCTACACCCTGCTGTGGGCCGCGATCATCGGCTGCCTGGTGAAGATCTCCCTCGCCGAAGCGGCCGGCCGCTGGCACCTGTCCACCGGCCGCACCCTCTTCGACGGCTGGGCGAGCCTGGGCCGCTGGACCACGTACTTCTTCGTCGTCTACGTCGTGATCTGGGGCTTCGTCTACGGCGCGGCGGCGATGTCGTCCAGCGCGCTGCCGCTGCAGGCGCTGTTCCCGGACGTCATGGACCTCAAGTGGTGGGGCATCGCCTGCGGTCTCGTGGGCCTGGTCTTCGTCTGGTTCAACAAGTACGCCGTCTTCGAGAAGGTCATGACGGTCCTGGTCGGCGTCATGTTCGTGGTGACGGTGTACCTCGCGATCAGGGTCACCCCGAACCTCGGGGACGCCTTCGCGGGCCTCCTCCCCGTCCTGCCCGACGAGAAGGACTCGATCCTCAACACCCTCGGCCTGATCGGCGGCGTCGGCGGCACCATCACGCTGGCCGCATACGGCTACTGGGTCAACGCCAAGGGCTGGACCAACACCGGCTGGATGAAGGTCATGCGCCTGGACAACCGGGTCGCCTACGCCACCACCGGCGTCTTCGTCGTCGCGATGCTCTTCGTCGGCGCCGAACTGCTGCACGCCGCGAACATCGCCATCGAGAGCGGCGACAAGGGCCTGATCCAGCTCGGCGACATCCTGGAAGACGAATACGGCACCGCTACCGCAAAATTCTTCCTGATCGGCTTCTTCGCCACCTCCTTCACCTCCCTGATCGGCGTCTGGCACGGCGTGAGCCTGATGTTCACGGACTTCGTGGCGCGCTACCGCCGCCGCGACGCCGCCAAGGGCGAGGAGATCGCGTCGGGCGAGCGGGAGCGCTCCTGGCCGTTCCGCGCGTACCTGCTGTGGCTGACGTTCCCGCCGATCGTCCTGCTCTTCCAGGGCCAGCCGTTCCGCCTGGTCGTCATCTACGGCGTGCTGGGCGCGGCGTTCCTCCCCTTCCTCGCCGGCACCCTGATCTGGCTCCTGAACTCCGACCGCACACCCCGCGAGTGGCGCAACGGGTGGGTGAGCAACGGCATGCTCGTCATCGCGGGGCTGCTGTTTCTGGTGCTGTGCGTGAAGCAGATCTGGGACCAGCCGTGGTCGGAGTTCTTCTAGCGGTCACAGGAGGTCGGCCCACTTCGGGCTGAGGGCGATCTCCCGAAGCTGCTCCATGGTCAGGGCGGGCGTCTCACGGGTGGCGGCGCTGTGCTGGTCGGCGGCGTTGAAGGCGCTGACGGCCACGCGCAGACCGTCCTTCCTGAGGGTGTCGGCGGTCCACATCACGACCCCGTCGACGCCCTTGTCGCCGGACCCCTCCCGGGTGACGACCTTCGTGCCGTCTTCCAGGGTCTCGGCCTCGGAGCCGAAGATCTCGGCCTCGATGTCGGACATACCGGGCTGCACGTCGACCTGGACGAGACTCCTGCCCTTGCCGTCGTCGAGGACGACGTACGAGTACGACGACCCCTTGTCGACCACCTCGACGCCGTCCGGGAGCAGTTCGGTGAGCGTCGTCACGATGTCGGCGACCTCGGGACCCTCGGGCGGCGTGGGCGCCTCCGGCACCGGCGCGCCCCCCTTCGGGTTCTCGGGGATGGCGTCGACGGCGCCACGCCACTCCGGAGCCGTGACGACCTTCTTCAACTGAGCCGGGGACAGCGGCGGTTCGTCCCTGGAGATCGGCTTGTCCTTCTCGGCGGCGGAGTTCCACTCGCTCACGCCGACCTGCTGCCCCTCGGGCGTGACGAGCTCCGCGTGCCAGTGCTTGGTGTCGACGCGGCGGTCCGGATACTCGTACCCCTGGAAGATCATGAGCAGCGAGCCGTCGCCCAGCCTCGTCGTGCGGCAGCTGTCGTACGGCACAAACGTCTTGTCCGGGCAGGTGGTCGCCTCGCGGGCCTGATCACTGCCCGGCTCGACCCGGCTCAGGCTGACACCGATCGCCGCCGGACCCTTGCCGTCGTCGTACACGAGGTGGGCGTACGGCCCAGGCAACTCGTTCGTGCCGCGCGCCGACTCGGCGCTGAACTCGCCGTCGGGAAGGTACTTCTTCAGCGTCTTGAGCAGCTCGTCGCCGGAGACGGGGGCGGGCGTGGACGAGGCGGGCGCCGGGGAGCCGTTCCGCCCCACGGACTGCTGCGAGGTCCCGCTGCCGTCCGTGCCGTTCCCGGGCAGGACCAGCGCCCCGGTCACGCCCACGAGGGCGATGCTCGCGACGCCGCCGAAGACCGCGGCCCGGCGACGCAGCCGCAGCCTGCGCCCGCGGGCCTGACCGGCGGCGATCAGGGCGGGACGATCGGTGTCGAAGGTGTCCCCGGTCTGCCGCAGGGCTGCGCCGAGGCGGCCCTCGAAGGGGTCGTCGAAGGGGTCGTCGTGGTGTGGAGTGGGCATGGCGAATCACCGTTTCTCAAGACACACGGATGAAGTGAGGCGTAAGGGATCAGGGGGCGCTTCAGTGGGTGGCGTACTCGCCGAGGTCCTCGCCCAGAAGCTCACGCATCCGGGCGAGCGCACGGACACAACGCGTCCGCACGGCGGCCGAACTGGCGTTGAGTACGTCGGCGGTCTCCTCGATGCTGCGGTCCTCCCAGTAGCGCAGCACGACCACCGCCCGGTCCTTGGCCGGCAGCCGGGCGAGGGCCTCCAGCAGGGTCAGCCGCAGGGAGGCGTCACCGGCGCCCGCGTCGGGCCGGTCCGGCAGTACGTCCATGGCGCGCTCGGTACTGCTCCGCCGCCGCTGATGGGCGAGGAACGTACGGGTCAGCACGGTCTGCGCGTACGCGGCGGGGTTCCCGACCCGCGCAACGCGCCCCCATCTGACGTACAGCCGCCCGAGGGTCTCCTGCACCAGATCCTCGGCGAGATACGTGTCCCCCGCGGTGAGCAGACACGCAGACCGGTACAGATGCCCGGCGCGTGCCGCCGCGAACTCCGCGTACTCGTCCCCGCGGACCTGCATCGTCGTCCCCCCGTCGTAGGCACCGTCACTTCATTGATGCGCCAGGCCCGGGGAAATGTTTCACGCCGGCCTCAGATCACTCAGAGCAGGTGATCGGCCTCCCCGGCCTTGATGCCGAGGATGAGGCTGCGGAGAGCTTCGCGGCTGTCGGTGAGGTAGGAGTCCTCGGCACCGGCGACGGCTATGTAGGCGTTGCCTTGGGGGTCGGTGCCGAGGCGGAAGCAGCTGGCTCCCTCGCCGCAGAACGGCTCTTCCCAGGCGATGTCGTTCATCAGGGGTCTCCTCACAGACTGTTGGCGATGTCCCGAATGAAGTCACGCGACTCCTCCTGTGACAGCGCGATGCGCTCCATCCAGTCCAGGTGCGTACGGTACTTGGCCAACTGTGTGTCCCCACTGAGGAATTCCGGCCCGTGACTGCTGTCGATCTGAACGGTGTCCAGCTGGGAAACCGGACCCTCGAGGAAGTTGAAGGTCTGCCCCGAGCCGGGGAACGTGCCGGCGGCGAACGGAATCACCAGCAGCCGTACTGCAGGTCGCTCCGAGACGGTCAGCAGATGCTCGAGCTGAGCGCGAGCCACCTTCCGCCCGCCGAACTGCATACGCAGAGCGGCCTCGTGCACAACGGCGACGTACTCGGTCGGGTTGTCGCCGTCCAGCACTTGCTGCCGCTCCACGCGGTACGCCAGCCGCAGTGCGACTTCGTGCTCGGGAAGCGGCGGCAGCACGGCCCGGAAGAGCTCAAGAGCGTGGTCGCTGGTCTGCAGCAGGCCGGGGATGTGGGCGATATGGGCCGTCCGCATCCGTGTCGCGAAAGCCTCGAACTCGGCGATGTCCAGCAGCCCGGCGGCGAGTGAGCCGCGATAACGCTCCCACCACCCCTGCCCGTTGGGTCGGGCCATGCTCACCAGGGCTGCCACATACGCCTGATCCGAGCAGTCGCAGTTGCAGGCGAGGGTGCGCAGCCGCTCCTCGCTGATCGTGCGGATGCCCGTCTCGATGTTGGAGATCTTCGCCCGATCGAGGCCGAGCAGCCCAGCAGCCTGGTCGGCCGTTATTCCCGCCGCCACCCGCATCTTCCGCAACTCGCTGCCCAGACGCTTCTGGCGCTCGGTGGGTGTCGTCCTCGGTGGCATGCCTTTCCTTCCCTGCAGCTCGTCAGCAGTCTGCCGCCATCAGGCGCCGACGACCTACGATCGGGTCAATTTCTCCAAGCACGTGGCAATATAACCAAGCGGCATCCTACAGTCAGTGACGCACCTGCTACTCGCGGCAGTCGGCAGTGCATCGCGCGAGCCTGCCCGCAACCTCCTGCCCTGGGAGGGGCGACCCGCGCCAGGGAGACGAGCCACCGACTGCTGCCACCCCTCACTGGAACAACCGCACTGGAACAAGGAGCCCGCATGCCGGCATCCCGCTGCCCCCTCGCCCCCACCTACCCGGCGGACCCCACCGCCCCCACCCCCGAAACCCTGGCTTACAGCTTCACGCTCCCCGCAGCGCTGGCCAGCCCGGCGTTGGCAAGGGCGGCGACGAGGGAGGTCCTGAGGGCACACGGCCTGACGGACATGCTGGACCCGGCGCTACAGGCGGTAGGCGAACTGACGGCGACGGCCTGCCAGTTCACGGAGTCCGCGGACTACTACCTCTCCCTCCGCTACCGAGCCGACACCCTCCGCCTGATCGCCTACGACAGCCATCCCCGCCACACCCAACCCCACCTGACCACGGCCTGCGACACCCGCCGCCGCGCAGCCCTCCGAGTCCTGGCCTGCGTCTGCCGGGCCTGCAACGGCGACTGGGGCTTCGGCGAAGCCCGAGAACCGGGCGGCGGTACGCGAATGTGGGCGACGCTGCCGAGGACGGGGACGGCGAGGTACGGCACGCTCCCCGGTTGACCGGCGTTATCAGGTGACCGTCGGGGCCGCCCGCTTCTTGGCCAGTGTCGTGCTTCCACGGCCCGAGTAAAGGGCGCTCCGCTGACGCTGCGCGTCGCCTTCGGCGATGGCCCTGCGGGCCACCCTTGACTCGGTCCGTTCCAGCACGGGTGAGAAGCGAGCGAGCGGCCCGGAAAGGCGGGTGGCCGAGGCAGGCGGCCACCTCCGTCGGCTGCGTCGTCGGCCTGGGTTGGCGGGCGCGATCGCGCCTCGCATGCACGCCGGGTCGGCTCAGCGGCTTGCGGGTGGCGGGTGGTGGGTGATCGGGGCGGGCGCGTCGGCCGGGTGAGGGGACGCCTGACCAGCTCAGCGGCTTGCGGTGAGCTGGTGGCGGGGACGAACACCCCCACGGCCGGTGGGCCGGGCCCCCAAGTCCCCTCACGCCACACGAGCCTCACCACCCCCACTCCTGCAGATGATTGGAGGATCTGTGCCACAAGCAGGCACCCACGACCCGGGCCTTTTCGCCCGCTGGGTGGCACAAATCCTCCAATCACTGCTCCTCGCCCGCGACCGGAGCGATCCGAGGGCGGGCCACCGCCGCCCCGGTAGGCCAGGACCGCCAGACCGGCCTCGACGAACGCGTTCAGCGCCGTGTCCAGTTCCTTGGGCAGCCGCTTGACCGTGTTGCGGAACTCCTCGGCCGCCTCGCCCTGCCAGGCGTCGGTCTTGAGCTTGCGCAGCTGCTCCGCACCCTCACCGAAATGAGCCGCCGCGCCGCCCAGCTTCTTGATCAGCTGGTCCAGTTCGGACGGTTTGCCGGGGACCCAGTCCTGGACGGTGTCCTCGGGGCCGATCCAGATCCTGCGGAAGATGACCTGCTTGTCCGACATCGCTTCGGGTGCCCCTGCTCCTGGCCCTGGTTCTGGCCGTGGTCGACGGGGTCGATCCGGTCGCGGAACACCGTGCGTTCGTCGCCGATGCCCTGGTCCTCCAGCCAGCTGGTGACGGGATGGTCCTCTTCGAACTGCTTCTGGCGCTGGACCATCATCAGGTCGTACTTCACCTTCGTCTCGGTGACGAGGAAGTCGTTGATCGTCGCGCTCAGGGCGGAGACGATCACGTCCGCGTCCTCGGCGATGCAGCCCAGACCGTGGCACCACTTGTCCAGGAAGTCGTCGACGGCCTGCGACACCTCCTCGGTGCCGGTCTTGGCGACCTCGGTCATGCCGGCGAAGTCGAACTGTTCCTCGCCTGTTGCTTGGCGATCTTCCGGGCGACCTGCGTCGACTCCGCCAGCGGCCGGGCGATCGAGCGGAGGAACTGCACCTCCCACTTGAAGTCCCCGCCGTCGGCCCCCACCGGAATCAGCCACGACTGACCGTCGCTCACGCCGTGCCCTCCTCGGGCCGGTACGAGAGGTGCAGCACCGGCTCGACCTTGGTGGCGGACGACGCCCGCCGCACCGCGTCGACCAACTCGGCCGCAATACTGGACTCTTCCGGCCTTGGTATGCCGCCCCCGTCCGCACACATGTGCCCAAAGATCACGCAGCTCGATTACGGATTGCAACGCGGCTTTCCGACAACAACAACGTGATCCCCACGACAGCGCCGGCCGCATCGGGACATGCGGCCGGCGCCAAGGGGAGCGAGGATTACGGCAGCGCGTGCACGTGCGGCCCCACCGCGTTCGACCAGGCATTGCCCGCCGTCGCGTCCCAGTTTGTCGACCACGTCATCGCGCCGCGCAGGTCGGGATACGTCCTCGACGGCTTGAAGGTGCCGCAACCGGTGCCTCTGGTCAGGCAGTCCAGGGCGTTGTTCACGACCGAAGGCGACACATACCCACTGCCCGCGCCCCGCGTCGACGCCGGCAACCCCAACCCCACCTGGGACGGAGCCAGGCCGCCCTCCAACTGGATGCAGGCGAGGGCCGTCAGGAAGTCCACCGAGCCCTGGCTGTAGACCTTGCCGTCGCAGCCGAGCATCGAACCGCTGTTGTAGTACTGCATGTTGACGACCGTGAGGATGTCCTTCACGTTCAGGGCCGTCTGGAAGTACGAGTTCGACGTCGACTGCATGTCGATGGTCTGCGGGGCCATCGTGAGGATCATCGACGGTCCCGCCTTCGCGGACAGTGAGCGCAGCGCCTGCGTCATGTACGTCGCGTTCAGGCCGTTCTCCAGGTCGATGTCGACGCCGTCGAAGCCGTACGTCTGCATCAGCCCGTACACCGAGTTGGCGAAGTTCGTCGCCGACGTCGCGTCGTTGACCGTGACCGTGCCGCGCTCGCCGCCCACCGAGATGATCACCTTCTTGCCGGCGGCCTGCTTGGCGCGGATGTCGGCCTTGAACTGGTCGACCGTGTAGCCGCCGAGGCCCACCGAGTCCAGGTTGAAGGTGACCGCGCCCGGCGTCCCTGTCGCGTCGGCGAAGGCCACCGCGATGATGTCGTACTGGGACTGGACGTCCGCGAGGCGCTGCACGGTCGCGCCGTTGTTGAAGTTCTGCCAGTAGCCCGTCACCGCGTGCCGGGGGAGATCGGAGCCGGTGTCGCCCGTCGGTGCCGTGGTGCCGGTCACTGTCGCCGACTTCGGTGACTCGCCGGCCGCGTTCGTCGCCGTGACCTGGAAGGAGTACGACGTCGAGGCCGCGAGGCCGGTCACCGTCGCCGATGTGCCGGTCACCGCGGTCACCTTCGTGCCGTTGCGGTAGACGTTGTAGCCGGTCGCCCCGGAGACCGTGTTCCACGCCAACGACACGGACGAGGACGTCGTACTCGACACCGAAAGACCGCTCGGCGCGCCCGGGATCGTCGGAGCCGGGTCGCCGCCTCCGCCGCCGTCGGGGCCGTGGACCGAGATGTCGTCGGCGTGGTAGGCGGCCTGGCCGTACCAGCCGTGCGTGTAGATCGTCACCGACCTCGTCGAGGCGCCTGTCGAGAACGTCGTCGACAGTTGTTTCCACGTCGTCGAGTCCGGTGTCCATGTCGACACGTCGGTCGTGCCCGTGCCGGTGACGCCCAGGTAGGTGTAGCCGCCCTGGACCCATCCGCTCAGGGTGTACGTCGAGTTGGGCTGTACCGCCACCGTCTGGGTGCAGCGGGCGTTGTCCTGCCCGGCCGGGGTCGCCTTGAGTGCGGCGGTGCCGCTGTGCACCGGGGACGAGACGGTCGTACCGCTGTTCGCGGAACAGGTCCAGTTGCTCAGGCCCGACTCGAAGCCGGCGTTCTTGGCGTTGTTGACGTCGGCGGCGGACGCCTGGCCGATCGTCGGCACGGTGAGGGCGAGTGCGGCGGTCACCGCTCCCGACCACATGCGTATCCGTCTCCGTCTGCGTGCGCGGTCCACTGGGGCCTCCGGTGGGGGAGTGGGGTGTTCCGGTCTTCCGGTACGGCGGTGGCCACCGTTGGCCTACAAGTTGGTCCAGACCAATTCAACTGTCAAGAGGCCCAGGCCAATTCACCCGTCAGGAGACCCACAGCAGTTCACCCGTCAGGAGACCCACACCAGTTCGCCGTCAGGCCGCCCAGCCAACTCACCGTCAGGACGCCCACACCAACCTGTCCAGCAGCAGCCCCACCGCACACCCCGCCAGCAGCACCCCCGTCGACATCCACAGCGCCAGGCTCGCCACGCCCACCACGTCCCACCGCAGCGTCACCGTCAGCAGCTGCGCCGCCGCCGGTACCGCGCACGCCGCCGCCACATGCCGGGCCGGGATCTCCCGCCACGGCTGCGGATGCACCCGCGCGGCCGCCCAGGTCGCCAGCACCACACAGACGAGGTTCGGCAGGTGGACGAGGACCAGTGCCGCGCCGAAGGAGTCGACCCCCGAGGGGCCGACGAAACTGTCGTGGATCAGGGTCATCTGGACGTACTCGGTGAGGACCAGGACCACGATGCCCGCGGCCCAGGACCGGATGAGAGCCATGGGTCAGCCTCCGAAGACCTCGTGGAGCAGCAGCGTCGTGAAGCCGATGGCCGCCATGCCGCAGCCCACCGCCAGCGCGAGGGACTGCAGGAGCGGGGACCAGCTGTCCCGGCCGGCGACCGTCGCCGTCCCCTGCGGGTCGCGGGGGTCGTAGGTGACGGTGACCGGTGTGCCCTTCGTCGTCGACCAGGCGGCCAGGTCCTCGAACTCGACGCAGGTGCCGTCCGCCGTCACGAACGTGAAGAAGTGCCGCTTGGCATCGGACTCGTGGGGCTCCCACTCCACGCGGACGCACTCACCGTCCGTGCGCACCCCGCGTCGCAGTACGCGCGCGACGGTGAGCAGTCGTCGGGCGTATTTGAGTGACAGTGCGCCGAAGAAGGCGGCGAGGAGAGTGAGGACGACATAGCCGGCGCCGGGGACCTCCATCGGCTAGTGCACCTCCACCGAGTCGATGATGCGGTCCAGGTCCGCGTCCGACAGCTTGCCTTCGGCCGCGTCGATGCGGATCGCGAACGTCGTGTCGGTGGAGTCCAGGCCGGTCAGGATCACGCCCTCGATCGGGGTGCCCTTGGGCGGGTCGGAGTCCTCGCCGGTGGACTTGAACGTGAAGTCGATCCGCTTGGCGTCGTCCGTGCCGGTCAGCTTCACGTCCTGCTGACCCCGTACGTCCGCGCCCATCTGGATCCCGGCCTCCGCGCCGATGGCCGCCTGCTCCGCCGAGTTCGCCTGTGTGAAGTCCAGCTGCACGGTGACGATCGAGACGGTGCGGCCGGATTCCGTCCGTACGGCCACCGCTGCGTTGTGCTCGGTGGGGCGCTGCTTCTCGTACGACGGTGGATACGACACGGAGACGCCCTTCGTCTTCAGCGTCCCCCAGCCGTCGGGCACGGAGGCCGCGTCCGAGTCGCCGTTCCCGCAGGCGGTGAGGGCCAGCAGCGCGGCGGTCAGCAGGCCGGCGGTCGCGAGCGTGCGGCGGGTCTTCATCGGCGGGGCTCCTGTCTCGTTTCAGTTCGCACAGTAGCTGTAGGGCACGTACGAGCGGTTGGTGCCGCGGGGTGCACCCAGGAACTGTGCGTCCGTCAGCGTCTCCGACTTCTGCTCGGTGCTGATCGACATACCCAGGCTCAGCCCGAGGTTCAGCTCGAAGCCGTACTCGGCCGCGTTGACCTCACCCGTGTAGATCATCCTGCTCGACTTGCCCTGGTCGAACATCAGCTGACCGAAGGGGTTGTCCGCGCCGGGGCGGGACGTCGGCGCGTGGTCGTCGAACATGTACTGGAACGGCGTGACCGCCTGCTCGTTGGTGCTGTCCAGCCACCGCTCGGCGACCGCCCGGTCCTGGTCACCCGCGGGCCCCGGGTCGAAGGTGACGGTGTTGGTGACGACCTCGATGCCGACCGGGCTGTCGGTGCCCTTGGCGCCCGCGTTGCCGCCCCGCTTGTCGCCGTCGGGCCTGCCGTTGTCGCCGCCCACCTTGGCGCCGTCCTTCTGGCCGCCCTCCTCGACCGTGCGGGTCGTGTCGATGCGGACCAGCTTTCCGGTGGCCTTGTCGTAGGTGACGGTGATGGTGCCGGTCTGGACGGTGTGCGCCGAGTACTCGCCGCTGATCGGGCCCGCCTCGTAGCCGGCCTTCGTGCCGTACTCGATGGACGAGGTGTACGTGTACGCCCTGGTGTTCTTGTAGGCGTTGTCCGTCCAGGTCACGTCGGGGGAGTACTTGAAGGTGCCGCCGAGCTGCGCGCTCAGCTTCCGCTCGTCGGCCGCCGAGATCCTCATGCCGCCGGACGCGGAGGCCTCCAGGCCGACCTTGCCGTAGGTGATCTGCCGGTTGGTGCCGAGGCTGTTCTCCACGCGTTCACGGGTCTCCTCCTCGTCCTTCAGAGGTCCCGTTCCGAAGAGATAGAGGATGCTGTCGCCGACACTGGCCTCCGCGCCGCCGGGCATGGTGCGCCGCATCTCGTACATCTGCAGCTTCTCGATGTCGTCCCGGAACCTCGCCGCCTCCTCCGGGCTCTCGAAGACCCAGGTGTCACCGTTGGTGACTTTGATCCCGGCGCCGAGTTCGACCTTGTCGGTGCCGAACCTGCCCACTTTCATTCCGGGTTTGAAGTCCTTCTTCACGCCGACGGACGCCGCGTCCGTGAAGGTCAGATAGACCAGCTCGTCCTTGTCGTCGACCGTGCCGTCGCCGTTGACGTCGGTGTTCGCCCTGAGGTGCTGCTCCTGGAAGCCGTACTCCTTGCCGATCTCCCAGAACAGGATCTTCGCCTTGGAGCCGGCCTTGTCGGTCACCGACGAGATCTGGCAGAGCGGCGGTTCGAAGTCGGCGTCGGTGAGTGGTTTGCCCGCCTGGGGGGTGGTCCCGGAGCCGCAGTTGCCGCCGCCGGTGACCTTGCAGATCTGCTCGGCGATCCGGTCGAAGATCGTCTGGCCGATTCCGGTGGCGGTGATGCCGAGGACGATGGCGACGGCCACCACGATCATGCCCAGGTACTCGGTGCCGGTGGCTCCCCGGTCATCGCATCTGTACGTCCGTATGCACGCCCGTATGCCGCCCCCGCCCGCCATACGGCACCCCCTCCTACCCCTTCGCAACAGCGCCTTTTCGGACGGTGAGCGTAGGTGCGGCGGCGGTCGGGCGGCGTGGGCCCACGGACCCAAACTTCAGGCCCAGCGTCAGTCCGGTTACCAGGGCCCACTCGTTCGGGTCCGGTCGGGATGCTCAACCTGCCCCGATTTGACGTGTCTTGTGCGACGACAGTTGCACGCCAGCTACGGAAACGCTGTTCTCCGGTCATCGAGGCGTGGATACAGTGCTGAGGAAGTCACGCAATGAAGTCATCTCGGTACACCGGAGTTGCGCCGGTGGACCGACCGGGCGGGAAACGGGGAGCTGCGCGTGCCAACAGCCATTGCCGTGACCAGCGTCGACATGGCCCTGCCGGCGCAGGACGAACGCACCTTGCCCGCCGTCGTCCTGCAGGATGTGCACCAGCGCCCGCTGGAACAGGCGCTCGCGGAGATGCAGACGCTGATCGAGACCCACGGCCATGTGATCGTCGTCAGCTCACGGGCCGTCCCCGCCGCGGTGGACCGGCGGCTGCACACCATCCGGTCGATCCTGGAAAGCGACCGGATCGCCCTGTTCCGCCCCGATCTGCCGCCACTCGGACTCGCGGTCCTGGCCCGGCAGTTGAGACAACTCGCCTCCTGCGACCTCACCCCCGGCGTCCTCGCCTCGGCCGGCCGGCTGCTCACCCACTACATCCACGCCGGCGCCCTCCTCGGCTCCGTCGCCCGGCTCGACCGCGTCCCCGTCAGCCTCAAGTCGCACGCCAAGTCCTGGATGCCGGGGAGCCAGTTCGGAGTGATCGCCCACCCGGAGCCGCAGCTGGTGAAGATCACCCCCGAAGCCACCCTGAACGGACCGGAGTTCGGCACCTGGATGCTTCTCGCCAAGGGCCAGCTCCAGTCGGACTGGGTCACCGCCTCCCTCGCCCCGGCCTGGAAAGTGCAGGGGCTGCGCGAGGCCCAGCTGCCCGCCGAGTCGGCCGGCTGGTGGGGGACCGGCAAACTCATCGAGTTCTGCACCTACCTGCCCGACCTGTCGGTGCTCTACCAGCTGGTCAGCTCGGTACGACAGGGCCTCTGCCACTGGTGCGGCATCGACGTCATCGGCGACCGGTGCGTGTTCTGCTCCGCCGTCGCACCCGACCACGAGCAGCCCTACGAGAACCAAATCCCCGCCGGGTGAGTCCTGAATCACAGGACACGCACGGGGCCCCGGCATCCCGCGGGGCCGCACACGACCCCTCACCGCTCACACGAACCCAGCCCACTCGACCAAGATCCCCAATGAGGTTGCACGGTTCATGAACTCCCGTCAGCGCCGCGGCGTGATACTCCTGCTTCTGTCCGTCATCTGCGCCCTCGGCGCGTTCGCGGGCGTTCTGTCCGTCATCAGCGACGTGAAGTCCAAGGTCGGTCCCGAGGTCACCGCGTACCGGGTCAAGGCGAACGTGGAGCCCTACACGACCCTCACCACGGGCCAGTTCGAGGAGATCGAGATGCCCGAGCGCTGGCTGTCGGCCAACGCGGTCACCGATCTCCGGCAGATCGAGGGCAAGACCGCCGTGACGACCTTGCGCGAGGGCTCCCTGCTGCAGAGCGACATGATCGTCGACCAGCCCGCCCTGCAGCCCGGGCAGCAGGAGGTCGCCATCATGATCGACGCGGCGACCGGGGTGGCCGGCAAGATCACGCCGAACTCCACCGTCAACGTGTACGCCACCTTCGCGGGCGAGCGTGAGGGTGACCCCGCTCAGTCCAAGATCATCGTAACAAATGCGCGGGTGATCGACGTCGGCAGGCTGACATCCCTCACCCCCGACGAGGACGACCGCAACCGCCGGACCACGGACGCCGTCCCCATCACTTTCGCGCTGTCCACCATCGACGCCCAGCGCCTCACCTACGCCGAGTCGTTCGCCGACCGCGTCCGGCTCGCCCTGGTCGCACCCGGCAGCGACACCACCGTCCCGGACGAGGACCGCACCTACGAACTCGCGAAGGACAAGTGAGGCCCGTATGCCCACGAGGATCCTCCCGGCGGTCGGCGACGCGGACGCGGTCCGCTCCGTCACGACCCTGCTCAGCCAGCTCCCGGACGCCGAGCCGGTGGCCCCGGTGGTCGACTCCACCCAGCTCATCGACACCCTCGCCCGGCTCGCCGCCGAGTCCGTCGACGAACTGCCCGAGGTCGTGGTCGTGCACGAGCGGATCGGACCCGTCCCGGCACTGGAGCTGATCCGCGAGGTCGCCCTGCGCTTCCCCGCCGTCGGGGTCATCCTCGTCACCTCCGACGCCGGCCCCGGCCTCTTCCAGGCCGCCATGGACTCCGGCGCCCGGGGCCTGGTCGCCCTGCCGCTGAGCTACGAGGAACTCGCCAACCGCGTCCAGGCCGTCGCCCAGTGGTCGGTCGGTGTACGCCGCCACCTCGGCCACACCGGCGATGTGTTCACCGGCGTCGGCGGCACGGTCGTCACGGTCAGCGGCGCGAAGGGCGGGGTGGGCGCGACGGTGACGGCCGTCCAACTGGCGCTGGCCTCCCAGGCGTCGGGCCGCAGCACCGCCCTGGTCGACATGGACCTCCAGACCGGGGATGTGGCGTCGTACCTGGACGTCCAGTTCCGCCGGTCCGTCGTCGACCTCGCCGCCATCACGGACATATCCCCGCGCGTCCTGGCCGACGCGGTGTTCCGGCACGACACGGGGGTCGCGCTCCTGCTCGCCCCCGGCGAGGGCGAGCGCGGTGAGGAGGTCACCGACCGGGCCACCCGGCAGATCGTCAGCGCCCTGCGCTCCCGCTACGAGACCGTCGTCATCGACTGCGGCGCCCAGATGAGCGGCGCGAGCGCGGCCGCGGTGGAGATGGCCGACCGGGCTCTGCTGGTCACGACGCCGGACGTGGTCGCGGTCCGGGGCGCCAAACGCACCGTCCGGATGTGGGACCGGCTGCAGATCCGCAAGGCGGAGGAGACGACGGTCGTCGTCAACCGCCACTCACGCGTCACCGAGATCCAGCCATCGCTCGTCCAGAAGATCACCGGCACGCCGGTGGCGGCCACGGCCGTCCCCGCCAACTTCAAGGAACTCCAGGGAGCCGTGGACGCGGGCCGCCTCCACGAGCTGGACAGCAGGAGCACGGTCAAACAGGCCCTGTGGGGCCTCGCGGGCGAACTCGGACTGGTCAAGGCCCCCGAGGGCGACCGCAAGGGCAGCCGGCTGCGGGGCGACCGCGGCGCGGTGAGCTTCCGGAGGCGGAAGGACGGAGGGGGATGAACGTGCGTGCACTGCGCAAACGGGACCGGGGCCAGGTCACCATCGAGTTCCTCGGCATGACCCCGCTGATCATTCTGACGCTGGTACTCCTGTGGCAGTTCGTGCTCGTGGGATACACGTTCACGCTCGCGGGGAATGCTGCCGACGAGGCGGTACGGGAGGGAACGGCGGCGGTCGACCGTCAGGCGGCCTGCGAGGAGGCGGGGCGCCGGCATCTGCCGGACGCGTGGGAGGGGGGCGCCAGCGTGCAGTGCACCACGAACGGCGGCTATGTCACGGCCGACGTCAGTCTCGACGTGCCGGTCCTCTTCCCCGGCTCGGTCGGCTTCCCCTTCCCCGGCGTCGACGGGCATGCGGGGGCCGTGGAGGAGGAGGTGGACTGAGATGCCGTACGAGCGATCCTCCTTCTACGGTCCTGAAGACCGCGACCGTGGCCAGGTCGCCCTCGAGTACCTCGGGTTCATCCCGATCCTGATCCTCGTCGCCATGGCCGCCGTACAGATCGGACTGATCGCCTACACGGGCCAGCAGGCCGGCACGGCCGCCCGCACCGGCGCCCGCAGCGCCTCCCTGAACGGGCCCTACGTGCAGGACTGCCAGAACGCGGTCAGCAGCTGGCTGGCCGACGGCACCGACTGCTCGAGCGCCGAGCTGGGCGACGAGGTCGAGGTCACCGCCACCGTCGACATCCCGTCGATCGTCCCCGGCTGGGACTTCGGCGACGCGAACAAGACCGCCACGATGCCGATCGACCACTGAAACAGGGAGCACGGCGATGAGCCTGCGGGCACGGATCAACTCCCCCGAGGAGAACGGCAGCAGGGGCGAGGACGGCCACCTGGTCGCCTCGTACCGCGCCAAACTCCTGGAGGAGATCGACCTCGCGGAGATGAGCTCGCTCGCGGCGGCCGAGCGCAGGGCGCGGCTGGAGCGGGTGCTCGGGCACATCATCAGCCGTGAGGGCCCGGTGCTGTCGACCGTCGAGCGGTCCCAGCTGATCCGGAGGGTCGTCGACGAGGCGCTCGGGCTCGGCATCCTGGAGCCCTTGCTGGAGGACGCGTCGATCACCGAGATCATGGTGAACGGGCCGGACGCGATCTTCGTCGAGCGCGGCGGCCGGGTGGAGCAGCTGCCGCTGCGCTTCGCCTCCAACGAGCAGCTGATGCAGACCATCGAGCGGATCGTCTCGACCGTCAACCGCCGCGTCGACGAGTCGAATCCGATGGTCGACGCCCGCCTCCCGTCCGGCGAACGCGTCAACGTCATCATCCCGCCGCTGTCCCTCACCGGCGCCACCCTCACCATCCGCCGCTTCCCGCGCTCCTTCACCCTCCAGGAACTGATCAGCTTCGGCTCGCTGGACGAGCACATGCTGTACCTGCTGGCCGGGCTGGTGCAGGCCAGGTTCAACATCATCGTGTCTGGGGCGACGGGCACCGGAAAGACGACACTGCTCAACGCCCTCTCCGGCCTGATCCCCGAGGCCGAACGCATCATCACCATCGAGGACTCCGCCGAACTCCAGCTCCAGCAGCAGCACGTCATCCGGCTCGAGTCCCGTCCGCCGAACGTCGAGGGCCAGGGCCAGGTGACGATCCGCGACCTGGTCCGCAACTCGCTGCGGATGCGCCCCGACCGCATCGTCGTCGGTGAGGTCCGCGGCGGCGAGTCACTGGACATGCTGCAGGCGATGTCGACCGGCCACGACGGCTCGCTGGCCACGGTCCACGCCAACAGCGCCGAGGACGCGCTGATGCGCCTGCAGACCCTCGCCTCCATGTCCGACGTCGAAATCCCCTTCGTCGCCCTGCACGACCAGATCAACAGCGCCGTCGACGTGATCGTCCAGCTCACCCGGTTCGCCGACGGCGCCCGCCGGGTCACCGAGATCGCGCTGCTCGACAGCCACGGCAGCGATCCCTACCGGCTGGCCACCGTCGCCCGCTTCAACGCCCAGCCCATGGCCGCCGACGGCCGTATCTACGGATCCTTCGAGTACTTCCCCCTCACCCGCCGCACCGCCGACCGCCTCTACATGGCGAGCCAGCCCATACCCCAGGCCTTCGGCGTGGCCCAGTCCGCAGACCAGCTAGCCACCCGAGAAGCCAGGTAGGCAGGAACCGTCCCCATGGAACTCCAGACCGTCGTCACGCTCAT
Source organism: Streptomyces sp. NPDC059866 (assembly GCF_042731325.1). Taxonomy (NCBI): domain Bacteria; kingdom Bacillati; phylum Actinomycetota; class Actinomycetes; order Kitasatosporales; family Streptomycetaceae; genus Streptomyces; species Streptomyces sp. NPDC059866. The sequence continues at coordinate 72,986 of NZ_JBHWJT010000008.1, read as the reverse complement.
CACCGGCATCACCCTGCTGACCTGCGTCCTCGCCGTGGCCGGACTGCACGCCTACGCCATGGGCAAGGCCCAGCGCCAGGCACTGGTCGACCGCCTGTCGTCCACCGGCCAGATCCCGGTGGCCGGCCGCCGGCGCCACTTCCCGACCCTGGACCGCCGGCTGCGCCGCACCAAGCTGGGCAGGAAGCTGGAGCTGCGGCTGGCGGCAACGGGCCTGGACATCACACCGGGCGAGTTCTTCGCGGCCATGCTCACCACGGTCGCGGGCCTGTGGCTGATCGGCCAGGCCACCCTGGCCCCCTTCTTCGGCCCCATCGCCGGACTGCTGGGCATCTGGGTGGCACTGCAGTTCCTCAACTGGCAGCGGCAGAAACGCATCGAGAAGTTCATCAACCAACTCCCCGAACTGGCCCGCATCCTGGCCAACGCCACCCAGGCCGGCCTCGCCCTGCGCACCGCGATCGGCATGGCGGCGGAGGAGCTGGAGGCTCCCGCGGGCGAGGAACTGGCCAAGGTGGCCAACCAGTTGGCGGTGGGCGCGTCGATGGACGACGCGCTCGGGGAGATGGCTGACCGGCTCCCCTCGCGTGAGCTGGTGGTCCTGGTCACCACCCTGGTGCTGTCCAACCGGGCGGGCGGCCAGGTGGTCAGCGCGCTCAGAAACCTGACCGAGACGCTGGAGGAGCGCAAGGAGACCAGACGGGAGATCCGCACCCAGCTCTCGCAGGTGAGCATGACGTCGTACGCGGTCCCGGTGATGGGCGTCGGCTCCCTCTTCCTGATGAACGGCGTCAAGGACGGGGCCCTCGACCGTATGACGGCCTCCCCGGTCGGCCAGGCATGCGTGATCATCGCGTTCGCGCTGTACGCCGTCGGCTTCGTCCTGATCCGCCGTATGTCCCGAATCGACGTCTGAGGCGGAGGGGTACCTCGAGATGGCACTTCTGCTCGCAACTCTGATGGGCCTCGGCGTCTGGGGCGTCTTCGCCGGCATCCGGATGTACCGGGCGGAGGCGAAACTGCCCGGCGACCTCGCGCTCGCCCTGGAGGTCGGCTCGACCCGCACGGGCGCGGTGGACTCGCTGGTCGACCGCCTGGGCATGCGGTACGCGCCCGCCGTGCTGCGCATGATGGGCACCAAGCAGGTCGCCAAGTACCGCCGCAAGATCGACCTGGCGGGCAACCCCGGCGGCCTGACGATCGACCGGTATGCGGCGAGGCGGGCGGTCTACGGCTTCCTGGGCGGCCTCGGCGGCCTGGTGTTCCTGCTCCAGGGCAACGTGTTCATGGCCCTGCTCCTGTTCGCCTTCGGCGCGTTCTGGACCGAGGTCGGCATCTGGTCGGCGATCCGGCTCCGCAAGGACGTCATCGAACGGACCCTGCCCGACTTCCTCGACGTCCTCGCCGTCGTGGTGAGCGCCGGCCTCGGCTTCCGCCAGGCCCTCGACCGGGTCTCCTCCCGCTACGAGGGCCCCTGGGCCGACGAGATCCGCATCACCCTCCGCCAGATGGACCTCGGCATGAGCCGCCGCCAGGCCTTCGCCGAGCTCCGGCGCAGGAACGACTCCGAGCAGGTCGCCATGTTCGTCACGGCGCTGCAGCAGGGGGAGGAGCTGGGCGCGCCGATCGTCGACACGCTGGTGTCGTTGGCCAAGGACATGCGGCGTACGGACGCACAGAACGCCCGCCGCAAGGCGGCCCGCGCCGTCCCCAAGGCCACCATGATGATCACGACGTTCATGGTCCCGGCGACGATGCTGCTGCTCGGCGCGGGCCTGTTGCTGGGCTCCGGTACGGACTTCGGCTCGATCACAGGTGAGTGACGACCATGACGACACCGCCGACGATGAAGGAGGGCGCGGGCCTTCTGCGCCGCCGCCCCAAACTCCCTGAGATCACGACGCCGCCCGCGGGGACGGTGTTGCCGGCACATGTGCGGTCGGGGGCCCCGGACATTCCGGTGACGTCGGTTACGCCGGCGTTGCCGGTGGGGTGGGTGCGGGCGGATGGGGTGAGACCTGCCCCATTGCAGGTACCGTCCCCGCCGAATGGGAAAGCCGCCGATGGCGCGGAACCCCAACAGGGGCCACCCGCACCCGACAACGAATCCCGCACGGGTGGTGCGGGTGGGAATCCAAACCCGGCCGAAGGCCGGGTGCCCCCCCACACACCCGCACCCTCCATCCAAATCAACGCCCTACAAGCAATGTGCCGGCAGGTCTTCGGCTTCCGCCTGGCCATGATCGCCCTCGCCGCCCCCGCCGCCCTCCTCAACGCCAACCCGGGCGTAGGCGCGTACCTGGTGGGCGCAGCCGTAGTAGTCACCTTCATGGCGTCGTACGTCCTCTTCAGAGACTGGGAACGCTTCGGCCCCCTCCTCCTGCGCCACCCCTCCCTCCTCGCCGTGGACACCCTCCTCGGCTCCCTCCCTCTGATCTCCGCCGGCCCCGACACCACCCTCGCCTACGTCAGCGTCTGCACCCCCCTCCTCGCCGGCCTCGTCTACAGCTGGCGAGGCGCCGCAGTCTTCGCCTCCCTCCAGTCCCTGATCCTCGTCCTCGTCCACGCCACCCTCACGGACACCCCGAACGCCGGCCCCGCCGAAACCCTCCTCCTTCCCGGCCTCTGCGTCATCGCAGGTGCGGTCGGCTCGACCCTGCGCAACCTCATGCTCCGCTTCGGCGAGGCCACCCACGCCCTGACGACGGTCCAGGCCCGCCTCGCCGTCACCGAAGCGGTGGCCGCAGAACGCGCCCGCCTGGCCCGCGAACTCCACGACTCCGTCGCCAAGACCCTGCACGGCGTGGCCCTGGCGGCCGACGGCCTGGCAGGCTCCGCCGACAAAATGGACCCCCGCCTGGTCAAACAACAGGCGGAACTGGTCGCCCGCTCCGCCCGCCGAGCCGCCGCCGAATCCCGCGAACTCCTCACCGACCTGCGTCGCGAGTCGGACCCCGACCACGGCACGGACGTACTGGTCGAACTCGCCGCCCGCACCCGGGACTTCAGCACCCGCACCGGACTCCCGGCCACCTACCGCCCCACCGGCGAACACGCGGTACCCCCCGTCCCCCCGGCCGTGGCCCGCCAGCTCCTCACCATCGCGTCGGAGGCGATGGAGAACGCCCACCGCCACGCGGCGCCCACCCGGGTCGACGTAACGGCAGGCGTACACGGCGACCTGCTCCGCATCACCGTCTACGACGACGGCCGCGGCCTGCCCCCCGGCACCACCCTCGAACAACTCCGCCGTGCAGGCCACTTCGGCCTGGTCGGCATGGTCGAACGCGCCGCCTCGGTAGGCGCCCGCATCCGCATCGGCCGCGGCACGCACCCCCGCGGCACGGAGGTCCGCCTGGACCTCCCGCTGGCAGCCCTGAACGCACCCCCAGCCTGACCCACCGCTCGTCCCCACGACCCGAGAGGAGGCCGAACGATGCCGGACACCCAGCCCCACCTGCCCCACCCCGGCTCGCCGCCCCCGCCCCCGCCTGCGCCGACGTCTTCGCCTCAGAACCCGTTCGCCGACTTCCCACCGCCCCCGCAAACGGCCCCCCTCCGCGTGGTCGTCGCCGACGACAACCCGGTGGTCCGCGCCGGCCTGACCGCCCTCCTCTCCGGCCGCGAGGACATCACGGTCGTGGCGGAGGCCGCCGACGGCCGCGAGGCCTACGACGCCGCCCAGGCCCACCACCCCGACGTGGTCCTCCTCGACGTCCGCATGCCCGGCGTGGACGGCATCTCGGCCCTCCCGTACCTCGTACGCCTGGCTCCGGTCGTCATGCTCACCTACAGCCGCGAGTCGGAGATCGTCCAGGAAGCCCTGCGCCGAGGAGCGGGTGGCTACCTGGTGCACGGCGAGTTCACGGCGGATCAGTTGGTGTCGGCGGTACGGGACATCAGGCAGGGCAGGGCCCACTTCACACCGACGGCGGCAGGCGCGCTACTGGCGCAACTCCGGCAGGAGCAAGGCGCCCCCGGCGAACCGCCACCACTCCCCGACGGCCTGGGCACGACGAATGCGACTGCAAACCCCGAAGTCGTGGCACGAACTGGAAGTTCCTCTCTCAGTCACGTACCTGCACCGCCTATTTCTCCAGAAAACCTTTCGCAGGTGCAACCGGATGTGGCACAGTCGACGTCGTACCGGTCAAGGTTCCAACTCAGCACGAGGGAGGCGGAGATCATGGACCTCATCGCATCCGGCATGAACAACCAGCAGATCGCCGCCACCTGCTTCATCAGCGAGAAGACGGTCAAGAACCACATCAACCGCATCTTCGCCAAGCTCCACAGCACAAGCCGCTCCGAGGCAGCCGCCAAGTGGCTGGGCACGGCCCCCGGTTCACAGCTGGGACTGGGGTGACCTGCGGTGACCAGTGGGGGGACGAACAAGAGGCGATGGGCCTCGGCTTGGGCCCGTGATTGGGCCCTGGGGCCCTCTGGTGGGAGGGGTGTCCCGCCGTACGTTTCCGGTATCGCAAGCGGCACCGAAGCCGATACCGGAGGGGAACACCATGAGCAACTGGATCAACACCACCGTCACGTACTTCCAGGCTCGCGCCGCCCGCAACGACAAGGGGCAGACCGCGGTGGAGTACCTGGGGATTATCGCGGTGGTTGTGGCGATCGTGCTGGCGATCACGGGTACGGACATCGGGCAGAACATCTTCAACGCGATCACCGACAAGATCACCGAGGTCACCGGCGGCTGATGCGCTCTCGTCGGTACGGCGACGCAGGGCAGGCCTTCCCCATCTACATCACGGTGGTGGCGGGCCTGCTCTTTCTCGCGTTTGCGTACCTTGCGGTCGGCCAGGCCGCGGCGACTCGGAACGAGGCCCAGACGGCGGCGGACGCCGCAGCGCTCGCAGCGGCCCAGGACAGGCGGGACCAGCTCGCGGGGCAGTGGCTGACTAACGTGCTGGACCCGAGCCTTTGGCAGGACATCTTCGACGGCAACGTGGATGGGCTCGACCCCTCGTGCGGGCGCGCCGATCAGCTCGCGGCACAGAACGGCGCCCAAGTGCAAAGCTGCGTGCCGGAGGGATTCCTGGGCTACGAGGTCGAAATCGAGACCAACGAGCCCGTAGGGGACACCATCGTGCCCGGTACGGAGGACAAGTACGCGCGGGCATCCGCCACCGCCGTCATCGAGCCTCGCTGCACGTTCGAGCTCCCGGGCGAGGGCGACGGAGGCGGCTTGCTGCCGAAGCTTACCTGCAAGGACCGGGACTGGGTCCTCGACCCGAAGAACCTCCTGGATCTCCCGGGACCAGAGGATCTCTTCGACGTCCATCTGGCCGACTGACAAGCGAACGACGAGGATGAAGGAAGCGGAGTCATGAGCATTCGGTTCACTACGAAGGCCCGCAGGAGGATGGTCGCCTTGACCGTTGCGGCCGGTCTGGCCGTCGGCGTGGCCGGCTGCGGCGGTGGTGGCGGTGAGGACAAGAAGCCGGACAGCTCGGCATCCGCCTCCAAGGAAAGTGGATCCAATCCGAGTGCTCAAGAAGGCCAGTCGTCGGAGCCACTCGCCGAGCTGAAGGGGCCCAACGGTTTGCTGCTTCAGGTCACGTTGGCCAAGCGGGACTCTGGTGGATTCGTCACGGTGAGCGGCGATCTGAAGAACGACAGTGGCAAGACGCTCACCCTTCCCGCGCAGTTGAGCGGCAATGAGACTGAGATCATTCGGAACGGCCGGTCCTTCGGCGGAGCCACGCTCGTGGACTCCAAAGGCAAGAAGCGTTACTACGTTCTTCGAGACACCGACGGCCGGCCTCTGACGACCACGGGCGTCACGACAGTGAAGTCTGGTGAGACCGTCCCTGTGTTCATGCAGTTCCCCGCACCGCCAGCCGACACGACCGAGGTGACCTTCCAGCTCCCCATGTTCGCTCCCGCGGACATCACGATCTCCGGGTGAGGCCCACCATGACCCACACCCGCCTCACCCTGGCCCTGACCGCCGCCACCGTAATGTTCGCCACGAACCTCTACGGCGCAGCGACGGCCCACGCCGACGAGAGCCCCAGCGTCCCGCCGGGCACCGAGGCCACCGCCTCCGCTCCCGTCGAAGTCGACGCGAACGACCCAGACCTGAAGATCCCCGAGGGCGCGACGCTCGCCGAGCCGAAAGTCCTGGACATCAAGCAGGTCGTCGAGGACCAGAGCGGAGACGAACGCCGCGAGGACACCAACGCGGACGTGAAGTTCGCCCTGCAGGCGGAGGTGCTGTTCGGCAAGGACAGCGCGAAGCTCAGCGGCGAGGCCAAGTCCCGTATCGCGGCGATCGCGGAGGAGATCAAGACGCAGAATGCGACGAAGGTCCGCGTCTTCGGCTTCACCGACAACCTCGGCTCGTCGGCTCACGGCGACGTCCTGTCCAGGCAGCGCGCCAACGCCGTACACGACGTCCTGGACGGAGAACTGAACGACCCGAACATCACGTTCGAGGTACGCGGCTACGGCGAGCAGTACCCCATCGCGGACAACTCGACGGAGGCCGGCCGCAAGAAGAACCGCCGGGTCGAGGTCTCCTTCCCGCGCACGGAGAGCTGAGCGAGCCCCCCGGGGAGTGCCTCGACGGGACCGACACTTTTCAGGTGACCGTCGGGGCCGCCCGCTTCTTTGCCAGTGTCGTGCTTCCACGGCCCGAGTAAAGGGCGCTCCACTCCGCTGCGCTGCGTTCCGCGTCGCCTGACGGCGATCGGCCTGCGGCCGACCCTTGACTCGGTCCGTTCCAGCACGGGTGAGAAGCGAGCGAGCGGCCCGGAAAGGCGGGTGCCCCAGGTCGGTCGGCCATGCGGGTGGGCTGGGGGGTTGGCCGGGGTCGGGGGCGCGTCCGCGCCTCGCATGCACGCCGGGTGGGCTCAGCGGCGGTCGGTGGGTGGGTGGTGACGGCCGCGCGTCGGCGGGGTGGCGGCATGCCGGGTGGGCTCAGCGGCATCCGGCCGGTAGGTGGCGGGGCGGGTGCGACAGGCGGGTGGCGGCAGGCCGGGCCGGTTCGGCGGCCGCAGCGCCGGGGCGGCGGTGGCCCGCCCTCGGATCGCTCCGGTGGCGGGCGAGGAGCAGTGATTGGAGGATCTGTGTCACCCAGCGGGCGAAAAGGCCCGGGCGTGGGTGCCTGCTTGTGGCACAGATCCTCCAATCATCTGCAGGAGTGGGGTTGGTGAGGCTCGTGTGGCGTGAGGGGACTTGGGGGCCTGGCCCACCGGCCGTGGGGGTGTCCGCCCCCGCCACCAGCTCACCGCAAGCCGCTGAGCCGACCCGGCGTCCCGCCACACGGCTGTCGCGCCCGCCCCCGCCACCCACCATCCGCAGGCCGCTGAGCCGACCCGGCGTGCCCCCACCCCGCTGACGCGCCCACCCCCACCACCCGCAAGCCGCTGAGCCGACCCGGCGTGCATGCGAGGCGCGATCGCGCCCGCCAACCCAGGCCGACGACGCAGCCGACGGAGGTGGCCGCCTGCCTCGGCCACCCGCCTTTCCGGGCCGCTCGCTCGCTTCTCACCCGTGCTGGAACGAGGCGAGTCAAGGGTCGGCCGCAGGGCCATCGGCGCAGCCGACGCGGAGTGGAGCGCAGCGGAACGCAGCGCCCTTTACTCGGGCCGTGGAAGCACGACACTGGCAAAGAAGCGGGCGGCCCCGACGGTCACCTCTGCAGCAGGTGGTCGACCTTGCCGGCCTTGATGTCCCAGGCAGCCGGCACGTGACGTATACGTTGCGCATACTCCCCTCATGCCTGACGTCATGATCCGGGTGCCTGCCGAAGTCCGCGACCAGCTTGCCGCCGTGGCGGAGGCGCGGGGGACCAGTCTGCGTGCCCTCATGCAGGAGATAGCCGCTCAGACCCTGACGCCCGAGCAGATCAAGGAACGGGCCGATCGCACTCGTGACCTGCTTGCAGAGCGGTTCGGGCACTACGTCACGGATGAGGAATCCGCAGAGATGCGGCGCAAGATGCGTGAGGCCACCGCCGCCCACAGGGCTGCCCTGGCGGAGGCGGCCCTTTGAACCACACCGAACACTACGTACTCGACAGCCCGACTCTGCTGGCCATGGGAGGAGACAGCAGGTCTCCGGGCTCATCCATGCCGCGGCGGCCAGCGACGACGTACGCCTGTGGGTGCCGGTCCTGTGCCTCCGGGAAGCTGAGCGGGAACGCACCGGAATCGTGGCTCACACGGGTGTGCTGATGGATGTGTTTCACGTCATCGACGACGCCTACGCGATGGCTGGGACAGTTGCCGAGTTGTGCAGTGGCGGAGTTGTCTTCGGTGTCGTGGCGGCCGTCCATGTGGCGCGGCCGAATCCGATGCTCCCTGAGAGGGCCTTGGCCGCCACTGTCACGCCGGAGGCCTGCGACGGACTCGGTGTCGGGGTCATGGACCTGAACCGCTGACGAGCGGAATTCGTGTCGGCGAACGGTGGCTGCCCGCAGCCACGCCATATTCGGGATGGGTCCCTGGAAGTCCCGCGGATGATAGGACGTCAGTCGTCGAGGTGGAACACGGAGATCCGCCGCGCGCACGCAACCGCAGCAGACCGACCGGGACACGGGAGCACCATGGCATCGACGACTTCGACACGCACCGCACCCACGGCACCCACGCCAGGCAGGCGCCGTACACCTCGACCGCGAGCCGGCATCGTTCTGACGGCGCTGACCACGCTGACCGTTCTGACCGCAGCCGGCTGCGGCAGCCCGGACGAGGACCAGCCGGACAGTGGTCGCAGAGAGTCGGCGGCGGAGTCCCACTCCCCGAAGCCGTCGGGCAGCCCCGCCGACCGCACCCCGTCGGCGAAGCCCTCGGTGACGGCGGCGGACGGGGACGACGTCGGTGCCTGCGCGGACGGCAACTGTGAGATCGCGGTGTCCAAGCCGGTGACGTTCCGCTTCAAGGGGCCGGCCGGGGTCGGTACGGCGACGCTGTCCGTGACGAAGGTCGGACCCAACGAGGTCGAGTACACGGTGAAGTCGGAGAAGGGCCAGGCCAAGAACGGGGCGAACGGTCCGGGGCAGGCGTGCATCACCGTTCTGCGCAGCAACGGCAGCAGCAACTCGTGCGGCGGACTGGGGGACGCCGGCCGGCCGAGCGCCCAGCCCGACGCCGTGGTGATCCAGGCGGCGACGGGGGAGGACGGTACGGCAATCCTCCACGTCGTGTCGCCCTGAGAACGCCCTTCGGGGCACTACAGCAAGTGGTCGGCCTTCATGGTGTGCCGGCAACGCCGACCGACGGTCAGCCGAAGAGGAGATCGACGTCCTTCCCGACACAGAACTGCAGGACGATCACCAACTGGCGGGCGTCGTCGATGTGTCGTTGGAGGAGCGGTTCGATGCTCCCCTCGTGCCGCTGGTCGGCGATCTGTTGCAGGCGGGGCAGGATCGCGGCGCACTGGGCCGACGAGAGGTCGGGGCCGGCGTCGTCGGGGTGATTGAGAAGCGGTGTGAGCGTGGTGGAGACGTCGCTCCAGGGACGCTGTCCACCGAAGCCGCTCATCTCGTCGAGACTGAACCCCTCGGCCTGCGCCAGCCATCGCCGGAACATCCCGAAGCCGGTGTAGGACCAGGACACGTCCGGGCTGCTGGTGTCGTCGTCTCCTGGGAACAGAACGAGCCCCACGATGTCCTCCTCGTCGACCGAGCACACAGGATCGGCCGCGGGAGAGGGCGACAGCAAATCTTGGTCGAGACAGCCGACTTGCTTGGCGAAGGTGGGGAAGCGGAGGGGAGCGTATTGACCCGCACGGGAACATCGTCACCAGGAAGAGTCCGGGAAACCACAGACCGATCGTCTGGGATCTGCCGTGAACACTGAGAAGGTCGACCATCCGCAGCTTCGTGGGTTCCAGAACGTCCACCGCCTGGAGGGGGACTGGGGTGTGATTGACGTAGCGTCTGCTCCTCCTGTCGTCCGACTAGCCGTGGCCGGTCAGGAGCCCCCAGTGAGCGGCACAACATTCGGCGGCTTTGGGGGTTCTGTGAGCGAGTATCACTACGTCTTCGTGCTCCCTGGTTCTCCCCGAGAGCGACTCGTCGGCGATATTTCGGTGGCCTGCGGTGCTGCCTTGGGGCCGGTGGATTCCGAGTTTGTCGACTATGCGGCGAACCTGGGGTATGCGGCGGTTGAGGTGGAGCTCAGTCACGAATACGAGGAGGATCACGGCATACCGTTCGATCGGTACGACTCGCTGCTCACAGTGCGGGACTTCGATTCGGACCTGGACCGCCAGGAGGCGACCGCGCGCCGGATCTTCGACAACCTCAGCGCTGTCGGCCGGTACGAGCTGATCCTCGTACGGGACCTGCAACGGCTGCTTGCCTCGTCGGGCCCCGGGCCATGAACGCGAGATCCTGCCTCGCTTCTTCCCCGGGCAGGATCGGGCCTCGGGCCCATGCTGGAGTGGTGGTCCGCCCCTGGCCTCGGCCGGGAGCCGGCATCGAGCTGGCGGCGCGGACCACGCTGAATACGGGGGGCTCTACAGCAGGTGGTCGGCCTTGCCTGCCTTGATGTCCCGGATGAGGGTGCGGAGGGCTTCGCGGGTGTCGATGAGGTAGTGGTCCTCCTGGCCGGTGACGGCGATGTAGGCGTTGCCTTCGGGGTCGGTGCCTATGCGGAAGCAGTTGTTGCCCTCGGCGCAGTAGGGGTCTTCCTCTTCGGGCTGACCCACCCGGCGCCCTTGGTTTGGGCGTGGATTTGGGTCCTCGGGCCCATGTCCGCAGGTGGCCCCCTCCCTAGCCTCTGGCGGTGAGGCAGGGGCCTGAACGTGCTCCTGCTCTGCCTGAGTTGAGGAGGCGGGGGCATGGCCTCGATCGGGGGAGTGCCGGAGTTCGGGGGTGCGGGGCCGTCCGGGCGGGCGGGGCGGCAGGGTGTGCCCGGGCCGGTTTCGGCGGCTCTTGTTCTTGTCCATGTGCTGTTCGCGGTCACCGTCGTCGGCGGGCTCGGCCTGCTCCTCACGGCGGCCTCCGTGGACGCGGTGGACGGTGGGCTGCTGGCGCAGGTCGCGTACGCGGCCACGCCCGGTGTGCTCGGGTGGTGGCTGGCCCGGCGTACCTGGGTGGGCGGGAGCTGGGTCCGGGGTGGGCTGATTGCCGTACAGGCGTGGCTTGTTCTGGGCTCCTTGTCCAACCTCACCGACGGGTCGGCCCGGGGGTTCACGCAACTTCTGCTGCCTGTCCTGATCTTGTACTTCCTTACGCGGTCGGAGAGTCGCGACTGGTATCGCCGTCCCGTATCCGATCGGCCTGGCCGCCGTCCGTTCTCCCTGGCCCGGATGATCCGCTGGCGCCGGGACGAGGGGCAGACCGCGGTGGAGTACGCGGGACTTGTCGCGGTCGTCGTCGCCATCGTCGGCGCGCTCGTCGTCAGCGGGCTCGGTACGCAGATCCTCAGCGGGATTCAGGCTCAGGTGTGCCGGGTGACCGGTGCGGCCTGTCCGGCTCCGGAAGGGGGTGGCGATGTCACTGCCGGGGACGGGGACGGGAGCGACGGCAGCACCGATGGCAACGGTGACGGCGACAGCGACGGCAATGGCAATGGCAACGGCAACGGTGACAGCAACGCCGGCAACGACGGCCCAGGCGGCGGGGACGACGACCCCTCCGCCGATGATCCCGCCCCCGACGACCCTGCCCCCGACGACCTCTCCGTCATAGACCCCGTCTCCGACGAGGACGAGATCGACGAGTCGCCGTACGAAGACCCCACCACGGGCGGTGAGGACGGGGACGACGGCGACGACGGCGAAGGGTGCTTCTCCGGGTTCGGTGCCTTCTTCGGCTGTGCCGGTGATCAGCTCCAGCAGGTCGGTGAGGGACTCTTCGTCGACGGTATCGGCGGCGACCTGGCCGGGATCTGGAACACGGTCACCAACCCGGTCGACACCTGGAACGGCCTGATGGACTACGGCCGTTCGCTGGGCGAGGAGTGGTGGGACAACACTGCGGACGCCCGCGAGATGTGGGGCGACGGCGACTATCTGGGCGCGATCCTGGACTGGGGCGGCGCCTCGCTGGGGACCGGCGGCACGGTTCTGTTCGACATGTTCATCGGCGACGACGTCGTGGACCAGTGGAACAGCGGTAACGAGACCCGCGCCGTCACCACCGTCCTCTGGAACGTCGGCTCGCTGTTCATTCCCGGCTACAACGTCGCGAAAGTCGCCGAGAAGGCCGGTGCCCTCGGCAAACTGAGCCGCCTCGCCGACAACGCGGCCGAGGCGGCGCAGGACGCGCGGCGGGCCGCCAGGGCGGGTGACCTCGACGCGCTGGAGGACGCCGCGAGGCGGGCCGACGAGGCGGCGGACGAGGCGGAGGAGGCGGCCCGGAGGACGGGCTGCACCATCTCCGCTCCGGTCCGGGACGTCCCGTACGGCACGGCCCCCGGCCTCAGCGGTGACGCCGGTTCCGGCACCACCGTCCTTGCCGCCGCTCAGGCCACCGCCCCCACGGTGTTCCGCACGGAAGGCGGCTGTGACGAGGAGGCCAGGGAGCAAGCCCGTCAGGCCCGCGAGCAGGAGCGTCAGGCCTATCTGGAGCGCAAGCGCGCCGAGGAGCCGGAACGCGCCCGGCGTGCCCTGGAGAACAGGCGGGAGTATCCCGAACCCGAACACGGCGACACCGGCGACCCACGCAACTACAACCCGCCCGACTGGGCCGACGACCTGGAGAGCCGCACCTACGGTGACGCCGACGGCGGCGACGGGTTCTGGGCCGGCCGGGACCGGAACCCCGAGCCCAACTGGCGGAACGAGTCCTGGCTGCGCTACCAGGAGCAGGTCACCGGTACCCAGCGCGGATACGAGTACGTCGTCCCGCATCCCGACCCGGACGTGCCGGACGTCGAGTTCGACGGCTGGGACGCCTCCCGGGGGACGTATCTGGAGGCCAAGAACGGTTACGACAGTTTCCTGACCGCCGATCGGACGGAACTCACCCCGTCCGGCCGCGAACGGCTGCTCACCGAGGCCCGCCGGCAGTCCGAGGCCGCGCGGGGCAGGGGCATCGAGTGGCACTTCTCCAACCCGGAGGTGGCCGACGCGGCGAGGGACGCGTTCGAGGACGCGGGCCTGGACATCGAGGTCGTGCACACCGCGCCGCAGCCGGTCGCCGGGGACCGCAGGCCCGAGGCGTTCAACTAGGACTCGGTAGCCGGGCGCGGACGCATCGGCGCCATACAGTGGGGACAGCCCGTACGAGGAGGCAGGTGCAAGGCATGCGACGAGTGGTGCGGGGCTTCTGGGGGCCCCGGCAGGAGTCGGTCGAGGAGCTCGCCGGACGCTGGAGCGCGACGTTGGACCGGTTCGCCCGGCTTCTCCCGGAGGCCGGGGCGGCGGGCGCCGGCGCGGAGTGGACGTGGCGGACCGTTCCCGCATCCGGGCCCTCCGTGGACGTGCGGTCGGACGCGGCGTCCCTCGCGGGGGCGCTGCGTACGGCGCAGGCGGCCGACGACTGGTCGGCGGCGAACGGCACCTCTCTGCGGCTGCTCGCCGACAGCGCTCCGGGCTGGAAGGCGGAGGTCGCCGGACTGGCGGGCGGCACCCCGGAGTTCCTGCTCCAGTCGCTGGTGGTCACGCTCGTATCTCCCGACGATTCCCAACTCCCCGACGCCGGACTGCTCACGGCGGTCGCCGAGGCATGGCAGCCGGACTTCGGCGACGTCGGCGACCGGGCCGTGACGGCCGCCCTGAAGAGCGAGGCCGGCTTCAAGGTCGGTACGCCGTCGGTGGGATGGGCCGGCTTCCTGTCCCCGGGGAGAGCGGCCCGGGTTCCCGACGGGCTCGCGGCCGTCCGGAAGGAACTCCCGGACGCCGGTGTGCTCCTGGAGATCGCCGCCCCCGGTGACACCGAAGCGGTGGTCGCGGCCTACCGGGCGCTGAAGGAGGCCGGAGCCCTGGAGCCGCTGCCCCGCCCGATGGACAGGCCCGTGCTGTGACCGCCCGCTTCGGGGAGGGTTTCGACACCGCGCGGGCCGGGTCCGCGATCGAGGCGCTCCTGGCCCGCCCCCTGCCGGCGGCTGGACCGGTGGTCAGCGAGGACGAGCCGGTCACGGGCGAGTGGGCCGTGACCGGAGGCGAGGGTTTCCTGATCGCCCCGCTCTGGGAGAGCGGCGATTTCACGGGGCTGTACGCGCCCGAGTGGAACCAGGCCGCGGATGCCGCCGAGGCGCATCTGTCGTCCCTCGTACGGCAGCTGGACCGCAGGTGGGGGCCTCATCGGAAGGTGAGCATGCGGGTGCCGCTCTTCCGGAGGCTGGCCGGCGAGGCCATGCCACCGCTGTTTCACACGCTGAGTCACAAGGACCTCTTGGGCGACCTGGCGGTGTGGGGACCGGTGACCGCCGGCCCGGACGCCGCCCCGCGCTGGGTCGCGGTCTCGCTCAACCAGTCCGACGGCGACGCCCCGATGATCATGATCGTGGTGGTCACCGACCGGCCCATCACCGAACTGGAGGAGTAGGCGCGAGACGAACGCCGCGCGGGCTACCCACCCTCCAGTGAAACCCGCACCCCCACCCGCACCCCCCACCCCGCCATGACCCCCGCCTCCGCCTCCAGCACATGCCGGGAGCGGAGCCGCGGCAGGCCCAGGCGCCACGGTTTCATCGTGTGGACGGCGACGACGGTGAGGTCGCGGTCGAGGTAGGCGACGTCGATGGGAATGCGCATGCGGAAGGTGTGGACGCTGTTGGCGGGGGAGAGCAGGATCGCGCCGTCCAGGGAGTCGCGACCCAACAGCCCTTTGGTGCGGGCCCGGTAGGACGTCGCGATCTCCAGGGGGACCGCGGTGGGCGTTCCGTCCCCGTGCACGATGAGTTTGCCGCGTCCGTCCCGCCAACGTCCCATGCTCAAGGCCACCTCCGTCGTCCGCACTCCGGGTGTGCGGACCGACCGTATCCGCCGGAGGACGATCCCCACCGGCGGATCGGCGATGTCAGCGGCGCAGTACCCCCCGTTGCACCGACTCCAGCGGGCCCTGGGAGAAGCGGCGCAGCCACAGGGTGGAGGCGGCGACGAGGAGCGCGCAGACGGCCGCCCACAGGGTCATCACCCACCACGGCCCCTCGTCCGCGAGCCGCTCGGCCAGGCCGAGGCCGAGGCCGTAGCAGGCCAGCATGCACAGCAGGTTCTGCAGGACGTAGCAGGACAGGGCGGTGCGGCCGACCGACGACAGGCCGTTGGTCAGGGGAGTGGGGAGCCACCCGCGGTCCAGCACGACACCGATCAGGCCGATGTAACCGAGGGCGACCACGGGGGCGGCCACATAGCGGCCGAGGAAGAAGAAATCCTCGCCGCCCAGGGTGAGGGCCGCGTTGAACGGGATGCCCAGGCCCAGACCCCAGACCGCCATCCGGGAACGCAGCTGACGGCCCCGCTCGGTCGCGGTGAGGGCACCGGCGCGGTGGAGGTGGACACCGAGCAGGAAGAGGAAGACCAGCAGGCCGAAGGAGATCACCGGCTCCAGGCGCAGGGAGATGGCGTTCTCCAGGCGGAAGGCGATCTGGTCGAGCCAGCTGCCGTGGGCGTAGAGGTCCACGGTCTCGGCGGAGACCGACGCCTCGTCGGAGGCGGAGTCGGAGGTCAGCAGGGCGAGGGTGATCAGCGACATCAGGGCCACGTGCAGGCTCACCGACGTCCACAGCACCGCGCGCCGTACCCGCTCGGAGCGGGCCAGCAGCCGGGCGACGAGCAGGGCCGTGACGGCGTACCCCATCAGCACGTCGAAGCCGAAGACGAGGACGAAGTGGAGCGTGCCCTCGGCGAGGAGGAAGAGGGCGCGGGGCCGGTAGCCGCCCGGCCAGGGGGTGCCGCGGCGGGCGGCGGAGTCGTACTGGATGGCCAGGCCCACGCCGAAGAGGATCGTCAGCAGTGCCAGGAACTTCCCGTCGGCGAGAAACCGGAAGAGCGCCTCCGCAGGCTCGCCCAACGGGTCCGCCGTGGCCGCACCCTGCAGAAACGCCCACTCGGAGCCCGGGGTGGCGAAGATCCACACGTTCGTCATGAGCGTGCCGAGGATCGCGGCCCCGCGCAGGACGTCCAGCAGCGGCAGCCGGGCCGGCGGGGAGGTGTGGGGGGGAGGCGGCGTCCACCGACGCGCGCAGGCTGTTCGACATGACACCAGGCTCGCGGAGCGTCGCGGCACAATCTTCGTGCCGCCGGACGAAACCGCCGTACATCCTTCGATGCAGCGCTCGGGACGCGGATCGGACATCGGTGAGGTGAGCCGTGCGCGGCGCGTGGGGGTGTTGGGGCGGGCGTCCGCTGGATAGGAAGAGGACATGACCGAACTCGGCGCAGTGTTCCGTCCGCAACTTCCTCCTGAGCGGCTGCGTGCCCTCGCCCGTCTCGCCGACGAGACGGGGCTCGACGAGCTGTGGCTGTGGGAGGACTGTTTCCGTGAGGGCGGGATCTCCACGGCCGCGGCCGCCCTCGCCTGGACCGAACGGGTACGGGTGGGTGTCGGCCTGCTGCCCGTGCCGCTGCGCAACGTCGCCATCACCGCGATGGAGGCCGCCTCGCTGCACCGTATGTTCCCGGGCCGCGCGATCCTCGGCGTCGGACACGGGGTGCAGGACTGGATGGGGCAGGTCGGGGCGCGCGTCGAGTCGCCGGTGACGTTGCTGCGCGAGCATCTCCTCGCGCTGCGGGCTCTGTTGAGCGGGGAGCGGCTCACCACCGAGGGCCGGTACGTCATGCTCGACGACGTCGCCCTCGACTGGCCGCCGCAGACCCCGGTCGAGGTGCTCGCCGGCGCCACCGGCCCGCGTACGCTCCGGCTCTCCGGCGAGGCGGCGGACGGCACGATCCTCACCGCCGCCACACCGCCCGAGGGCGTACGCCGGGCGCGTCAACTCGTCGACGAGGGCCGCAAGTCGGCCGACCGGACCGACCCGCACCGCATCGTCGTCTATCTCCTCACCGCCACCGGCCCCGACGCCGCCGCCCGGCTGCGCGCCGAACTCACCGCCGAGGGTCTCGCCTCCGTCCCCGACCTCGGTGTCGCCGGTGACGCGGCCACGGTCGCCGAGGCCGTCCGACGCCTCGCCGAGGCCGGCGCCGACTCGGTGATCCTCCAGCCGACGGCCGACGAACCCGACCCCGAGGGCTTCCTGCGCCTCACTGCACGGGAGGTGCGGCCTCTGGTCCCGTAGGGCCGCGGCGCGGGCACGGGCGCAGCAGGCGAGGATCTGCTGCCGAAAAATCAGCAGCGGCCACTGACAACGCTTTGCCACGATCAGCGCATGGATCACGGCCAGCGCACTTTCGAGGAACTCGTCGCCGAGGGGGCCTCCGTCCCCACCGAGGGCTGGGACTTCTCCTGGTTCGAGGGCCGGGCCACGGAGGAGCGGCCCGTGTGGCGGTACGCGGAGTCGACGGCCGGGCGCCTCGGCCGCGCGAGGGCCGCTCTCGACCTCCAGACCGGCGGAGGCGAGGTCCTCGACTTCGCCCTCGGTGCGGCCCCGCACCCGCCCCGCCTCACGGTCGCGACGGAGGGCTGGCCGCCGAACGTCGCCAAGGCGACCGCCCTGCTCCGCCCCCGCGGCGTCGCGGTCGTCGCCGCGCCCGAGGACGCGCCGCTGCCCTTCGCGGACGCCGCCTTCGACCTCGTCGTCAGCCGCCACCCCGTACGGCCGCACTGGGCCGAGATCGCCCGCGTACTCGAGCCCGGCGGCACGTACTTCGCCCAGCACGTCGGCCCGGGCAGCTGCTACGAACTCGTCGAGTACTTCCTCGGACCGCAGCCGGAGGACAACCGCAACGGCCGCCACCCGGACCGCGAACGCGCCGACGCCGAGGCCGCCGGCCTGGAGATCGCCGACCTGCGCGCGCAGCGGCTGCGGATGGAGTTCCACGACATCGCCGCGGTCGTCCACTTCCTGCGGAAGGTGATCTGGATGGTGCCGGACTTCACCGTGGAGGCCTACGAGGACAAGCTCCGCGCCCTGCACGAACGCATCCGCGCCGAGGGCCCCTTCGTCGCCCACAGCACCCGGCACCTCTTCGACGCCCGCAAGCCCGCCGCCTAGGCAGGCCTGTTCACGCGTGCGGCCCCGTCGTCACCTCGCCGACCACCAGGTCCGCTCCGGCCGTCGCCTCCAGCACCTGTGCCACCCGCTCGGCCTGCTCGCCCAGCTCCCGCTCCTGTCGCGCCGTCAGCCGGCCCAGTGGCTCCACCGTGATGGTCGTACGCCGTCCCTGGCGCCGCTGGTGCCAGACCCCGGCCACCACGCCGTCCACCAGGAGCACG
Organism: Streptomyces sp. NPDC059866; assembly: GCF_042731325.1. Classification (NCBI taxonomy): domain Bacteria; kingdom Bacillati; phylum Actinomycetota; class Actinomycetes; order Kitasatosporales; family Streptomycetaceae; genus Streptomyces; species Streptomyces sp. NPDC059866. Next base: position 54,733 of record NZ_JBHWJT010000008.1, on the reverse strand, counting down.
GGATGGTTGCCCGCCTGGCCGCGGGCCAGCGCCCGCTCGTAGGCCGGCCCCGGGAACAGCAGCTCGCGCGGCTGCGCGGCGATGGAGTAGGCGTCGAAGTACGGCAGCAGGCGTACGCCCCGCACCGGGCCCTCCGGGAACGCCGTGTCGCCGGCCGCCACCCACGCGCGCGTGCCCTCGAAGAGAACCTCCTCGATCTCCCCGGCGGCGGCCAGCGAGGCGAACAGCTCGGCGGCCCAACCGGCGGGCGCGGCCAGCCACTTGGTGAAGTGCTGTGGCGTGGCGGGCCCGTAGGCGTGCAGATAGCGGCGTACGAGGGTGCGCACCGCCTCCTCCGGCGGCAGCGGCGTGAAGCGGGGCGGGCGGGTGTACGTCGTCCGGCGTCCGCGGTTGGGGCCGAAGCACGCGGCGCCCGACTGGCCGGCCCGGTGCAGCACCGTCCGCCAGCGCGGCCAGAGGTCCTGGAAGGCCGGCATCACCCGCTCCCCGGCCCAGGGACCGGTGCGCGCGACGATCTCCTCGCCCAGCTCGTCCACCGTGAGGCACACACCGGTGAGCGCGTCGCCGATGGCCGCCACGACCTGCTCGGCCTGCTCGTCGGTGAGCCGGATGTCCGGAGGGAAGTCGCTCGGCCCGGTCGGCACCGCGGTCAGCGCGGCACTCCAGACCGGGAGCTCGCGGGCGTCGAGCAGATGCACCGTCCCGCGCGGGCCGTACGTCTTGACCAGCGACCGCTCCTCCCACAGCGCGGTGCGTACGTCCGCCCGGGTCACCCCGGCGGCCCGCGCCCCCACCGACAGCTCGGCCGCGGACAGCACCTGAGCATGCGCCCCGAGCATCGCGGCGACGACGTCGGCGACCGGCGTACCGGCCGCAGCGGGAATGGCCAGTAACTGTCGTTCGAGTCGCCGCGCGCTCGCCCGGTCCCATGTGATCCCTCTGCTCCTCACGCTCATGTGAGGCACGCTAGGGCGGTACTAGGCCGGATGCTGTCCTCCATACGGGCCACAGAGTTTTCACATCGTTATCGGCATCCCCTGGTTTCACTTCGGCACCTTCACGTAAGTTCAGACCAAGGTAATTCGCGTGAGCAAAGCCGCGCGGGCCGCGCCGCGCAGTGGAGGGGGCTGCGCGGTGCCCTGTACGTCAAGCCTCCGTAGGTCGTTCGCCCATCAGAGGGACGCCCCGGATTCAGCCATGAATCGGCTGTGAACCCCCTGTGAGCCGCGCATTCCGCGGCCACCGATGCGTCGCCGGACGATTCCGGAGAGTAGTTATTGCGCGCCGATGCACGCAGCATCCCTTACGAAGGGTTATGGTGGAAACCCCCCCTCGGGCCGGTCCGTCTCCCCCCCACGGACCGGCCCGTTTTTTCTGCAGGCGGGGGTGCTCCTCTTCTGCGGAGGCGGGGCGCCCCGCGTCCGCGGCCCACTGCACGCCCGCCCAACCCCCGCAGCGCCCCGCAGGGGTAGGCTTCGCCCGCGGGGACCGCCACCGTACGGAGGGGCTGACAATCACGTGAACCTGCGCGACAAGCTGCGCGGCCTGCTGGTCAGGCTGTACGCACGCCGGGTGGAAGGCCACCTGGACCACGCTCAGGTGCCCAAGCACATCGGCGTCATCATGGACGGCAACCGGCGCTGGGCGAAGGCCGCGGGCTCCACCACTGTTCACGGTCACCGGGCCGGCGCGGAGAAGATCGAGGAGTTCCTCAGCTGGTGCTCCGAGACGGACGTCGAGGTCGTCACCCTCTGGCTGCTGTCGACGGACAACTTCGACCGCCCCCAGGAGGAGCTCGTCCCGCTGCTCGGGATCATCGAGGACGTCGTGCGCACCCTCGCCGCCGACGGCCGCTGGCGCGTCCACCACGTCGGCACCCTCGATCTGCTGCCGCAGCAGATGCAGACCACCCTCAAGGAGGCCGAGGAGGCCACGGCGCACGTCGACGGGATACTCGTCAACGTCGCCATCGGCTACGGCGGCCGCCAGGAGATCGCCGACGCCGTCCGCTCGATGCTGCTCGACGCCGCCGACAAGGGCAGGTCCATCGAGGACGTCGCCGAGACCGTCGACGTCGACATGATCGGCCGGCACCTCTACACGGGTGCCCAGCCCGACCCCGATCTGGTGATCCGCACCAGCGGTGAACAGCGGCTGTCCGGATTCATGCTCTGGCAGACGGCCCACTCGGAGTACTACTTCTGTGAGGTCTTCTGGCCGGCCTTCCGCAAGGTCGACTTCCTGCGCGCCCTGCGTGACTACGCGGCGCGCCACCGCCGTTACGGCGGCTGACGGACGTACCCCCGCAGCAGCGGACGTACCCCGCTTCACGAGGAGTTCACCGGGGCGCCGTCATATGCCGTGGCATGGCAGCGCATGTTCGAGGGCATAAGGCAATCAGGTCGACACCCGAACCACGGGTGTCGGATCTCAGCGGGCGGCACGGGGCCGTCCGCCCGGGAGGCCCTTTGCACCAGCCCGATCGTGCGGTCACAGCACGGACGAAGCAACGTGAGGGCCGGTTCTCGGCCCGTGCATCGGAGCCGTCGACCGGTCCAGATCGTCTCCGTCGCTCCCCGACCTCATCCGAGGGGGTACGTCCTTCCGTGGTGACCAGCACAAAGCGCCACAAGCCAGACCGGCGCACCTATGTTCTCGACACCAGCGTCCTGCTGGCCGACCCGAACGCCCTGAACCGCTTCGACGAGCACGAGGTCGTGCTCCCCGTCGTCGTGGTCACGGAGCTGGAGGCCAAGCGGCACCATCCCGAACTCGGGTACTTCGCCCGGCAGGCACTGCGCCTGCTCGACGACTTCCGGGTGCGATACGGCCGTCTCGACGCCCCCATCCCGATCGGGGACCTCGGCGGCACCCTGCGTGTCGAGCTCAACCACTCGGACCCCAGCGTGCTGCCCACCGGCTACCGCCTGGGGGACAACGACTCCCGCATCCTCGCGGTCGCCCGCAACCTGCAGGCCGAGGGGTTCGACGTCACCGTGGTGTCGAAGGACCTCCCGCTCAGGATCAAGGCGTCGTCGGTCGGCCTCCTCGCCGAGGAGTACCGCGCGGAGCTGGCCATCACGGACGCCTCCGGCTGGACCGGAATGTCCGAACTGACCCTGCCCGGCGAGCAGGTGGACATCCTCTTCGAGGAAGGCCACGTCTACGTTCCCGAGGCCGCCGACCTGCCCGTCCACACCGGTCTGACCATCCAGTCCGAGCGCGGCAAGGCACTCGGCCGGGTGACCCCGGAGGGCAACGTCCGGGTGGTGCGCGGCGACCGGGAGGCGTTCGGGATCAAGGGACGCAGTGCCGAGCAGCGCATCGCGCTGGATCTGCTGCTCGACCCGGACATCGGGATCGTGTCGATGGGCGGCCGGGCCGGCACCGGCAAGTCGGCGCTGGCGCTGTGCGCGGGTCTGGAGGCGGTCCTGGAGCGCCGTCAGCACGAGAAGATCATGGTCTTCCGTCCGCTGTACGCGGTGGGCGGGCAGGAGCTCGGTTATCTGCCCGGCAGCGAGGCCGAGAAGATGAGCCCCTGGGCTCAGGCGGTCTTCGACACGCTGTCCGCGGTCACCAGCCGCGAGGTCATCGAAGAGGTCACCGCGCGCGGGATGCTGGAGGTGCTGCCGCTCACGCACATCCGCGGGCGGTCGCTGCACGACGCGTTCGTGATCGTGGACGAGGCGCAGTCGCTGGAGCGGAATGTACTTCTCACCGTTCTGTCCCGAATCGGCGCTAATTCACGGGTCGTTCTGACCCATGATGTGGCGCAAAGGGACAATCTGCGCGTGGGGCGGTACGACGGTGTCGTCGCCGTCGTCGAGAAACTGAAGGGGCATCCGCTCTTCGCGCATGTCACGCTGACGCGGTCCGAGAGGTCCCAGATCGCGGCGCTTGTGACCGAAATGCTGGAGGACGGGCAGATCTGACCCTCGCGTCCCATCTCGGGGCGGTTACGCGGTAGTTGGCGCCGTCCGGCAAAGGCTGAGAGCCTAGTCGGGCGGCGCCTTCGCGCGTCACGGTTTCTCAAAAATCCCAGGGCCAAACAGGATGTGAGCTTTCACACGCAACTCAGAATTGCCACCCGCCGTCCGGTTACGGCAGAGTCTCACTCCTGTCAGGCCCCGCATACGACACACCTGTACCCCCAGCGGTACGGCACAACAGAAGCACACCGCTAACTCCATAGCTCCGTCGTATGCCGCCCGAGCACCATGCGGCGCTCCCCTGCGGGGAGTTGCCCACCGGGCCCGCGCCTCCCGTGACCCGCAGTTGGGGAGGCCAGTGCCAGGGGCACGATTGCGTCCGCCAGGGTCACCGAAGCGGGCGATGCTGGAAGGAAACCGTGTGAGCCGGATTTCGGTCCGGGGATTCGCAGTGGCCTCGGCCACGGCGGTCACCGCAGTCGGAAGCGTCGTCGGCGTTGCCTCGGGCAGCACCGCGCAGAACAACGACGCCGAGGCGGCGGCAACCGACCTGACGCTCCTCGCGGACATACCCGCGGGCCAGCAGGCCCAGGTGCAGACCGCGTCCCTGACGCAGCAGGCCGACGTGCAGGCCATCGCCGCCGACGCGAGCGCCAAGAAGGACGCCGAGGAGGCGGCCCGCAAGGCGGCCGCCGAGACCGCGATCGCGAAGAAGGAAGCCGCAGAGAAGGCGGAGAAGGCGGCCCAAGAAGCCAAGGAGCGCGAGGAGGCGGAGCAGGCGGCCAGCCGCGACGCCGCCCGGGACGCGTCCGACTTCGCCGTCCAGAGCTCGTACACCATCGCCGAGATCCAGTCGATGGCGGCCTCGATGGTGCCGAGCGGGCAGTTCCAGTGCTTCAGCAACATCGTGGACCACGAGTCCGACTGGAACTACCGGGCGGTCAACCCCTCTTCCGGTGCCTACGGCCTCTTCCAGGCGCTGCCCGGCTCCAAGATGTCCTCCGTCGGTTCCGACTGGCAGACCAACCCGGCCACCCAGATCAAGTGGGGCCTCAACTACATGAACGAGCGCTACGGCAGTCCCTGCGACGCCTGGGCGTTCTGGCAGGCCAACAACTGGTACTGAGCCGACCCCCGCTCAACTTTTCCGAGCCCCTCACCGTCCTTCGGTGAGGGGCTTCGGCCATGTACGGTCTGAAAGGACGACTCCAGGGGGAGCGGTGGGGACAGACGGGGAAAAGGGACGGATCATGTCGCGAGTGCCACAGTGGCTGAGCCGGCTCGGGACCCGGCTGGCAGACATGGGCCAGCGGTGGGAGGAGCGCCGGGCCGAGGCGGAGAAGAAGCACGCCGAGCCCGAGCCGGAGCCGGCGGCCGCCGCGCAGCCGTCCGCACCCCACGAGCGCGCCGCCGCGCCGACGGTCGTCCGGCCCGATCCGGCGCAGGCCGTGCCGTGGGGTGTGCGGGTCGCCGCCGAGGCCGGGTGGCGGCTGCTGGTGCTGGCGGGCACCCTGTGGGTGCTGATGCGGGTCATCAGCGCCGTACAGCTGCTGGTGCTGGCCTTTGTCGCGGCGCTGTTCATCACTGCTCTGCTGCAGCCGACGGTGGCGCGGTTGCGGCGGTACGGGGTGCCGCGCGGGCCGGCCACGGTGCTCACCGCGATCCTCGGCTTCGTCGTCATGGGGCTCATCGGCTGGTTCGTGACCTGGCAGGTCATGGAGAACATCGACAACCTCTCCGACCAGATCCAGGACGGCATCGACGACTTGCGCCGGTGGCTGCTCGACAGCCCCTTCCACGTCACCGACAAGCAGATCAACGACATCGCCGAGAACCTGCGGGAGGCGGTGGGGGCGAACACCGAACAGATCACGTCCGCGGGGCTGGAGGGCGTGACGGTCGTCGTCGAGGCGTTGACCGGGATCCTGCTCGCGGTCTTCTCGACGCTGTTCCTCCTCTACGACGGGCCGCGCATCTGGCAGTGGACGCTGAAGCTGGTGCCGGCGGCAGCGCGGTCGGGAGTCGCCGGGGCGGGACCCCGGGCTTGGCGGACCTTGACGGCGTATGTGCGCGGCACGGTGGTGGTGGCGCTGATCGACGCGATCTTCATCGGCCTGGGGATCTACTTCCTGGACGTCCCGATGGCCGTGCCGCTCGCCGTGTTGATCTTCCTCGGCGCCTTCGTCCCGCTGGTGGGTGCGGTGGTGTCCGGGGCGCTGGCGGTCGTGGTCGCGCTGGTGACGCAGGGCGTCTTCACGGGCGTGATGACGCTGGCCGTCGTCCTCGCGGTCCAGCAGATCGAGGGGCACATCCTGCAGCCGTTCATTCTGGGGCGGGCGGTGCGGGTGCATCCGCTGGCCGTGGTGCTGTCCGTCACGGCCGGGGGCCTGGTGGCCGGGATCGGCGGCGCGGTGGTGGCGGTGCCGTTGGTGGCGGTGACCAACACGGTGGTCGGCTATCTGCGGTCGTACTCCCAGGAGGCGCTGCGGAACTCCCCTCAGCCGCACGGCGCGACGGCGACGTCCCTCGCTCCCCCGCCGCCCGATTCCCCGTCGGACGCGCACTGACCGTCTCCGCAAGCCTCCCGCGGCAACGGACAGGGCCCCGCCCACCACGAAGGTGAACGGGGCCCGCACACGGGGGGCTTGGTCCGGCTACTCGGCCAGGACCGCCTCGGCGTCCAGCGTGACGCCGACCGCCTGGACGACGGAGGCGATCTTGAAGGCCTCCTGGATGACCTCGCGGTCGATGCCGGCCTTGCGCAGGACCTGCTCGTGCGAGTCGAGGCACATGCCGCAGCCGTTGATGGCGGAGACGGCGAAGGACCACAGCTCGAAGTCGACCTTGTCGACACCGGGGTTGCCGATGACGTTCATCCGGAGGCCGGCGCGCAGGGTGCCGTACTCGTGGTCGGACAGCAGGTGGCGCGTGCGGTAGAAGACGTTGTTCATCGCCATGACCGCGGCCGCGGCCTTCGCCGCCGTGTACGCCTCGGGCGACAGGTTCGCCTTGGCCTCCGGCTCCAGCTCGCGCAGGACGATGGGGGAGCGGGAGGCGATGGCGGTCGCCAGCACCGTGCCCCACAGCTGCTGCGCCGGCAGCTCGGAGTTGCCGATGACCGAGCCCAGGTTGAGCTTCAGGTCCTTGGCGTAGTCCGGAATCGAGGACTTCAGGGAGTCGAGGGACATGTCAGTCACTCACCGGCCAGCAGCTTGACCGGGTCCAGGGTCTCGTCGCCCTTGCTCCAGTTGCACGGGCACAGCTCGTCCGTCTGGAGGGCGTCGAGGACCCGCAGGACCTCCTTGGGGTTACGGCCGACCGAGCCGGCGGTCACCATCGAGAACTGGATCTCGTTGTTCTGGTCGACGATGAAGACGGCCCGCTTGGCGAAGCCCTCCTCGTCCTCGATGCCGAGGTCGCGCATCAGCTCGTGCTTGGAGTCGGCCATCATCGGGAACGGCAGGTCACGCAGGTCGTCGTGGTCCTTGCGCCAGGCGTGGTGCACGAACTCGGAGTCACCGGAGAAGCCGAGGACCTGGGCGTCGCGGTCGGCGAACTCCTCGTTCAGCTTGCCGAAGGCCGCGATCTCGGTCGGGCACACGAAGGTGAAGTCCTTGGGCCACGCGAAGATCACCTTCCACTTGCCCTCGTAGGTCTTGTGGTTGATCTTCTCGAACTCCTGGCCCTGCTCCAGCGAGACACAGGCAGTCAGTTCGAACTCGGGGAACTTGTCACCGACAGTGAGCACTAGCTCTCCTTGCAGCGAAGAAAAGCCCATTGTGTGGGCGTTTCCCATGGGGTTGGACGTCGGTGATCGTGGCACAACGCGCATTGATTACGGAAATAGCTACACTCAGTCGGATTGATCGGAGGTAGCTATCAGTGACTGTCGGTAACGTGAGCAAGAGGCGACAGCCCAGTCTTGCCCAGTTGCGTGCCTTCGCCGCCGTGGCCGAGCATCTGCACTTCCGTGACGCCGCCGCCGCGATCGGCATGAGCCAGCCCGCCCTCTCCGGCGCCGTCTCCGCCCTGGAGGAGGTTCTCGGTGTCACCCTCCTCGAGCGTACGACCCGCAAGGTGCTGCTCTCGCCCGCCGGTGAGCGGCTGGCCGTACGGGCGAAGGCGGTGCTGAGCGAGGTGGGCGCCCTGATGGAGGAGGCCGAGGCGGTGCGGGCGCCCTTCACCGGGGCCCTGCGGCTGGGCGTCATTCCGACCGTCGCGCCCTATCTCCTGCCGACCGTGCTGAGGCTGGTGCACGACCGCTATCCCGACCTCGACCTCCAGGTGCACGAGGAGCAGACCGCCAACCTCCTCGAGGGACTCACCTCGGGCCGGCTGGACCTGCTGCTGCTCGCCGTGCCCCTCGGGGTGCCGGGAGTGTCGGAACTCCCGCTGTTCGACGAGGACTTCGTGCTCGTCACACCGCTGGACCACTGGCTCGGCGGGCGGGAGGGGATTCCGCGGGAGGCGTTCAGAGAGCTCAACCTGCTGCTGCTCGACGAGGGGCACTGCCTGCGCGACCAGGCCCTCGACATCTGCCGGGAGGCGGGGCGTGAGGACGCGCCCGTCACCACCACGGCCGCCGGGCTGTCCACCCTCGTCCAGCTCGTCGCCGGTGGGCTCGGGTGCACCCTGCTGCCGCGTACCGCCGTCAAGGTCGAGACGAGCCGCAGCAACCAGCTCCTCACCGGCTACTTCGCCGACCCCGCGCCGACCCGGCGCATCGCCCTGGCCATGCGCACCGGCGCGGCGCGCGGCGGTGAGTACGAGGAGCTGGCGGCCGCACTGCGCGAGGCACTGCGGCCGCAGCCCGTACGGGTGGTGGACGGCGCCGACTGAGTCACTCGGTGCGCAGGCCCTCCGGGCGCATCAGCCGCAGCAGCGGCGGCAGGCTGAGCAGCGTCACCAGCAGGACCACGCCCGCGCCGATGCCGGTCATCGCCAGCACGCTCGCCCAGTCGACGCTCACCGGGGTGGCCGTCATCTTCAGCAGCACCGCGCCCAGGGTGAGGCCCACCACGGAGGCCAGGGTCAGGCCGAGCACGATCGGGATCGCCGTCTGCCACAGCACCGACAGGCTCAGCGTGCGGCGCCGGGTGCCGAAGGCGACCAGCGCGGACAGCAGCTTCCTGCGCTCGCGGAGCTGTTCCAGCTGGGAGACGAGCAGACTGGCGCCGATGAGGGCCAGGACGCAGGTGGCGCCGACGAGCAGGCCGGTACGGATGCTCTCGTAGCGGTCGGAGCGCTCGCTGGACACCCACACCATGGGCTCGGAGAGCGGGTCGACGGCCGCCGCCGTGTTGCGTACCAGGTCGCGTACGTCCGGCACGGACTCGTCGAGGCGGAGATAGACCTGGCCGGTCAGGCTCTCCAGGGCCGCCGCGGGCAGCGCCTTCGGGGTGACGAGGAGGCCGCCGCGCTCGTTCCCGGTCATGTCCGGGGCCGCCCTCGCCCGCTTCACGGCCGGCAGGGTCCAGGCGGTCTCCGCGCCCTTCGGGCTGCCCTCGTACGTGGGGTCGAAGTACACCGTCCGGCCGGGCTTGGCCATGGTGCCGGTGTCGGTGTCGTATTCCGCGTCCGACACGGCGAACACGTCACCGTCACGGCAGGACGGCAGCTTCGCCACCTCCCGCAGCGAGGCGCAGTCGCCCACGGTCACCATGGTGCTGAGCTCGGGATCCGAGCGCCGCTCGCCCAGATAGCCCTCCGAGTACGCGTACACCCTGCGCACCCCCTCGGTCCGCCGGAACTCCTCCGCGGCCTCGGTGAGCGGCATGCCCTCCGGTACGGACACCTGCATCTGGATCCGCGAGACGTCCTGGTCGGACTCGACGGTGAAGTCGTCCTCCACACCGGCGAACAGCATCTGCAGCGCGATCGCGCCGGCCACCGCCACCGCGATGCCGTTGACCGTGCGGGCCGCCGTACCGCTGCTCAACTGGAGCCTGCGGACGGCCAGTTGCCAGGACACCGAGCCGGCGCCGAGCCGGGCCACGACCGCCTCGACGATCCACGGCAGCAGCGCGGTGACGCCGATGAGCAGCAGCAGCACGCCGCCGACGACCAGGTACTGGTTGAAGTCGCCGCCGTCGCTGCCCTGGCCGATCATCGGGGCCAGCATCGCGAGGCCGGCCAGCGGCAGCAGCAGCCGCCACCACAGCCGGCGGCGGCGCTGCTTCGCCGTGCGGACCACACCGAGCGGCTCGATCACCACACCGCGCAGGGCGAACAGGGTGACCAGGACGGCCGCCGCCGGGACCGCGAGAGCGACCAGTGCGGCAAGGACGGGAGAGGGGTTGAGGTAGCTGGGGAACACGCTGACCTCGAACACCTCGGCGGAACCCGCGATCTCCCGGCCGATCAGGAAGAAACCGGTACCGAAGACCAGGCCCAGCACGGACCCGGCGAGTGCCTCGCCCGCCGCGACCCGGCGGGTCATATGACGGTCGGAGCCCACCAGCCGCAGCGCCGCGAGCCGCCGGTCGCGCCCTTCCCCGCCGAACCGTACGGCCGCGGCGACGAAGACACCCACCGGCATCAGCAGCACCACGAAGACGACCAGGATCAGCAGGAGCAGAACGGGGTCCCAGGGCTCGGACGTGCCCGGGATCTCCTCCCCGAACCGTTCGATGCGCACGACCCGCCCGCCGTCGAGCTTCGACGCGAGCCCCTCGCCGCCCCGGTAGAAGGCGAGTTCGTGAGAGCCGACCAGACCGGGTTCGGCGATGGTGCCGACGATCCGGTCGGGCAGCCGCTCGCGCAGCAGCGCCCCCTCCGCCGACGTCAGCAGGTCCTTCAGCGCGGGGGACACGACCATCTCGCCCGTCGCCGGGAACTCCGCCACGCCCGGCGGCAGCGGAGCCTTCGCACCCTCCGGCTCCAGTTCGCGGCCGCGGATGTCGTCGTCGCGGTACGTCGTGCCGACGTTGGCGACGAGCAGGGTGGCGTCCGTCTTCGGCGGCGTCGTGTCGCTGAACGTGAAGTCGGTGCGCGCCTGTTCGCGCTGGTCCCGGGCGGTCAGCGCGCTCGGCAGCGCGGTGGTGAGCAGCAGCAGCGCCACGCCGAGCCCGACGCCGACCGCCGTGAGCACCGCCCGCACCCAGCCGCCCCGGCCGGTGAACGCGAACCCGACGCCCATGGCCAGATCCCTGGACCACTGGCGGAGCCTCATACGACGCGCTCCATGTCCCGGGACTTCCCGTCCCGTACGACGATCTCGCGGTCGGAGTAGGCGGCGACCCGCGCCTCGTGCGTGACCAGGACGACGGCCGCGTTGGTGGAGCGGGCCGCATCCGTCAGCAGCTCCATCACGCGCTCGCCGTTGAGGGAGTCCAGCGCGCCGGTCGGCTCGTCGGCGAACAGCACCCGCGGACTGGTGACCAGCGCCCGCGCCACGGCGACCCGCTGCCCCTGGCCGCCGGAGACCTCACCGGGCCGTTTCCTGCCTATGCCGTCGACCTCCAGGCGCTCCATCCAGGACAGCGCCGTACGCTCGGCGGCCTTGCGGGACGTGCCGTTCAGCCGCAGCGGCAGGGCCACGTTCTCGACGCAGGTGAGCTCGGGCACGAGCTGGCCGAACTGGAAGACGAACCCGAACTCCGAGCGCCTCAGCGCGCTGCGCTCGGCGTCGCTCATCGTGGCCATCTCCCGGCCGTCGTAGCGGATCGAGCCCTCGTCGGGCGTGACGATCCCGGCGAGGCAGTGCAGCAGCGTCGACTTGCCGGAGCCGGAGGGGCCCATCACGGCGACGACCTCGCCGGGGTGGATGGAGAACTCGGCGCCGTCGAGCGCGGTCGTGGGACCGTACGTCTTGCGCAGCCCTTCGGCCACGAGCAGGGAACCGGAAGGAGCGGTCACTTGGCCATCGCCTCCGCGAGCTTGTCGAGGCGCGCGGCGGTCAGTTCCAGCCAGCGCAGGTCGGCCTCGAGGTGGAACAGGGCGTGGTCGCAGATCAGTTGGTCGGCGAGGTCGCCCTTGCGCTTGCGGTCGGTGAGGATCCGCATCATCCGCAGGTGCTCGGAGCGCTGGGTGTCGAGGATCTCGGCGGCGTCGCGCCGGGTGAGCAGTGCGAGGACGACCTTGGTGTACAGGGTCGACTGAAGGTACGGCTCGGGCTTCTCCGGCGTCGCGAGCCACCGTTCGACGTCGGTGATCCCGGCGTCGGTGATGGCGTACCGCTTTCGCTCCGGCCCGCCGCCCGGTTCGATTCCGTCGACTTCGACGAGCCCGTGCTTCAGCAGGCGGGACATCGTCGAGTAGACCTGGCCGTAATGCAGCGGCCGGTCCTGACCGAACTTCTCGTCGAAGGCCCGCTTGAGGTCGTAGCCGTGGCGGGGGCCCGACTCCAGGAGCCCTAGGAGGGTGTGACCGATGGACATGTCAAGGACTCTACACGGGGTGTATACGTCGCATGTATACGTCGGGTGTGCAGATCATGGCGGGGTGTACGGCCGTGCAGGTCGGAGCTTGTTGTCACGGTTCTGCTACAGCCGACCGGCCCGTCCGGCGCGTGAGGGCGAGGCCGTTCAGGTCGACGGAGGTCTGGGGGCGGAGCCCCCGGGCGGACGACCCCGGCGGGGCATCGGACCGGTGTCGCCCGGCAGCCGGCCTGCCTCCGCGAGGGCGCGCCGCAACAGGAACTCGATCTGCGCATTGGCCGACCGCAGCTCGTCGGACGCCCACCGCGCGAGCGCCTCGTACACCGACGGGTCCAGCCGCAGCAGCACCTGCTTGCGCTGCTGCGGCCGACGCTGAGGGGCTGAACCCCCGGAGGGAGCCGTCACTGGTAGAGCGTCCCGGTGTTGAGGACCGGCTGCGCGGAACGGTCCCCGCACAGCACCACCATCAGGTTGGACACCATCGCCGCCTTCCGCTCGGAGTCCAGCTCCACGATGTCCTGCTCGGTGATCCGGGCGAGCGCCGCCTCGACCATGCCGACCGCCCCGTCCACGATCTGCCGCCGGGCCGCGACGACCGCCCCGGCCTGCTGCCGTTGGAGCATCGCCGAGGCGATCTCGGGGGCGTAGGCGAGGTGGGTGAAGCGGGACTCGATGATCTGCACGCCGGCCGCCTCCACGCGCGCGTGCAGCTCGACGGCGAGCTTCTCGGTGATCTCCTCGGCGTTGCCGCGCAGCGAGAGGCCGTCCTCGTCATGGGCGTCGTACGGGTACTCGATGGCGATGTGCCGGACCGCCGCCTCGGTCTGCGTGGAGACGAACTCGATGTAGTCGTCCACCTCGAAGGTGGCCTGCGCGGTGTCCTCGACCTTCCACACCACGACCGCGGCGAGCTCGATCGGGTTGCCGTACGCGTCGTTGACCTTCAGGACCGCGGTCTCGTGGTTGCGGACGCGGGTGGAGATCTTCGTGCGGGAGGTGAGCGGGTTCACCCAGCGCAGGCCGTCCTGCCGGATCGTGCCCCGGTAGCGCCCGAAGAGCTGGACGACCCGGGCCTCGCCCGGCGCGACCATGTTCAGCCCGCACATGGCGACGAAGGCGGAGATGCCGACGAGGACGCCGACGATGATCAGCGTGGCCTTCGCGCCGGCCCCCGAGACCGCCGAGGCGGACACGGCCATACCGATGCCGGCCAGCAGCCCGATGAGGCCCAGGAGCAGGGCGAGTCCGCCGCCGATGCTGTGCGCGGTGAACTCGCGGACCCGCGGTTCGGGCATCTCGGGGACGTCGGGTGCGGAGTCGTGCGTGGTCATGGATGGTTCCCCCGTTCTCGGTGGAGCTGTTTCCTGTCTAGCTCAGTTCTAGCTAAGTGATATCACTTTACCCCGCCACGGCAACCTCAACCCCCACTCGAACGTCGGTTCTGTTGGGGTGGGTGCTGATTGTCACGCCCGTAAAAGACCGAATCAGTCGGACTTGGTCATAGAAAGCGGTGTTAGCTTTCTGAGCCGACTTGCACCGGGCACCGGAGTGACAGCCGACAACGAAGCGGAGCAGACGGACTCATGGGACGAGCGGAAGAGAGACGAGCGCGACAGCGCGGTGGGCACCGCGCGGCACCGAAGCGCCGCCGTTCGTCGCAGGCAGCGAGTGCGGGCACAACCGGGAAGAGCGGCATACGCCGGCTGTTCACCTGGAAGAAGGTCCTCGGCACGTTCCTCGGCCTCTGCCTGCTCGGCATCGGCGGCTTCATCGTGCTGTACCTGGTGATCGACATCCCCAAGGGGAACGCGCTCGCGCAGGAGCAGAGCAACGTCTACAAGTACAGCGACGGCACGACCCTCACCCGCGACGGCGAGGTCAACCGCGAGGTCGTCGACCTCGCCCAGGTCCCCAAGGAGGTCCAGCGGACCTTCGTCGCCGCCGAGAACAAGACCTTCTACAACGACTCCGGCGTCGACCTCAGGGGAACGGCCCGAGGCCTGCTCAACACCCTCTCCGGCAAGGGCAAGCAGGGCGGCTCGACGATCACCCAGCAGTACGTCAAGAACTACTACCTCACCCAGGACCAGACGGTCACCCGCAAGCTCAAGGAGCTGGTGATCTCCCTGAAGGTGGACCGCGAGAAGTCCAAGGACGACATCCTCGCGGGCTACATCAACACCAGCTACTACGGCCGTGGCGCCTACGGCATCCAGGCCGCCGCCCAGGCCTACTACCACGTCGACGCGAGCGACCTCTCCCTCGAGCAGGGGGCGTACCTAGCCGCGCTGCTCCAGGCACCGAACTCGTACGACTGGGCGATCGCCTCCGAGACGGGCAAGCAACTGGTCGAGGAGCGCTGGAACTACGTCCTGGACAACATGGTCGAGCAGGGCTGGCTGGATTCCGCCGAGCGCCAGGGCATGAAGTTCCCGGTGCCGAAGGAGCCCAAGGCCGCGCCCGGCATGGAGGGCCAGAACGGCTACATCGTGAAGGCGGCCAACCAGGAACTGGCCAGGCAACTGGTCGCCCAGGGCTCGGCGTCCGACCTGGAGGAAGCCCTGACGAAGATCGACCGGGGCGGCTGGACCATCACGGTCAACATCGACAAGAAGAAGCAGACCCAGCTCGAGAAGGCGGCCAAGGAGCAGCTCACCAGCAAGCTCGACCCGGACGAACGGGAGGTCGACGCGGACGTCCAGGCCGGCGCCGCCTCCGTCGACCCGAAGACCGGCAAGGTCCTCGCGATGTACGGCGGCGTCGACTACGTCAAGCACTTCACGAACAACGCCACGCGCACCGACTACCAGCCCGCCTCCACCTTCAAGCCGCTGATCCTGGCCGCGGCGGTCGACGAGGGCGCCGAGACCCAGGACGGCACCCCGATCACCGCCGACACGATCTACGACGGCGACAGCAAGCGCCCGGTCGTGGACGACGGTGAGAAGGTCGGCTTCGCGCCGCCGAACGAGGACGACGTCGACTACGACGACGTCACCGTGCAGACGGCGATGAACGAGTCCATCAACTCCGTCTTCGCGCAGATGGGCGTCGACGTCGGCATGGACAAGGTCATGGAGGTCGCCGAGAAGCTCGGCATGGACGCCAAGGACCTCCAGCCGGTGCCGGCCCAGACCCTGGGCACCATGGGCGCGAGCCCGCTGGAGATGGCCGGCGTCTACGCCACCCTCGACAACCACGGCAAGAAGGTCACCCCGTCGATCGTGGCCTCGGCCAAGCACAAGGACACCGCCGTCGAGATGCCCGACCCGATCGGCGAGCAGGTCATCAGCCCCGAGGCCGCCGACACGGTCACCTCGGTGCTCACCGGCGTGGTCGACGACGGTACGGCCCGGCGCTCCGTGCGCGACAACCCGGCCCGCGACGGCCAGCAGGTCGCCGGCAAGACCGGTACGTCCGACGAGAACAGGTCGGCCTGGTTCACCGGCTACACCCCCGAACTGGTCACCTCGGTCGGCGTCTTCGGTGAGGACGCCAAGACGTACGCGCAGTCCTCGCTCTACGGCGCGGGCGGCGAGGAACGCGTCAACGGCGGTGGCTTCCCCGCCATGATCTGGGCGCAGTACACCTTCGGCGCGATGGGCGAGGTCACCCGATTCGACCTGGACACCGACCAGGGCGCGGCCGTCCAGCCGACCCGCACCCCGAGCCGGACGCCCACCCAGACCCCCACGCAGGAGCCGACGACCCAGGCCCCGACGTCCGAAGCGCCGACCGAGACGCCGACGCAGACGCCGACCCAGACCCCCACCGAGACACCGACGCAGACCCCGACCCAGACCCCGACGCAGACGCCGACGACGAGGCCGCCGGACGGGGACATCACGCTGGATCCGGTGGAGCCGGGCGAGGAGGAGTGAACGAGGGGCGCCCGGCGTTTCGCCGGGCGCCCCTCTTCGTGGCCGGGGGATCAGGCGCCGTTGACGTTGTGGGCGATCCGGTCCCCGATCTCCTTGTCGATGTTCCGCCAGTACTGCAGGGCCCGGTCGACCACCGGCCGGGTCACCCCGTTCTTCAGGTGGCCGCTGACGTTGGACACGAGCCGGTCCCGGGCCGCGTCGTCCAGCACATGCCGCACCATCGTGCCGGGCTGCCCGAAGTCGTCGTCCTCCGAGTGCAGCTTGTACGCCTCGCGCACCATCTCACCGGCGGTCTGCCACCCGGCGACGTCGCCGAACCGGTCGACCGCCGCGGCCGGCCCGCCGTACGAGTTCGGCGCGTACGGCGCACCGGTGTTCGCGGGCTCGTAGCGCATCGGTCCGTCCTTGGCGTAGGAGTTCACCTGCGAGCGAGGCCGGTTGGGCGGCAGCTGGGCGTAGTTGGGGCCGATCCGGTAGCGGTGCGTGTCCGGGTACGAGAACAGCCGGCCGAGCAGCATCTTGTCCGGCGACGGCCCGACGCCCGGCACCATGTTGGACGGCTCGAACGCGGCCTGCTCGATATGGACGAAGTAGTCCTCCGGGTTCTGGTTCAGGGTCATCCGGCCGACCTCGATCAGGGGGTAGTCGCCGTGCGGCCACACCTTGGTCAGGTCGAACGGGTTGAACCGGTAGTCCGGGGCGTCCTCGAACGGCATCACCTGTACGTGCATGGTCCAGGACGGGTGGTCGCCCCGCTCGATGGCCTGGAAGAGATCCCGGCGGTGGCAGTCGGCGTCCTCGCCGGCCATGCGGTCCGCGTCCTCCTGGGTGAGGAAGTCGATGCCCTGGTCGGTCTTGATGTGGTACTTGACCCAGAACTTCTCGCCGCCGCGGTTGACCCACATGTAGGTGTGGGAGGAGTACCCGTTCATGTTGCGGTACGTCTTCGGGACACCCCGGTCACCCATCAGCCACGTCACCATGTGTGCGGACTCGGGGGAGAGGGTCCAGAAGTCCCACTGCATGTTGTTGTCGCGCAGCCCGTTGTCCGGCCGGCGCTTCTGGGAGCGGATGAAGTCCTGGAACTTCTGCGGGTCACGGACGAAGAAGACCGGCGTGTTGTTGCCGACGAGGTCGTAGTTGCCGTACTCCGTGTAGAACTTCAGGGCGAAGCCACGGGGGTCACGCCAGGTGTCGGGGGAACCGAGTTCGCCGGCGACGGTGGAGAAACGCGCCAGCATCTCCGTGCGCTTCCCCGGCTGGAAAAGGTCGGCCTTGGTGAACTGGCTGACGTCGTTGGTTACTTCGAAGACTCCGTATGCGCCGCTGCCCTTGGCGTGCACCACCCGCTCCGGGACCCGCTCCCGGTTGAACTGGGCCATCTTCTCGATGAGGTAGTGGTCCTGGAGCAGAATCGGGCCGTTGGAGCCCACGGTCAGCGAGTGTTCGTCGCTCTCGACCGGGATGCCGTGGTTGTTGGTGGTGTACGGAACCTGCTGGGGTGCCTGCGTCACGAGGGGCCCTCCCATCGTGCGTGAGGGGTCGGTCAGGTCGCTTCGCTCACCCCAGCAGTCAACTCCGCCGACAGGAAGTCGGCAACTTTTGGACGGGGTCTAATTCCGGCCCGATTCCGGGTGTGTCCGATGGGTCACCCTTGGTTGAGTTCGAACCAGACCACCTTCCCGGTGCTGAGCCGTGTCGCCCCCCATCGCCGGGCCAGCCGGTTCACCAGGAACAGCCCGCGTCCGCCCTCGTCGGTGTGGCGTGCCTGCCGCAGCCGGGGCAGCTGCGGCACATCGTCGCCGACCTCGCAGCGCAGCACGTCGGTGCGCAGCAACCGCAGCGTGACCGGCCGTGACGCATAGCGCACAGCGTTGGTGACGACCTCGCTGACCAGCAGCTCCACCGGGTCGGTGAGCTCCTCCAGATCCCAGCGGGCGAGTGCGCTGCGGGCCAGCCGCCGGGCCTTGCCTGGGGCCATCTCCTCCGGCTCCAGGGACCAGTACGCCACATCGCTCGGCGCGATCCCGTCGAAGCGGGCGGCGAGCAGCGCGATGTCGTCGTCCCGGTCGCCGGGGCCGAGCATGTCCAGCACCTCTTCGCACAGGGCCTCGAGGGGCGGCGGATGGTCGGGGCCGGTGAGCTGCGCGGTCGCGGCGAGCTTCTCGCGCAGTTGCTCTATGCCGGTCCACACGTCGCGCAGGCGGGATTCGACCAGTCCGTCGGTGTAGAGGAGCAGGGTCGCTCCGGCCGGGGCGTCCAGCTCCACGGCCTCGAAGTCGACACCGCCGACACCGATCGGGGCGCCCGCCGGCACCCGCAGCACCTCGGCCCTGCCGCCCAGGTGCAGCAGGACCGGCGGAGGATGGCCGGCGTTGGCGATGGTGATGCGGTGCGTGACCGGGTCGTAGACGGCGTACAGACAGGTCGCCATGCGGTCGGTGCCGAGCCGCTGGGCCTGCTCGTCGAGGTGGTGCAGCACCTCCTGCGGCGGCAGGTCGAGGCCGGCCAGCGTCTGCGCGGTGGTGCGCAGCTGGCCCATGATCGCGGCGGACGTCATGGAGTGGCCCATCACGTCACCGACGACGAGGGCGACCCGGCTGCCGGGCAGCGGGATGGCGTCGTACCAGTCGCCGCCGACCCGCGCGGTCTCGGCGGCCGGCAGGTAGCGCGAGGCCAGCCGCACGCCGGTCGGCTGCGGCAGGGTCTCGGGGAGCATGGTGCGCTGCAGCTCGTCGGCGATGTACGCCTCCCGCCCGTACAGCACGGCCTTGTCGATGCCGAGCGCGCTGTGCGTGGCCAGCTGGGCGGCCACCAGCAGATCGTCGGCCTCGAACGGGATCCGCTCCGGGCGGCGCAGGAAGACCGCGGCGCCGATGACCCGGCGACGGCCGCGCAGCGGGGCGAGGATGGCCCGCTGGCCGCCCGGGATCACCGACTCGCCGCCCGCTCCGAGGAGTTCGGGCAGCGCGGCACGGGCGGCGGGCGCGTCGGCGAACACCGGCCGCACCCCGCGCAGCACCTCGGAGAGCGCGCCGCCGGGGAGCACCTCGCACAGTTCGGCGGTCAGCGCCGACAGCTCCGACGGCTCCGGCTGGGGCACGGGCTGGAACCCGCCCTCGGTGTCCCGCTCCTCCGGAATGCGGTCGGTGCGGCGCAGCCGCAGCACGACCGGGCCCGTGGGCCGCTCGTCACCGACCGGCAGCGGGTCGCGCAGATAGACGAGGATCGCGTCGGAGAAGGTCGGCACGGTCGCCCGGCACAGCCCCATCACGATCTCGTCGAGGTCGATACCGCGGGCGATCCGCCGGGTCGCGGCGCCCACGAACCGCAGCCGGTCCCCGTCCCGCCGCATCGGCGTGGGCCGGCCGGGCGGCGTCACCTGCCCGGTGCGCCGCTCCTTGCCGCCGGGGCCGGAACGCTCCGGCTCGAGACCGGGCTGCGCCGGGATGGCCTCCGGCGTGGGGCGCGGGCGGTGGGTGTCGGTCTCGGCGGCGGCCGGCTGGGAGTGCTCGGGGCCGGCGCCGTCGCTCGGCGTCACCGACGTGCCCGAGGGCGTCTCGCCGGTGCTGCGGGCCTGCGGGGGTAAGGCGGTGGCACCGGCGTGCGGTGCGGGCGCCTGGGGACGCAGGAACGCCCCGCGAGGGTCCGCGGGGTCGACGCCCGGCTGGGGGCGCTCGAAGGAGGTCGGCTGCTCCGTCACGCGTGTCGCATCCATCCGTCCGGGGCGTGCAGTTCGTCCCGCAGGAATCCCGATACCCGGAATACGTGCCCCAGGAACGGATTTCCCGCGTGGTCAGAGGTTGTTCCTGTGCCGCCGGCGGACCGATCGTGGCCCGCACGGGTGGTGCCCTGGTACCCCTCGCTCACGTCCTGCCGCCCCTCGGTGACATGTGGTCAAGCACAGTGCGAACTCCGGGAGTTGTCGCCGCGTTCCCGCCCGCCACCCGGCCACCACCCCTCAACGACGGTGCTGCGCACCGACCATGCTTTTTGCGGTTGCGGAGGACGATCCTACGTTTCTTGCCCCGGGGCGCATCAAGGGTCTCATGAGGACACATGCACGGGCGTACGATCCCAGTCGTCCGGCAACGGGGGGACGGACCAGGACGGATCGGGGCGCCAGTGCTCCCAGCCGTCCGAGAACGGCGGCCCCCAGGCGCGGATCACCTCCACCGCGGACCGCCCCGCCGCCCTGACCCGCGCGGCCGACCGGGCGTCCATCAGCCCGTCCTGCTGGGCCTGCGCGAACTCGTCCTCGTCCCGCCAGTGCCAACTGCCGTCGGAGTGCACGGAGATGTCGAGAAAGTGATCCTCGGAGTCCACCCCGCCGTCCCAACGCACCAACGGCTCCTCGAGATTGACGTACCAGTTCTTGAACCGCCAGCCCGGCTCCCAGAACAGCCACACCGACCAGGGCTCACCCGGCCGCGCCAGCTTCAGCACACCCGTACCGAACCACCGGTCGCGCTGCACCGTCCGCGGCTTGGTGTAGCGCGACTGAAGCGGCTCCTGCTGCACCGGCGTACCGTCCGCGAGCACCGGCCTGACGCACTCCGTGCCGGGCGCCATCCAGACGGCGAGCAGCTCGGCATCGTCCCGTACGACGGTGACGGGGCGCGCTATGTGGAAGCGGTCGCCGCCGTTCTCCCGGTACCGCCACAGGATCCGGCTCCCGGGCGCCCAGAAGGCCGCTGCTCCGCCCGCTTCCACGCGTCTCACCGCTCCGTCGTCCGCCATGCACAGATATTAGGTGTCACTGACATACGACGCTGCGGCGCGCGTCACGGTTCACGCGCCGGTCACGTGCCGGAACACCTCGTTACGGATGCGTCATCCGCAGGACGTCCAGGGCCTCGTCCAGCTGTTCGACGGTGAGGTCGCCGCGCTCCACGTAGCCGCTCTCCAGAACGACCTGGCGGATCGTCTTCCGCTCGGCCAGCGCCTTCTTGGCGACCTTCGCGGCCTGCTCGTACCCGATGTACTTGTTGAGCGGGGTGACCACGGACGGTGACGACTCGGCGTACTCCCGGGCCCGCTCCCGGTCGGCGGTGATGCCGTCGACGGTGCGGTCGGCGAGCAGGCGGGTGGCGGTGGACAGCAGCCGGATGGACTCAAGGATGTTCTTCGCGATCACCGGCAGCATGACGTTCAGCTCGAAGTTGCCGGCCGCACCCGCCCAGGCGACGGTGGCGTCGTTCCCGGTGACCTGGGCGGCGACCATCAGGACGGCCTCGGGGACGACCGGGTTGACCTTGCCCGGCATGATCGACGAGCCGGGCTGGAGGTCGGGCAGCGCGATCTCGGCGAGCCCGGTGCGCGGCCCGGAGGACATCCACCGCAGATCGTTGGCGATCTTCGTCAGCCCCACGGCGATGGTCCGCAGCTGGCCGCTGGTCTCCACGATCCCGTCCCGGGCGCCCTGCGCCTCGAAGTGGTCGCGGGCCTCGGTGAGCGGCAGCCCGGTGGCGCGGGCCACCTCCTCGATGACGGCGGCGGAGAAACCGGGCGGCGTGTTGATGCCGGTGCCGACGGCGGTGCCGCCGAGGGGGAGCTCGGCGAGGCGGGGGAGGGAGGCGTTGAGCCGCTCGATGCCGTAGCGGATCTGCGCGGCGTAACCGCCGAACTCCTGGCCGAGGGTCACCGGCGTGGCGTCCATCAGATGCGTCCGCCCCGACTTCACGACGTCGGCGAACTCCTGCGACTTGCGGGTGAGGGAGGCGGCGAGGTGGTCGAGGGCGGGGACGAGGTCGCGGGTGACGGCGGCGGTGGCGGCGATGTGGATGGAGGAGGGGAAGACGTCGTTGGACGACTGCGAGGCGTTGACGTGGTCGTTGGGGTGGACGTCCCGGCCGAGCCGCTCGGTCGCGAGGGTGGCGATGACCTCGTTGGTGTTCATGTTGGACGAGGTGCCGGAACCTGTCTGGAACACGTCGATGGGGAAGTGCTCGTCCCACCGCCCCTCGGCGACCTCGGCGGCCGCCTCCTGGATCGCGTCGGCGATGTCCTTGTCGAGCACCCCGAGTTGGGCGTTGACCTTGGCGGCGGCGCCCTTGATCCGCGCCAGGGCCTCGATGTGGGCCCGCTCGATCCGCTGCCCGGAGATCGGAAAGTTCTCGACGGCCCGCTGGGTCTGCGCCCGCCACTTGGCGTCGACGGGGACCCGGACCTCGCCCATGGAGTCGTGCTCGATGCGGTATTCGCTCATACCCGGTACAGCGACCGGGAGGGTGCGGATGTTCCGTTCCTGCGGCATCAGCCCCCGACCGGAGCACGGCGGGGACAGTGACCCCGCCGCACCCCCTGGCACTTACGCCAGCCCGGGCCCCCGTACCGGAATCGACGTGAACGTCGGCTGAGGCGCCGGATCCTGGAAGAAGTCGTTGCCCTTGTCGTCCACGACGATGAACGCCGGGAAGTCCTCGACCTCGATCTTCCAGACCGCCTCCATGCCGAGTTCCTCGTACTCGACGACCTCGACCTTCTTGATGCAGTCCTGGGCGAGCCGGGCGGCCGGGCCGCCGATGGAGCCGAGGTAGAAGCCGCCGTGCGATCCGCACGCGTCGGTGACCTGCTTGCTGCGGTTGCCCTTGGCGAGCATCACCTTGGAGCCGCCCGCCGCCTGGAACTGCTCGACGTAGGAGTCCATGCGCCCGGCGGTCGTGGGCCCGAAGGAGCCGGACGCGTAACCCTCGGGGGTCTTCGCGGGGCCCGCGTAGTACACCGGGTGGTCCTTCAGGTACTGCGGCATCTCCTCGCCCGCGTCCAGCCGTTCCTTGATCTTGGCGTGGGCGATGTCGCGGGCCACGACCAGGGGGCCGGTGAGGGAGAGGCGGGTCTTGACCGGGTACCTGGTCAGCTCGGCGAGAATGTCGTCCATCGGCTGGTTGAGGTCGATGCGTACGACGTCACCGTCCTGCTCCAGGTGCTCGTCCGTCGTCTCCGGCAGGAAGCGCGCCGGGTCCGTCTCCAGCTGCTCCAGGAAGACGCCCTCGGCGGTGATCTTCGCGACCGCCTGGCGGTCGGCCGAGCAGGAGACCGCGATCGCGACCGGGCAGGACGCGCCGTGCCGCGGCAGCCGGACCACACGCACGTCGTGGCAGAAGTACTTGCCGCCGAACTGCGCACCGATACCGATCTTCTGCGTCAGCTCGAAGACCTTCTCCTCCAGCTCCTTGTCCCGGAAGCCGTGGCCGAGCGGCGATCCCTCGGCGGGGATCTCGTCCAGGTAGTGCGCGGAGGCGTACTTCGCGGTCTTCAGCGCGTACTCCGCGCTCGTACCGCCGACGACGATCGCCAGGTGGTACGGCGGGCAGGCGGCCGTACCCAGCGAACGGATCTTCTCCTCCAGGAACTTCATCATGGAGGCCTCGTTCAGGACGGCCTTCGTCTCCTGGTAGAGGAAGGACTTGTTGGCGGAGCCGCCGCCCTTGGCCATGAACAGGAACTTGTAGGCGCCGCCGTCGGTGGCGTACAGCTCGATCTGCGCCGGGAGGTTGGAGCCGGTGTTCTTCTCCTCCCACATGGTGAGCGGAGCCATCTGCGAGTAGCGGAGGTTCAGCTTCGTGTACGCGTCGTAGATGCCGCGGCTCAGCGCCTCCTCGTCGCCGCCCTCGGTCAGGACGTGCTGGCCGCGCTTGCCCATGACGATCGCGGTGCCGGTGTCCTGGCACATGGGGAGCACGCCGGCCGCCGCGATGTTCGCGTTCTTCAGCAGGTCCAGGGCGACGAACTTGTCGTTCGCGCTCGCCTCCGGGTCGTCGATGATGCGGCGCAGCTGCGCGAGGTGGGCCGGGCGCAGGTAGTGCTGGATGTCGTGGATGGCCTCCTCGGCCAGCTTGCGCAGCGCCTCCGGCTCGACCTTGAGGAACGTCCGCCCGTCGGCCTCGAAGGTGGAGACACCCTCGGAGGTCACCAGCCGGTACGGGGTGGTGTCCTCTCCCATGGGGAGCAGATCGGTGTACGCGAACTCAGGCATGCGCCCATTCCTCACTCGACAGACAGCGCGGCTGGCCTCCATTGGCAGCGTCCACCAGCGTAGGACCTGGCACTGACGGCGAGCTTGTGAGGTAAGGCTCAGTTCGATGCCCCCAGGGGTGTCGCGATCTATCGTGTTTGGGTACGCTGCTCCCGTGGACCTTCAGAAGCAGACCGCTCCTGCGGCCGCCTCCGCGCCCGCCCCCTCCGAGCTTCGCGCGTCCGACGCCGACCGCGACCGCGTGGCCGACATCCTGCGCGACGCCCTCGCCGAGGGGCGCCTCACCGCCGAGGAGCACGCCGAGCGGGTGGAGGACGTCTTCCGCGCCAAGACGGTGGGCGAACTCGAGCCTCTCGTACGGGACCTGCCGGGCGCGCATCAACACCGCACACCTCCGGCCTACGCCGCCGCCCCGGGCCGCCCCACGGCCGGTGCGATACCCGCCGACCCGGACGAGAACGTGATCGCGGTGTTCAGCAGCGCCGTCCGCAAGGGCCGCTGGCGGGCGGGCCGCCGTATCCACGCGTACTCGATCTTCGGCAGCGTCGAGATCGATCTGAGCGAGGCGATCTTCGAGTATCAGCAGGTCGTGATCAAGGCGTTCTCGCTCTTCGGGAACGTCGAGGTCCGCGTCCCGGAGAACGTCTCGCTGCGCGGCACCGGCGGCGGCGTCCTCGGCAACTTCGAGGTGGACACGCTGGACGCGCCGGACGCCGAGGCACCGGTGGTCTTCGTGGACGGCTGGGCCGTTCTGGGCAACATCGAGGCGCGGCCCAAGCGCGGCAAGCTCGTCGCGGACATTCTCGACCGGGTGCAGCGCAAGGTCGACAAGAGTGTGCGCAAGCACCTCTAGTGTTCCCGGCGCCGCACAAGAACGCACGAACTCCAGCGGTTGGGGACTCCCTGCATAGGCGTGCGTACAGCGGGTAGACCTTGCTGCATCGTCTCTCGCTCGCGAAGCCGTCGTCAGGAGTAGACCGTGCTGCAACCGCCGCATTCGTCCCTGCAGGTAGCTGCCGTTCCGGCCCAGCGGGTGCCAGCGCGAGACAGGGACCAAGACGCACCCTGGCACACGGAGGCCGTGTGCCGGCGCGACGAGGCCGGCCTGTTCTTCGCACCCTCCAAGGAACCCACCGCCGCGCGGCTGTCCCGCGAGGAGGCGGCGAAGCGGGTCTGCGCCCGCTGCCCGGTGATGGTCGAATGCCGCGAACACGCCCTGCTCCAGCCCGAGCCGTACGGAGTCTGGGGCGGTCTCACCGCCGCCGAACGCCGAGTGGTCCTGGCGAGGCGTCGCCGCCGCGAACTGGAACTGAAGAAGGCAGCCCGCACGACGAACCACATAGCGGCAGCGGGCTAGCCGGTACTTATGGCAAGGGGCGCCCTCTCCGCACCAGAGGGCGCCCCCTTATGACGCCGGGGAGCATGCCGACTCAGGGGCGCGGGGAACTGCGCGACCAGCCAAGGACAGCCCGCAGTCGCCCACGGTCCAAGCTTCCCCGCGCCACCGGCGGAGCTACTTCGCCCGGTCGAAGTCGATCGCGCTGTAAGCCCGCAGCTTGCTCAGCCGGTGCTC
Organism: Streptomyces sp. NPDC059866; assembly: GCF_042731325.1. NCBI lineage: Bacteria > Bacillati > Actinomycetota > Actinomycetes > Kitasatosporales > Streptomycetaceae > Streptomyces > Streptomyces sp. NPDC059866. Next base: position 28,994 of record NZ_JBHWJT010000008.1, on the reverse strand, counting down.
GGAGTCGATCCGCCGCACCGTACCCGACCGCGACCGCATCACGATCGAGTCGGTCGTGGCGGTCTCGGACCGGTACCGAACCCCCCGCAGCAGCTCACCATCGGTGATGCCGGTCGCGACGAAGAACACGTTCTCCCCGGTGACCAGATCCTCCGTGGTCAGCACGCGATCCAGATCGTGCCCCGCGTCAACTGCCCGCTGCCGCTCCTCGTCGTCCTTCGGCCACAGCTTGCCCTGGATGGTGCCCCCCAGGCACTTCACGGCGCAGGCCGAGATGATGCCCTCGGGCGTACCGCCGATCCCCAGCAGCAGGTCGACCCCCGTGCCCTCGCGCAGCGCCAGGATCGAGCCGGCGACATCGCCGTCGGAGATCAGCTTGATGCGCGCGCCGGTCTCCCGGATCTCGTTGATGATGCCCTCGTGCCGCGGCCGGTCGAGGATGACGACGGTGACGTCCTCGGGCTGGCGGGCCTTCGCCTTGGCGACCCGGCGGATGTTCACGGACACGGGTGCGTCGATGTCGACGAAGTCGGCCGCCTCGGGCCCGGTGACCAGCTTGTCCATGTAGAAGACGGCGGACGGGTCGAACATCGATCCGCGCTCGGCGGCGGCCAGCACCGCGATCGCGTTCGGCATGCCCTTCGCGGTCAGGGTCGTGCCGTCGATCGGGTCGACGGCGATGTCGCACTCGGGTCCGGTGCCGTCCCCGACACGTTCCCCGTTGAAGAGCATCGGCGCCTCGTCCTTCTCGCCCTCCCCGATGACGACGACGCCGTTCATGGAGACGGTGGACACGAGGGTGCGCATGGCGCGTACCGCGGCACCGTCGGCTCCGTTCTTGTCACCGCGGCCCACCCAGCGGCCGGCGGCCATCGCCGCGGCTTCGGTCACGCGGACCAGTTCCAGCGCGAGGTTGCGGTCGGGGGCCTCGGAGGGGACATCGAGTTCGGACGGCAGATGATGCTCGGTCATCGGAACGCACCTTTCTGATACGACGACGGCCGGATGAGGGTTTCGCTGATGACTCTATCGTCAGACGACAGAATGAGCAGATACCCCCACGGATGAGCAGCGTGAGCACCTGCGACGATAGGACGCGTGGCAGGTACGAACGGCAAGCAGAAAACGGTCCGGGACATGGTGCTCTCCCTGGGCCTGATCGTGCTGGCGGCATGGGTCATCTACCTCTTCATCCCGCACGACGACAAGGAACCCGACCTCCCGAGGGTCGACTACCGGGTCGAGCTGCTCACGGCACGCCGTGCTGCCGCGTATCCGGTGGCCGCGCCGGAGGGCCTGTCGCAGAGCTGGAAGCCGACGTCCGTCCGCTTCGACGGCACCGAGCACGATGTCTGGCACCTGGGCTTCCACGCCCCCGACGGGGAGTACGTGGCGGTGAAGCAGTCGACCGAGAAGCGCATCCCGTTCATCGAGGACGCGAGTCAGGGCGCGCAGGAGACCGACGTCACCGAGGAGATCGGCGGCCGTACGTGGGTGCGGTACACCGGCGGGCGGTACGACGCGCTGGTGCTGGCCGAGGACGAGGACGCCAAGGGTGCGACGACGGTGGTCGCCGGCACGGGATCGTTCGAGCAGCTGGCGGAGGTGGCCGGGGCGCTGAAGACGTCCTGACCCCCCACCGCACGTGACCGCCCGCGGCATGTGACCCCCACGGCACTGCCCCCCCATGACATGCGAAGGCCCCCGGCACGGCAGCCGGGGGCCTTCGCTGTGGTGCACGCGTCTCAGACGGTGGTGACGACCTGCTCGTAGGCCAGGCGCGGCGAGCGCGGGAACCAGGCGTCCGGGCCCGGCTTGCCGATGTTGACGACCATCAGCGGGGTGTGGTCGTCGTCCAGGAACTCCTTGCGCAGCCCCTCGGCGTCGAAGCCGTTCATGGGGCCGGCGGCCAGCCCGGCGGCGCGGACGCCGATGATGAAGTACGCGGCCTGGAGGGCGGTGTTCAGCACGGCGGAGTTCTCGCGCACCGGGCGCTCCGAGAAGAAGAGGTCCTTCGCCTGCGGGAAGTGCGGGAAGAGCTCCGGCAGCTCCTGGTGGAACTCGTTGTCCGCGGAGAGGATCGCGGCCAGCGGGGCGGCGGCCGTCTTGGCCTGGTTGCCCTCGGCCAGGTGCTGGACCAGGCGCTCACGGGCCTCGGGGGAGCGGACCAGGGTGACGCGCAGCGGGGACTGGTTGAAGGCGGTCGGGCCGTACTTGACCAGGTCGTAGATCGCCTGCACCTGCTCGTCGGTGACGGGCTCGTCGGTGAAGGTGTTCGCGGTGCGGGCCTCGCGGAACAGCAGGTCCTGGGCGGCGGGGTCAAGAACGAGAGACATGGTGAACCTTCTGGGTGCATGAGTCGGATCCGGCGGGCCGGATCGGCTGACAGGCATGACCGTACGCGAAGTGAAGTTCAACGTTCAACCAAAAGCGGGGTGTGGTGATCCGCTTCACAGTCCACCCAGCCCCCGGTTACCCGGCGTCGTCCCCGTTCTTCTCCTCGTGCGCCGTCTCCTCGGCCAGCGCCGCGTCCAGCCGGGCCCGCGCCCCCTCCAGCCACCGCCGGCACACCTTCGCCAGTTCCTCGCCCCGCTCCCACAGCGCGAGCGACTCCTCCAGCGTCGTGCCACCGGCCTCCAGCCGCCGTACGACCTCGATCAGTTCGTCGCGCGCCTGCTCGTACCCGAGCGCCTCATCCACCTTGCTGCTCATCCGCCCACCCTAGGACCTGACTCGACATCGACTCGTACGGCGAACTCGCCCTCGGCCACCCGGGCCCGCAGCCGCTCCTCGGCCGTCACCTCGTCCGGCGTGCGGACCACGTGCCCGTCGGCCTTCTGCAGCACCGCGTAGCCCCGCTTCAGCGTCGCCGCCGGAGAAAGGGCCACCACGCGCGCGTGCGTATGGGTCAGCTCCGACTCCGCGCGGTCGAGGTGATGCCCCAGACACCGCCGCCCGCGGTCGACCAGCGCCGTCACCTGGTCGGCCCGCTCGTCGATCATCCGGTGCGGATCCTCTATCGCCGGCCGTGCCAGCGCGTGCGCAAGCCCGCGCTCCTCCCGCTCCACGAACGCCTCGACACACCGCCGCGCACGGTCGCGGAGCAGCCGTACCCGCTCGAACTCCTCGCCCACGTCCGGTACGACCTTCTTCGCGGCGTCGGTGGGAGTGGAGGCGCGCAGATCGGCGACGTAGTCGAGGAGCGGGGTGTCGGGCTCGTGGCCGATGGCCGACACCACGGGCGTACGACAGGCGGCGACGGACCGGATCAGCTGCTCGTCGGAGAACGGCAGCAGATCCTCCACGCTGCCGCCGCCCCGGGCCACGATGATCACGTCGACGTCGTCGAGCTCGTCGAGCTCCTTCACCGCCTGCACGACCTGCGGCACCGCGTGCACGCCCTGCACGGCGACGTTGCGCACCTCGAAGCGGACCGCCGGCCAGCGGCGCCGGGCGTTCTCCAGCACGTCCCGCTCCGCGGCGGAGGCCCGGCCGCAGACCAGCCCGACGAGCTGCGGCAGAAACGGCAACGGCCGCTTGCGCTCCGCCGCGAACAGCCCCTCGGCCGCCAGCGTCTTCTTCAGCTGCTCGAGGCGCGCGAGCAGTTCGCCCACTCCCACGGGCCGTATCTCGGCGGCCCGCAACGACAACTGCCCCCGCGGTGCGTACCACTCCGGCTTCGCGAGGACGACGACCCGGGCGCCCTCGCTCACCACGTCGGCCACGGCGTCGAACACCTGCCGGTAACAGGTGACGCTCACCGAGATGTCGTGCGAGGGATCCCGCAGCGTCAGGAACACGACCCCCGCGCCCGGCCGCCGCGACAACTGCGTGATCTGTCCCTCGACCCACACCGCACCGAGCCGGTCGATCCACCCACCGATGAGCCGCGACACCTCACCGACAGGGAGCGGGGATTCGGGGGACGTGTTGACAGCCATGCCGCGAGCGTAATGGCCACCGCCGACATTCCGGCCCGTCCGGCGTTCGGCCGACGCGGAACGCGATCTTTGGCCCCCCGAGCGCGGCCTTACGATGGTGCCCATGACTGCTTCGCCTGGCCGCCGTGTCCTGCTCGCCGCCCCCCGTGGCTACTGCGCGGGTGTGGACCGCGCCGTGATCGCCGTCGAGAAAGCACTGGAGCAGTACGGGGCTCCGGTCTATGTCCGCCACGAGATCGTCCACAACAAGTACGTCGTACAGACCCTGGAGAAGAAGGGCGCCGTCTTCGTCGAGCGGACCGAGGAGGTCCCGCCGGGGAACATCGTCATGTTCTCCGCGCACGGCGTCGCCCCGACCGTCCACGAGGAGGCCAGGCAGGGCCGCCTCGCCACCATCGACGCGACCTGCCCGCTGGTCACCAAGGTCCACAAGGAAGCCGTCCGCTTCGCCAACGACGACTACGACATCCTCCTGATCGGCCACGAGGGCCACGAAGAGGTCATCGGCACCTCCGGCGAGGCCCCCGACCACATCCAGCTCGTCGACGGCCCCGGCGACGTCGCCAAGGTCGAGGTCCGCGACCCCTCCAAGGTCGTCTGGCTGTCCCAGACCACGCTCTCCGTCGACGAGACCATGGAGACCGTCGACGCACTGAAGGAGAAGTTCCCGCAACTGATCTCCCCGCCGAGCGACGACATCTGCTACGCCACGCAGAACCGCCAGCTCGCGGTGAAGCAGATGGGCGCCGAGGCCGACCTGGTCATCGTGGTCGGCTCCCGGAACTCCTCCAACTCCAAGCGGCTCGTCGAGGTCGCCAAGCTGGCCGGCGCCCGCGAGTCCTACCTCGTGGACTTCGCCGCCGAGATCGACGAGGCCTGGCTGGAGGGTGTGTCCACGGTCGGTGTCACCTCCGGTGCCTCCGTTCCCGAGGTCCTCGTCGAGGAGGTCCTCGAATGGCTCGCCCAGCGTGGCTTCGAGGACGTCGAGATCGTCAAGGCGGCCGAGGAGTCCATCACGTTCTCCCTGCCGAAGGAGCTGCGCCGTGATCTGCGCGAGGAGGCGGCCGCGCTGATCGCGGAGCGCACGAGGGCGGAGGACCCCGCAGGGGAGTGACCGTCAGTGGTCCGTCGTAACGTGGTGACATGCAGATCTTCGGCGTGGACATCGGCGGATCAGGGATCAAGGGCGCCCCTGTGGACCTCGACAGGGGCGACCTGGCGGACGAGCGGTTCAAGGTGCTGACCCCGCACCCGGCCACGCCCGATTCGGTGGCCGACGGGGTCAAGGAGGTCGTCGACCACTTCGGCTGGACCGGACCGGTCGGCGTCACGTTCCCGGGCGTCGTCACCGGCAACGCCACGATCCGCACGGCGGCGAACGTCGCCAAGAGCTGGATCGACACCGACGCGCGCGCGTTGCTCGGCGACCGCCTGGGCGGCGCCCCGGTGACGGTCGTGAACGACGCGGACGCGGCGGGCATCGCCGAGATGTCCTTCGGCGCCGGCCGCGACCGCAGGGGCACGGTCATCCTGCTGACCTTCGGCACCGGCATCGGCAGCGCCCTCTTCATCGACGGCGCCCTCGTCCCCAACACCGAGCTGGGCCACCTGGAACTGCACGGCCACGACGCCGAGAAGCGCGCCTCCAGCAAGGCCAAGGAGGACCACGACCTGTCGTGGGAGAGCTGGGCCCACCGCGTCCAGAGCTACCTCGCCCACGTCGAGATGCTCTTCTCACCCGAGCTGTTCATCATCGGCGGCGGCGTCAGCCGCAAGGCCGACAAGTTCCTGCGCTACATCGACGGCATCAAGGCCGAGATCGTCCCGGCGCAACTGCAGAACAACGCGGGCATCGTGGGGGCGGCGATGCGGGCGGCGAAGGAAGGGTAGGGCCTCACACGGGTGGGCGGCTGCGTGCGGCCCGGCGGCGCAGCATACGAATCCAGCGCACGGTCACCAGGGACCCCGCGACGAGCGTCCCGCCGTACAACCACCCCGCCTGAGTCGCCAGCGCGGTGAAGAGGCCCACGAACCGCCCGCTCACCCCGTCACCGCGCTCGGCGACCGGCACGAGCCCCACGGCGAACGCGATCGGCACCACGATGGGCACGGTCACCAGGTCGCCCCGCCGCACCCACACCGCCGTCAGCACGCACACCGGCAGAAACAGCACGCCGTACACCACCAGCGACGCCCCGAACAGCAGCTGATCCAGGCAGCCGAGCGCGAGCATCAGCGCCCCGCAGAACAATCCGACGCCCAGCCCGGTGAGCCGGGGGTTGGGCATCCGGCGTGCCACCCGGCCCCCCTGGGGAGCGGGCCGCCGTACGGCCACGGGCCGCTTCACCCCACCGGCCCGGCCCACGCCCGCGCCCCCGCGCGGTTGCGGCGAGCGGGGGCGGACCGGCCGGTCAGCCGGAGGGTTGCCTCGCTCGGGCCGCTGACCTCGTTCGGTCCGTTCGGTCCGTTCGGCCCGTCCAGTCCGCTCGGGCCGCGGGGACCGCGTCGACCGTACGGCGCCGCCGCCCGCGCCGCCCGCGCCGCCCGAACCGGCAGCACCGCGAGCCCCGCCGGCACCCGAAGGACCACCGCCGGCTCCGCCGCGCACCGCCTGCGGCGGCAGGGGCGGGGGCGTGGCGCGTCGCGGTCCGTGCTGCGGGGGTCGCGCCTTGTATTGCTCCACTGGACCAACTTAGGTCGGCTTATGTGCCGAATAGCCCGTCAGACACGCCGAGGCGCAGAGCTTGGCCAAGCGTTCGATACGTCGCCGGGGCGGCGCCGGGCACCCCGTAGACTGGTGGATCGGCCAGACGTCTCCTGGCCCCGGCCCCGGCCCACCACCCCTGGCCCTCTCACGTACGGGAAGTCGCAACGTGTCGCTCACGATCGGAATCGTCGGTCTGCCGAATGTCGGCAAGTCGACCCTGTTCAACGCCCTGACCAAGAACGACGTGCTGGCGGCCAACTACCCGTTCGCCACGATCGAGCCGAACGTCGGCGTGGTCGGCGTCCCCGACACCCGCCTGGCCAAGCTGGCGGAGATCTTCTCGTCGGAGCGGATCCTGCCGGCCACCGTCGACTTCGTCGACATCGCGGGCATCGTGCGCGGCGCCAGCGAGGGTGAGGGCCTCGGCAACAAGTTCCTGGCGAACATCCGCGAGTCCGACGCGATCTGCCAGGTCATCCGCGCGTTCAAGGACGAGAACGTCGTCCATGTCGACGGCAAGGTCTCGCCCAAGGACGACATCGAGACGATCAACACCGAGCTGATCCTGGCCGACCTGCAGACGATCGAGAAGGTCCTGCCGCGCCTGCAGAAGGAGTCGCGGATCAAGAAGGACGTGGCGCCGAAGGTCAAGGCGGTCGAGGAGGCCAAGGAGATCCTCGAAAAGGGCGACACCCTCTTCGCACACGGCATCGTCCAGGGCACCGAGCGCAACGAGCTCCTCCACGACCTGCACCTGCTCACCACCAAGCCCTTCCTCTACGTCTTCAACGTCGACGAGGACGAGCTGATGGACGACGCCTTCAAGGACGAGCAGCGGGCGCTGGTCGCCCCCGCCGAGGCGATCTTCCTCAACGCCAAGCTGGAGGCGGACCTCGCCGAGCTGGACGAGGACGAGGCCCTCGAACTCCTGGAGTCCGTCGGCCAGCACGAGCCCGGCCTCGCGACCCTGGCCCGCGTCGGCTTCAACACCCTCGGCCTGCAGACCTACCTCACGGCCGGCCCGAAGGAATCCCGCGCCTGGACCATCAAGAAGGGCGCCACCGCCCCGGAGGCCGCGGGTGTCATCCACACCGACTTCCAGAAGGGCTTCATCAAGGCGGAGGTCATCTCCTTCCAGGACCTGGTCGAAACGGGCTCGGTCACCGAGGCCCGCGCGAAGGGCAAGGCGCGGATGGAGGGCAAGGACTACGTGATGCAGGACGGGGACGTGGTGGAGTTCCGCTTCAACGTGTAGGCGCAATTCCATCACGTTGCTGCTGTCGAATATGCAGGTCAGAAGGGGCCCGGCTCGTTGGAGTCGGGCCCCTGGCTCTTTCCCGTGCCGGGATGGTGCTGGGATACCTGACGCGCCATCACCTCACGCCCCGGTCCTCACGCCTCCCTGGTCCGGGTTCGCGCCGACTCGTGTGTCTGTGCCGTCAGCGGGGCCGGCTCGCTTTCAGTGGCGACGGAGCGTGTTCGGCCACCGAAGGGTACGCGTCCGAGTTGCCGTGCGGTTCTCGGCCCCGGGCCTGAGCCGCGAGGGTGAGCTACGCTAAACGTAGATTCCATCTACGTAATATCGAAACTGCGTTTGCATTCCCGGTCGAGGTGGTGGGCTGTGAGCGGCTTCAAGGGCAGGGCGCTGGACCTGGAGCGGCTGGATCGCCAACTGGGTCGGGTGGCCCAGGGGACTGGGACCACGCGCGGTCAGGCTGTGATCATGACAGGGCGGCGGCGGGTGGGGAAGTCGCGGCTGGCCCAGGAGTTCTGTGATCGATCCGGGCTGCCCTACGTGGTCTTCCAGGCCACGCGAGGCCGTAACCCTGTGGCCGAGCGGGCTGATTTCATCGCCACGCTCGCGCAGTCGCCGCTGTCGGGGGCGGAGTTGGTGGCCGGGCTGCAGGCCGGCGACTGGAACCAGGCGCTGCGGTCCCTGGCCGTCGCGCTGCCCGACGACGCCCCGAGCATCGCGGTGATCGACGAGGTGCCGTGGTCGGTGGAGCAGGACCGGGAGTTCGAGGGCGCGCTGCAGACGGTCTGGGATCGCCACCTGTCCGCCAAGCCCGTGCTGCTGATCCTGGTCGGCAGCGATATCTCCGTGATGGAGGCATTGCAGTCCCATGGTCGTCCGTTCTTCGGACGGGCCACGAAGATGACCGTCGATCCGCTGCACCTCGGAGATGTGCAGGCCGCCACCGGGCTGGGCGCGGCAGAGGCGGTGGACGCCCTGCTGATCACCGGGGGGTTCCCGGAGATCGTCCAGTCCTGGCGGCCGGGGATGAGCCGTACCGACTTCCTGGCCGAGGCGGTGGCCAACCCGCTCTCGCCGCTGCTGGTGGCGGGCGAGCTGTCGCTGCTGGGCGAGTTCCCCGAGGCGTCCCACGCCCGGGCGGTGCTGGAGGCTGTGGGCGCCGGCGAGCGGACGTTCTCCACCATCGCGGCCCAGGCCGGCGGGGCCGGCGCACTGCCTTCCGGGGTGCTGACTCCGCTGCTGAACACGCTGCTGGGCAAGCGGGTGCTGGCCGCCGACCTCCCGCTGTCGGCCAAATCCGACCGCAAGAACAAGCGCTACCGCATCGCCGACCCCTATCTGCGCTTCTGGCTGGCCTTTCTGCAGCGCGGCCTGCCGCTGATCGAGCGAGGCCGGGGCGACCTGGCGCTGGAGCGCATCGAGCGGGGCTGGACCAGCTGGCGCGGACGGGCGGTGGAGCCGATCGTCCGCGAGTCGCTGCTGCGGCTGCTGCCCGACGAGGCGTGGCCGGACACCGAAGCGGTCGGCGGCTGGTGGAACCGGCAGAACAACCCCGAGATCGACCTGATCGGCGCCGACCGGGAACCGGTGGCCGGGCGGGTGCACTTCCTCGGCTCCATCAAGTGGCTGGAGGACCGGCCGTTCGACCGCCACGACTACGACGCACTGGTCCGCGACATGCTCGCCGTGCCGGGCGCGGGAACGGACACCCCTCTCGTCGCGGTCTCACGCAGTGGCGTCGCCGACCGCCTGCCGCTCGTGGCGCACTGGGGTCCGGAGGACCTCGTACGTGCCTGGCGGTGACCGGTCGGCGCACCTCGTCCTGGCCGTCCCCCCGGCCCTGGCCCTGGAGCGCATCGACTTCCGCGACGCGCTCCCCGCCGACCTCGTGGACCTGGCCAGGTCCACCCCGGTCTGGAGGGGGGCCGTCGCCAAGGTCGTCGCCCAGTACCCCTCCGCCTTCTGGCGGAAGGAGGGGCTGGCCGGTGCGGCGTTCAGCAGAACCGGCCCGCTGCAGGAGCTGCACGACATGTCGGGGCCCGACGGGCGACCCGCCGCGCTGTTCGGCTTCGCTCCGGCCCAGGTCGTCGGCCCCGGCTTCGAGCAAGCGGTGATCGCCCAGCTGGTACGGCTCTTCGGCCCTGCCGCCGCCGGGCCCGAGACGCTGCAGATGCAGGACTGGAGCAGCGAGCGGTGGACCGCTCCGCCTGCCGTGCACCGTCTGGCCGACTACTCTCTGTTCGGTCACCCCCTCTACCAGCGGCCCGCACTGGGTGGCAGGCTGCACTGGGCTTCGACCGAGACGGCCGCCCGGTACGCCGGGCACATCGAGGGTGCTCTCGCCACCGGCGAGCGAGCGGCGCACGCCGTCCTGTCCGTGTCCCGTGCCCGTACGGCCGCCCCGCTCCGTGAACCGGCGTCCCTGAACACAGGTGAGACGAACTCATGAACCAGAAAAACCGGATTGAGGCACTGTTGCGCGAGTACGACCGCGCTCGTGCCTACACCGACGCCCTGTGGAAGGACCTCACCCCGGACGAGGTGACCTGGCGACCGCACGAGAACTCCAGCGCCATCGGCTGGCACCTGGGCCACCAGGCCCACGTCGCGCACTTCATGATCCGCAACCTCACCGCGGCCGAACCCAGTCCGGACCCGGAGCTGGACGCCCTGATGGATTCGGCGAATCCCGAGCGCTTCCGCGGAGCCCTGCCCACGATCCGACGACTCACCGACTTCCGCACCACCGTCGCCGAACGCGTGCACGCACGCATGGGCGACATCGCCGCCGGCCGGGTCGGTGCCCCCACCCAACTCACCATCGTCGCCACCCACTTGCTCGCCGCGCTCATCAACCACGAGTACCAGCACGACCAGTGGATCAGCGAAGTCCGCGCGGGCGACCTCGGCCACGCACTCCCGGCCGATCCCGACGGTGAGCACGTACGCCGTATCGACGGCTACCTCGTCGTCGATGTTCTGTAGTCGGGTCCTGAGAGGGAAAGAGAACTGTCCGTGACAAGCACCGCCTCAGCCACCACCGCCGGTATGTCCCCCAGGCCCGAGGCGCAGCGCCGCGTCCTCGCCGTCCTGGTCAGCAGCCAGATTCTGAGCGGGGCGGGGCTTGCGGCCGGCATCACCGTCGGTGCCCTGCTCGCGCAGGACATGCTGGACTCCACCGACCTGGCGGGCCTGCCCAGTGCGCTGTTCACCGCCGGCTCGGCCCTCGCCGCTGTCGCGGTGGGCCGTATCTCCCAAGCCCGGGGCCGTCGGCCGGGCCTGGCAGCGGGATATCTGACCGGCGCCGTCGGCAGCGCGGGCGTCATCGCCGCCGCTGTCGCCGACAACCCCGTGCTGCTCTTCATCGCCCTGTTCGTCTACGGCGCAGGGACGGCCACCAACCTCCAGGCCCGGTACGCCGGAGCCGACCTCGCCGCGCCCGCCCACCGCGCCCGCGCCGTGTCCACCGTCCTGGTCGCCACCACCCTCGGCGGCGTCGTGGGCCCCAACCTCGCCGCCCCCACCGGACGCCTCGCCGACGCCCTCGGCATCCCCACCCTGGCCGGGCCGTTCCTGCTCTCCGGCGCCGCCTACGCCCTGGCCGCCCTCGTTCTCGCCGTCTGGCTGCGCCCCGACCCCCTGTTGCTCGCCCGCAGCCTCGACCTCCAGCAGCGGACGGAAGCCGCCGCGGCGAAGACCGCAGGCGACACCGAACCGGACCCGGCACCCACCCGCGGTCCGGGGCTGATACCGGGCGCACTGACGATGATCCTCACCCAGCTCGTCATGGTCGCGATCATGACGATGACCCCCGTGCACATGCACGACCACGGCCACGGCATCGCCGCCTCCGGCCTCGTCATCGCCATCCACGTCGGCGCCATGTACCTGCCCTCACCGTTGACCGGCTGGCTCGTCGACCGCTACGGCCCCACCGCGATCGCCGCCGCCTCCGGCCTCACCCTCCTCGCCGCCGGAATCATGGCCGCTGCGGCGCCCGCGGACTCCATCGCCCTGCTCGCCCTGGCACTCGCCCTGCTGGGGCTGGGCTGGAACCTCGGCCTCGTCTCCGGCACCGCGATGATCACCGACGCCGTGCCCCTCGCCACCCGTGCCAAGACCCAGGGCCTGGTCGACGTCTCCATCGCCATCGCCGGCGCCACCGGTGGCATCTCTTCCGGCCTCGTCGTCTCTGCCGCCGGCTACCCCGTTCTCGCCCTCAGCGGCGGTGTCCTCGCCCTCGCCGTCCTTCCCGCCATCGCTGCCACCGCGAGCAGCCGGTGACCCCGCCCGCCGAAGCCGACCTCGCCGTCGACGGCACCGGCCTGCTCTGCGTCACCCTCCTGCTGCGCCTGTGCCAGGCCATCGACGGGGCAGCACCGGGCACCGTCGTCCACGTCATCGCCACCGACCCCGCCGCACCGCTCGACCTGCCCGCCTGGTGCCACATGACCGGACACCAGTACCTCGGGCCCGTCTCCGGTACCGATCAGGCGGTGTATGCACTGCGGGTCGCCGCCGACGCGCACACCCCCCGCCCCGACGCGCCATGGCAGCTGGCCGAACCCTGAGGTCCGTCACCGGCCGAGCGCCGGGCCAAGGTGTTTCGGGCGGTCCCTGTCCTTGGAGCGGTCCTGGGACGGACGTCCGGCGGCCGGAGTGAACGTGACGGGCAGGTGCTCGGGGCCGCGGAGGCCGCCGGGCCGCCAGCGGAGTTCGCCGGGCGGTACGGCGAGGGCGAGGCCGGGCAGGCGGCGCAGGGCGGTGCCGATGGCGACCTGGCCCTCCAGCCGGGCCAGCGGCGCCCCGAGGCAGTAGTGCAGGCCGTGGCCGAAGGCGAGGTGGGCGTTGTCCCGTCGGGTGATGTCCAGGCGGTCGGGGTCGGGGAACCGTGCCGGATCGCGGTCGGCGATGGCGGAGGCGATCAGCACGGTCGCGCCCCGCGGGACGGTCACGCCCCCGATGGTGACGTCCTCGCGCGCGAACCGGGCGATGCCGGGGTTGACCGGTCCGTCGTAGCGGAGGAACTCCTCGATGGCGTCCGGCAGCAGCGCCGGATCGTCGCGCAGCATCCGGAGCTGGTCGGGGTGGGCCAGCAGTGCGGCGATGCCGCCGCCGATCAGGTTGACCGTGGTGATGTAGCCGGCCACCAGCAGCAGGAACGCCATCGCGATGAGCTCGTCCTCGTCGAGGCGCTGCTCTTCGTCCCGGGCGGTGATCAGTGCGCTGAGCAGGTCCTCCTGCGGCCGGGCTCGTTTGGCTGCCAGGAGGCCGGTCAGGTACGAGCGCATGTGCTGCCATGCCTCGTTCACCACGGCCGGGTCCGGCGGCTCCGTTCCGCGCAGGATCATGTCGTCGGTCCACCGCTGGAAGTCGTGCCGGTCCGCCGTGGGCACGCCGAGCAGTTCGCTGATCACGGTGACCGGGAGCGGCAGCGCGAAGTCATCGACGAGGTCGGCGGCGCCGGCCGGAGCGATCGCGTCGAGCAGCCGGTCGGTGATCTCCTGGACGCGGGGCCGCAGCTCGGCCACCTTGCGGGCGGTGAACGCCCTGGAGACCAGGCGGCGCAGACGGGTGTGCTCGGGCGGGTCGGCGCGGAGCATGGTGCGCAACATGGACTCGCGCTCCGTAGCGGGCAGCTGCTGCAGCAGCCGGGGGTCCGACGCTTCGTGGACGTCGCTGCTCAGCCGGGGGTCGGACAGGGCGGCGAGGCCGTCCTCGTACCGCGTGACCAGCCAGGCCTCCAGGCCGCCGGCGATGACCGCGCGCCGCACGGGGCCGTCCTCCCGCAGCTGCCGGTACAACGGAAAGGGATCCGCCAGGAAGGCCGGGTCGGCGTAGGGCAGAAGGACCGGCTGCCGATTCATGGCGGCCTCCCGGAGCGTCGAGGACATCTACGGAGAAATTACGGCACTTTGGGATTATATGATCCGGTCTGGTCGGCTTCAGGAACGGCCCGGGCGGCTTCGGGAATCCCCGACAGGGCGGCACGTGATGGACCCGACAGGGAGGCGCGTGATGGAGCGGACGACGTGCTGTGTGGTGGGCGGCGGCCCCGCCGGAATGGTCCTCGGCCTGCTGCTGGCCCGGGCCGGCGTGGCGGTCACCGTCCTGGAGAAGCACGGTGACTTCCTGCGCGACTTCCGCGGCGACACCGTGCATCCGTCCACCCTGGCGCTGCTGGAGGAGCTGGGTCTGGCCGAGCGGTTCGCCGAACTGCCGCAGCGGCGGGTGACGACGGTCCGGCTGCCGCTCGGCCGGGACCGTTCGCTGGTCACCGTCGGAGACATCGGCGCGCTGCGCGGCACGTACAACTACATCGCCATGGTGCCTCAGTGGGACCTGCTCAACCTCCTGGCGGACGAGGCCCGGCGGGAGCCGTCCTTCTCCGTGCGGATGAGCACCGAAGCGACCTCCTTCCTGGTGGAGCGCGGGCGCGTCACCGGGGTGCGGTACCGCACGTCCGACGGCGGTACCGGTGAGCTGCGGGCCACCCTCACGGTCGCCTGCGACGGCCGGGACTCGCTGGCCCGGTCACGGCCCGAACTGGGACTGCGGAGGTTCGACTGCCCGATGGACGCCTGGTGGTTCCGGCTGCCGCGGCGGGAGGGCGACCCGTACGGGCTCGTGGGAGGCGTCGGCGACCGGTTTCTCACCGCCATGATCGACCGCGGGGACTACTGGCAGTGCGCCGCGCTGATCCCCAAGGGAACCGACGCCCGCCGCCGCGCCGCCGGGCTCGACCGGTTCATGGCCGATTTCACGGTCGCCGTCCCGTGGCTCGGGGACCGCGCGCAGGCGGTGCGGTCGTGGGACGAGGTGAAGCTGCTCGACGTACGGCTCGACCGCCTCCGCCGCTGGCACCGCCCCGGGCTGCTGTGCATCGGCGACGCGGCGCACGCGATGTCGCCGGTCTTCGGCATCGGCATCAACCTCGCCGTCGAGGACGCCGTGGCCGCCGCCCGGTATCTCGTCGAGCCGCTGCGCGCGGGCGCGGTGGGCCTGCGGGACGTACGCGCCGTCCAGCGCCGCCGGTGGCCGACCGCGGCCCTGACGCAGGCGCTGCAGCGGACGGCCCACGCCCGGGTCATCGAACCGCTGCTGGCGGGACGCTCCCCCTTCGGCAACCCCAGGCGGGCGCAGCGGATGACCGAGCTGATCACCACCTCGCGGTGGCTGAACCGGGTGCCTGCCTACTTCCTGGCCTACGGCGCCGTACGAGAGCGTCCGCCGGCCGCGTCGGTGCGGTGAGCGCTGAAGCGGAGCGTGCCTTACGCCTGCGCGGCTCTGTCCAGCGCGGGGGCGATGATGGCGAAGGCCCGGTCGGACAGGGCCGCGGGGTCCTCGGCGCCGTCGCTGCCGCTCCAGCGTTGCAGGACGGTGTCGAAGGCGGTCAGGGCCATTCCGGCGGCCAGTTGGGGGTAGAGGTCGGTGGCGCGGTCGAGGCCGAGGCGGTGCGCCAGTTCCGTCGCCAGTTCGTCGCGCCAGTGGGCCTGGCGTTCCAGGAAGCGGGCGTGCAGGGCGGGGGTGCCCAGGATCAGCTGGACCACACGCAGGGCGCGGTCCGAGTGGCCGGCGCAGGCCGCGACGGAGACCGAGACGGAGTGCCGCAGGGCCACGGACGGCGGCTCCCCGGCCGGGCGGCCCGCCAGCTCGGTGCGGATGCCGGCGCCCATTTCGGCCAGGAACTGGACGACCACGTCCTCCTTGGACGCGAAGTACCGGAAGAACGTCCGCTTGGACACTCCGGCGGCGGCCGCGATCTCGTCGATGGTGACCCCGTCGAACCCCTTCAGGGCCAGCAGCTGCAGCGCCGCTTCGGTCAGCTCGTTGGAGACCAGCTCACGTTTGCGCTGGGCCAGGCTCACTTCGGGGCGGGTGCTCACCCCAACCATCGTACACGCCATGCCGCGAATGGCACCCAGGCGCGCCTTGACACCAAGTGCCATGCAGGGCAACGTGTGGCGCATGACCAAGCAGCAGCGCTGGACCGTCGATCACATCCCGGACCAGACCAAGCGGGTGTTCGTCGTCACCGGAGCCAACAGCGGCCTCGGCCTGGCGACCACGCGGGCGCTCGCCCGCAGGGGCGGGCATGTGATCCTCGCGGTGCGTGACGAGGCGAAGGGGCAGCGGGCGGCTCAGGAGATCACCGCCCGGCAGCCGGGCGCGAGCCTGGAGGTGCGCCGCGTCGACCTGGCCGACCTCGACTCGGTACGGGCCTTTGCCGACCAGGTGCGCTTCGACCACGCGCGGCTGGACGTCCTGGTCAACAACGCCGGTCTGATGGCGCCGCCCCGCTCCCTGAACCGGCAGGGCCAGGAGCTGCAGTTCGCCGCCAACCACCTCGGCCACTTCGCGCTCACCGGCCTGCTGCTCGATCTGCTGTCCGTCGGCACCGACCCCCGGGTGGTCTCGGTGACGTCGACCAACCACCGGCAGGCGACGATCTTCTTCGACGATCTCACCGGCGAGCGCAAGTACTCGCCCATGGGCCACTACAACCAGTCGAAGCTCGCCAACGCCGTCTTCGGCTGGACCCTCCACCAGCGGCTGACCGCCGCCGGCAGCCCGGTGCGCAGTGTGCTCGCCCACCCCGGCTACACCTCCACCAACCTGCAGACGAGCTCGCCGACCGGCATGGTGAAGCTGCTCTTCGGCACCCTCCTCTCGCCGCTCGCCCAGTCCCCGGACCAGGGAGCGCTGCCGCAGCTGTACGCGGCCACCGAACCGACGGTGGCGGGCGGCGAGTTGATCGGGCCGGACGGCATGGGCGAGCTGCGCGGTGCACCGAAGCGGGTCCAGCTGGCGCCCCGCGCGACCGACGCCGAGACCGGCCGCCGGCTGTGGGAGCTCTCGGAGCAGCTGACCGACGTCCGGTTCGCGCTGTGACGGTGAACCGGGCCGACACGGGCCGCTGGATCCGCCGCTACCACCCGGCTCCGGACGCGCCGGTGCGGCTGCTGTGCCTGCCGCACGCCGGCGGCTCCGCGTCGTACTACTTCCCCTTCTCCCAGGGCCTTTCGCCCGCCGTCGACGTGCTGTGCGTCCAGTACCCGGGCCGTCAGGACCGCCGTGACGAGCCGTTGATCGACTCCATACCCGTCCTCGCCGACGCGTTGGCCGACGAGGTGCTGGTGTGGGCCGACCGGCCGCTGGCGTTCTTCGGGCACAGCATGGGGGCGACGGTCGCCTTCGAACTCGCCCTGCGGCTCGAGCGGTTGGGGGCCGGGCCGCTCGCGGTGTTCGTCTCCGGTCGGCGCGCGCCCTCCCGGCACCGCGACAGCGGCATTCATCTGCTCGACGACCGGGGCATGCTCGCCGAGCTGCGGGCGCTCAGCGGTACCGACGCCCGGGTGTTCGACGACGAGGAGCTGCTGCGGATGGTGCTGCCGGCCATCCGCAGCGACTACCGCGCGGCCGAGACCTACCGCCACGTCCCCGGTCCCCGGCTCGCGGCGCCCGTGCGTGCGCACACGGGCACCGACGACCCGAGGGCGACGCTCGACGAGGTGCGCGCCTGGGGTGAGCACACGGAGGGCGGCTTCGAGCTGCGGACTTATCCGGGCGGCCATTTTTATCTGAACGATCAGATTCCGCTTTTGCTCGCCGCGGTCTCCGAGCAGATCTCGGAGTTGCTCCCGGTACAAGTCCAGCCAGGTGTGCATACCAGATAAATGGCCAAGAGTAGGCCTTGTCAGGACTTGTGTGACCTGTGTCACTATGGAACGTTTGTCCGGTGCCCGCTTGTTAGTCTGAAGCCCTCTTTGCAATGCCGATTTTCGCGAGGTGTTGAGTGGGCAGTCCAAATGTCGCAGATCTTCCGGCATTCCCATTTATTGGCCCCGACTCGAATCCGTTCATCCCCGTCCGCGATTCCGATCTGGAACGCCTGGACGGGCCGCTGGGGAAGGTGCGACTTCCGTTCGGAGGTTGGGCCTGGTTAGTCACCCGGCACGAAGACGTACGCCAGTTGCTGCGGCACCCGGGTTTCAGCTCCGATCAGTACCGTCCCGGCTTTCCGGTGCTGAACCCGATCCCGCAGAAGCAGGAGGACGCTTCGGGCCTCTTCATCTTCATGGACGGCGAGGCGCACAGTCGCTTCCGGCGGATGCTGACCGCCGAGTTCATGATCAAGAACATTCGGCGGATCGAACCGCTGATCGAGGAGACGGTGGTCGACGCGCTGGAGAAGATGCGCGCCCTGGGACCGCCCGCGGACCTGATGGCGGAGTTCGCCCTGCCGGTCCCTTCCATGACGATCTGTCACCTGCTGGGCGTCCCGTACGCCGACCATGACTTCTTCCAGCTCCACAGCCGCGCGATCATGGACCGGGAGTCCGGACCCGCGGAGGTCGAGGCCGCCCTCGGCGCCCTCGGTGGCTTCCTCGCCGAGCTGATCAAGGCCAAGCGCACCTCGCCCGGCGAGGACCTGCTGAGCCGGCTGGTCGCCGAGCGCGTCATACCCGGCGAGCTCCGCGAGGACGAGCTGCTGAGCATGGCGATGCTGCTGCTCGTCGCCGGTCACGAGACCACCGCCAACATGATCGGGCTCTCCGCCCTCGCCCTGCTGGAGTTCCCCGAGCACCTGGATGCGCTGCGCGCCGACCCGAGCCTCGCGCCGGGCCTGGTGGAGGAGCTCCTGCGGTACGTGACCGTCGTCCGCACAGGCCTGCCCCGGCTGGCGCTGGAGGACGCCGAGATCGGCGGCCGGCTGATCCGTGAGGGCGAGGGCGCCGTGGCGATGCTGTCGCTGGCCAACCGGGACGGTTCGGTCTTCAAGGACCCCGAGCTGTTCGACCCGCAGCGCAAGGAGGCGCACCGGCACATGGCGTTCGGCTTCGGCCTGCACCAGTGCATAGGCCAGCCGCTGGCCCGCGCCGAACTGCGGGTGGCGCTCGTCGAACTCGCCCGCCGCTTCCCCGGCCTGCGCGCCGAGACGACCCTGGCGGACGTCCCGAAACGGCACATGGCCGTGACGTTCGGGCTGGGCGAGCTGCCGGTGACCTGGTGAGCGCGCGGGTCACGGTGGATCGGGACCTCTGCTGCGGCTCCGGCAACTGCGTGGTGACCGCGCCCGAGGTGTTCGATCAGGACGATACGGAGGGTCTGGTGACGCTGCGGATCACGCAGCCGCCCGCAGACCTTCAGGAGTCGGTCGAGCTGGCTGTCCAGCTGTGCCCGGTGGGCGCGATCGACATGACGCGTCAGCCCGTAGGAGAAAAGGGCTGACGATGCAGTGCACGGGGGTTGGTGCACGACGTCTCGTCGTGTATCTCGACGTGTCCGGCTGCCCGCTGCCCGCCGAGCGTCTCTCGGCGGGCGGCCGGTCCGGACCGGTATCTGCCACAGGCAGACCATGGCTGGTTCCACGGAATCCACAGGGTCTACGGGATCCATGGGATCCGCGGGATTCGCGGGATTCGCGGGATTTCCGCACGCGCCATCTCTATCCATACGCGCCTGGCGCCCCGACCTCTGTCGTGACCGCCGGGTAGTCCGAGCCGACCGACCCCTCGTGCGCCGAAAAGGCCCAGGAACTGTGAGTCGGTATGCATTCCGCTGCCGCGTCTCCAGCGTCGGAGGCGAATTCCTGGCGAATGCGTTCCTCACCCCTATGTGAATTTCACGTAACAGGAGAGCGGACAAGTTGGATAGTGGTACCCACGCACGCGTTGTTATATGCAACCGACACCCTTACGCCCGGCTGGGCATTCGTGGAGCGCTGAAACGGGATCCGGCACTCGCCGTGGTCGGTGAGGCGGGAAACGTCGACGAGCTGGTCTCCGTGGCGGACGCGCAGAGGCCGGACGTCGTGGTCCTCGAAGCACAGGCCCAGCACCTGGACGACCTGACCCATGTCGACGCCGCCATGGTGGTCGTCGTGGGAGACGCGGAGGCCGCCGCCGAGTGGATCCGCTTCACCCAGGCGAACGTCCGCGGCCTCGTCCACGCCGACGATCCCGAGGAGGAACTCGTCGAGGCGGTCCGCCGTGCCTCGGACGACTCCGACTACGTCTCCGCCGGCCTCAGCGGCGAGCTGTTACGGCTCGTCCGCGCCACGCTGCCGCGACCGCTGCGGGCCGTACGGACCCACACCCCGCTGACCTCACGCGAGGCCGAAGTCCTCCAACTGGTGCGACGGGGAATGGCCAACAAGGAGATCGCCCGCAGGCTGGGCCTCAGCGAGAAGACCATCAAGTTCCACGTGTCCAACGTGCTGGCGAAGGCACACATGGCGTCCCGGGCACAGCTCATCGCGTCCGGCGCCTCGATCTGAACGGCACTGACCGGGACTGACCGGCAGGGGGCGGACGTACCACCACACGTCCGCCCCCACCCTGGCCGAAAGTCCTGGTTTCAGCGGGCGTTCCTGCACCGAAGCCCTGCCGCCGACCCCCATCCTCTGGCCGAAGTCCCGCCACCCGGCGCAAACAGATACTCCAGATATGAAGCCATCCATGTCTGGTGACCACACCGCCGACGGCGTCGACAGCACCGCGATCGCCGTGATCGGGGCCTCCTGCCGGGTGCCTTCGGCGTCGAATCCGGACGAGTTCTGGCGCCTGCTGTCCGAGGGGACCGACGCCGTCTCACCGTGGCCGTCGCAGCGCGGCCCCGGGCGCCGGTCCTGGCATGGTGGCTTCCTGGACAAGGTCGACGAGTTCGACGCCGCGTTCTTCGGCGTGGAGCCCGACGAGGCGGCCGCCATGGATCCGCAGCAGCGGCTCGCCCTGGAGCTGGCCTGGGAGGCGATGGAGGACGCGGGCGTCCGCGCCGACCGGCTCCGCGGCTCCCGTACGGGCGTGTTCGTGGGCGTCTCGTCCGACGACTACGCCACCCTCGCCGCACAAGGGGACCGCCCCGGCGGCGAGTTGCACGACTTCACCGGACGGCACCGCGCCATCATCGCCAACCGGGTCTCCTGGACGCTGGGGCTGCACGGCCCCAGCCTCGCCGTCGACGCGGCCCAGGCGTCCTCGCTGGTCGCCGTCCACCTGGCCTGCGAAAGCATCCGGCGCGGCGAGGCGGACCTCGCCTTCGCCGGCGGTGTCAACCTGATCCTCTCCCCGGACAGCATGGTGACGACGGCCGGACTCGGTGCGCTGTCCGTGCGCGGACGGTGCGCCCTGTTCGACGAGAGCGCCGACGGGTTCGTACGCGGGGAGGGCGGGGGCGTCGTCCTGCTCAAGCCGCTCGCGCAGGCCGTCGCCGACGGTGACCCCGTCTACTGCGTCATCCGGGGCAGCGCCGTCAACAACGACGGCGGCGGCGACCGGCTCACCGACCCGGACGTGCAGGGCCAGCAGGACGTCCTGCGCCGCGCCTACGCCGACGCCGGGATCCGCCCCGAGACCGTCCAGTACGTCGAACTGCACGGCACCGGCACGCCGGTGGGCGATCCGGTCGAGGCCGCCGCCGTGTCCGCCGTCCTCGGCCGGGGCGACGCCGGGCGGGCGCCGCTGCACGTGGGCTCGGTCAAGACCAACATCGGCCACCTCGAGGCCGCCGCCGGCATCGCGGGCCTGCTCAAGGCGGCGCTCGCCCTGCGCCACCGCCGGCTGCCGCCGAGCCTGCACTTCCGCACCCCCAACCCGGCGATCCCGCTCACCGAGCTGAACCTCAGGGTGCAGACCGAACTCGACAGCTGGCCCGACCCCGAGGCACCCCTGATCGCCGGCGTCAGCTCGTTCGGCGTCGGCGGCACCAACTGCCATGTCGTCCTGACGGAAGGGCCGTACACCGGACACCCCGGCGGTCCCGCGACCGAGGCCGCCGACGTGGCGCCCGCCGCGGCCCCGCGTCCGCTGCCCTGGGTGTTGTCCGCCCGCTCCGGCCGGGCCCTGGACGGCCAGGCCACCCGCCTGCTCACCCACCTGGAGCGGCACCAGGACGCCGAAGCCCCCGACATCGCACGGTCGTTGGCGGTCAGCAGGACGACGTTCGAACACCGCGCCGTCGTCCTCGGCGCCGGGCGCTCCGAGCTCGTCGCGGGCCTGGAACGCCTCCACGACGAGGCCGTCACCGGGGTCGCCGCCCCGACCGGCAGGACCGCCTTCCTGTTCGCCGGCGGCGGCGCCCACCGCGTCGGCATGGGGCGCGAACTGTACGACACGTACCCGGTCTTCGCCGCGGCCCTCGACGAGGTGCTCGACCACTTCGACCCCGAACTCGGCCTGCGTAACGTGCTGTTCGGCCGACGTGACGACGCCGCCACGGCACTCGACGGCATGCGGTACATGCAGCCCGCCCTGTTCGCCTTCCAGGTCGCCCTGTACCGCCTGGTCACCTCGTGGGGCGTCGTTCCGGACCTGCTCGTCGGCCACTCGTTCGGCGAGATCGTGGCCGCCCACGTCTCCGGCTCCCTCTCCCTCGCCGACGCCGCCGCCCTCGCCGCCGCCCGCGGGGAACTGATGGAGGCGCTCCCGCCCGGCGGCGCCATGATCGCCGTCGAGGCGACCGAACAGGAGGCGCTCACCGCCCTCGACGGCGTCGACGACGTCTCGATCGGCGTGATCAACGGATCGCGGGCGATCGTGCTCTCCGGCGCCGAGGAGCCGGTCACCCGGATCGCCGACGCCTTCCGCGCCGACGGCCGCCGCACCACCCGCCTGCGAGTCCAGAACGCCGCCCACTCGCCGCTGACCGCGCCCATGCTCGACGAGTTCGCCCGCCGTATCCACGGGCTGTCCGTGGCCACACCCGACATCCCGATCGTCTCCACCGTCACCGGCCGGACCGGCACCGACATGACGCAGGAGTACTGGATCGAGCACGTCGGCGCCACCGTCCGCTTCCACGACGCGATCGAGGCGTGCCGCGCGCAGGGCGTGACCCGGTTCGTCGAACTCGGCCCCGACAGCGTGCTGACCCCGCTGGTCCAGCCGGCCGACAGCGACCTCGCCGTCGCGCTCCAGCACCGCGACCGCCCCGAGCCGCAGGCGCTGCTCACCGGCCTGGCCGAGGCCTGGGTCGCCGGCGTGCCCGTGGACTGGCCCGCGGTCATCGGCGAGGCCCGGACCGTCGGCCTGCCCACCTACGCCTTCCAGCGCGAGCGCTACTGGCTCGACGAACGCCCGGCCGCGGCCACGCCCGAACAGCACCTCAGCTCCGCCACGCTCGCCCTGCGCGAACGCCTGCGCACGCAGCCGGAGGGTTTCCTGGCCCGCTGGCTGGCCGAGCACCTGGCGGAGGCGACCGGCGTCACCGGCTTCGACCCCGGCTCCACCTTCCGCGACCTGGGCCTCGACTCGGCCCTGTCCGTACGGCTGCGAGGCCGGCTCGTCTCGGCCACCGGCCTGCGCCTGCCCACCAGCGTCCTCTTCGACCATCCCACGCCGAACGCACTCGCGGCGTATCTGCACGACCAGATCCTCGGCGTCCTCGACGACACACCCGAGACCGGGACCGAGACCGCCGTCACCCCGGCGACCGCGGACGACGACCCGATCGTGATCGTCGGCATGGCCTGCCACCTGCCCGGCGGGATCGACTCCCCGCAGGAGCTGTGGCAGGCGGTCGCCGAAGGCCTCGACGCCACCTCCGACTTCCCGGCCGACCGCGGCTGGGACCTCGCGAGCCTCTACGACCCCGACCCGGACCACCCCGGCACGACATACGCCCGCCGGGGCGGCTTCCTGCCCGGCGCCGGCGACTTCGACGCCGACTTCTTCGGGATCAGCCCGCGTGAGGCCGCCGCCATGGACCCGCAGCAGCGGCTGCTGCTGGAGACGTCCTGGGAAGCCCTGGAACGGGCCGGCATCAACCCCGACAGCCTGCGCGGCAGCGGAACCGGCGTGTTCGTCGGCGCCATGAACATGGAGTACGGCCCCCGCCTGCACGCCCCCGTCGACGGTACCGAGGGCTTCCGTCTGACCGGCAACACGACCAGCGTGGCCTCCGGCCGCATCTCCTACCTGCTGGGGCTGGAAGGCCCGGCGATGACGGTGGACACGGCGTGCTCGTCGTCGTTGGTGGCGTTGCATCTGGCCGTCCAGGCGCTGCGCAACGGCGAGTGCTCGCTCGCGCTGGCCGGCGGCGTGACCGTACTGTCCACGCCGGGCATGTTCGTCGAGTTCTCCCGCCAGCGCGGACTCGCCCCCGACGGCCGCTGCAAGCCGTTCTCCGACGAGGCCGACGGGACCGGCTGGGCCGAGGGCGTCGGCATCCTCGTCGTGGAGCGGTTGTCGGACGCCGAGCGACACGGTCATCCGGTGCTGGCGGTCGTGCGGGGTTCGGCGGTGAACCAGGACGGCGGCAGCAACGGCCTGACCGCGCCGAACGGTCCTTCCCAGCAGCGGGTGATCCGGGCCGCGCTGGCCAGTGCGCGGTTGTCGGGTGCCGAGGTGGACGTGGTGGAGGCGCACGGTACGGGGACGACGCTCGGCGACCCGATCGAGGCGCAGGCGCTGCTGGCGACATACGGCCAACACCGGCCGGAGGACCGGCCGTTGTGGTTGGGCAGTGTGAAGTCGAACCTCGGGCATACGCAGGCGGCTGCTGGTGTCGCCGGTGTCATCAAGATGGTGCAGGCGATGCGGCACGGTGTGCTGCCGCGTTCCCTGCATGCCGAGGTGCCCTCCCGTCACGTCGACTGGACCGCCGGCCAGGTCCGGCTGCTGACGTCCGAGGAGGAGTGGCCCGAGCTGGACCGGCCGCGCCGGTCGGCGGTGTCGTCGTTCGGGATCAGCGGGACGAACGCGCACGTGATCCTGGAGGCGCCGCCGGTTCGGGAGGAGCCGGCCGAAGCGGTGGTCGGTGGGGGTGTGGTGCCGTGGGTGGTGTCGGCGCGGAGTGCGGCGGCGTTGGCGGAGCAGGCGGGGCGGTTGCTGGCTCGGGTTGCCGCTGATGCCGGGCTGGCGCCGCGGGATGTCGCCTGGTCGCTGGCGGGGCGGGCTGCGTTGGAGCACCGGGCGGTGGTGCTCGGCGGTGACGTTGCTGAGCTGGCAGCCGGGCTGGGGGAGTTGGCGGCCGGCCGTGACGCTTCGGGCGTGGTCTGCGGGCGGGCTGGTTCCGGTGGTGTGGTGTTTGTGTTCCCGGGTCAGGGCTCGCAGTGGGTGGGCATGGCGCGGGAGCTGCTGGAGTTCTCGCCGGTGTTCGCGGCCCGGATGGCGGAGTGTGCGGCCGCGCTCGAGCCGCATATCGACGGCTGGTCTCTCCTGGACGTGGTGCGGGAGGGCGGTGAAGAGGATCTCCAGCGGGTCGATGTCATCCAGCCGGTGCTGTTTGCGGTGATGGTGTCGCTGGCCGAGGTGTGGCGGTCGGTGGGGGTGCGGCCGTCTGCGGTGGTGGGGCATTCGCAGGGGGAGATCGCTGCGGCGTGTGTCGCGGGTGGCCTGTCGCTGGAGGACGCGGCCCGGGTGGTGGCGTTGCGGAGTCGGGCGATTGTGCGGCTGGCGGGGCGGGGCGGGATGGTGTCGGTGCTGGCTCCGCCGGCGCGGGTCACCGGCCGGCTCACCGACGGCCTGCAGGTGGCCGTGGTCAACGGTCCTGAGCAGGTGGTGGTCTCCGGCGCGCCGGAGGAACTGGACGCGTTCGTGGCCTCGTGCGAGGCCGACGGTGTCCAGGTCCGTCGTATCGCGGTGGATTACGCCTCCCACTCCCCGCAGGTGGAGGACCTGCGCGAGGAGCTGCTGGACGTCCTGTCCGGCATCGCGCCCAAATCCGGCCAGGTCCCGTTGTTCTCCACGGTGTCGGGTGAGGTGATCGACACCGCGGCGATGGATGCGGAGTACTGGTTCACCAACCTCCGCGAGACCGTCCGCTTCGACGCGGCCGTGGACGCGTTGCTGGGATCCGGGCATCGGGTCTTCATCGAGGCCAGTCCGCATCCGGTGCTGGTTGGGGCGGTGACCCAGGCTGCGGAGAGCGGCGGGGTGACCGGCGTGACCGCGGTCGGGACGTTGCGGCGGGGTGAGGGTGGTCAGGCGCGGCTGTTGCAGAGTGCGGCCGAGGTGTTCGTCGCCGGTGTCGAGGTCGACTGGTCGCCTTGGACGCAGGGCGGGCGGCTGGTGGATCTGCCGACGTATGCCTTCCAGCGGCGGCGTCACTGGTTGCAGGCGGGGCGGTCGGTCGTGGATGCGGCCGGGCTCGGACTGAACTCCGCTGATCATCCGCTGCTCGGCGCGGCCGTCCGGCTGGCGTCCCAGGACGGGCTGGTGCTCACCGGTCAGCTGTCGCTGCACACGCATGCATGGCTCGCCGACCATGCTGTCTTCGGCACGGTCATCCTGCCCGGCACCGGGTTCGTCGAGCTGGCGTTGCATGCCGGTGGCGAGGTCGGTTGCGGTGTGATGGAGGAGCTGACGCTGGAGCGGCCGCTGGTGCTGTCGGAGGACGCGCAGGTGGCGGTGCAGGTGTCGGTGGGGGCGCCGGACGCCTCCGGTCGTCGGTCGGTTGCTGTGCATTCGCGGGCGCAGGACGCCGAGGCCGAGTGGGTCCGGCATGCCATGGGTGTGGTGGCGGCCGGTTCGATGGCGTCGGGGGAGCGGCTGGACGGAGTGTGGCCGCCGGCCGGTGGGCAGCCGGTGGACGTCTCCGAGGCGTACGAGCGTCTGGCCGGCCTGGGGTACGGCTACGGGCCGGTGTTCCAGGGCCTGGGTGCCGTATGGCGGGTGGGCGAGGAGCTGTTCGCCGAGGTCCAACTGCCCGCTGAGGCAGACACGTTCGGGATCCATCCCGCGTTGCTCGATGCCGCGCTCCATCCGCTGCTGTCCGGTGACGTGCGGGTGCCGTTCTCCTGGAACGGTGTGCGGCTGCATTCGGTGGGTGCCTCGGTGCTGCGGGTGCGGTTGTCGCCGCGTACCGATGGGGCGGTGCGGGTCGCCGCGTTCGACGGTGCGGGGCTGCCCGTCGTCACGGTCGATGAGCTGCGGTTGCAGCCGATGGCGCCGGAGCAGTTGGGGGCGACGGTTGCTGATCCGTTGTTCGAGGTGCGGTGGGTTGAGATACCGGCCCCGGGCGGTTCGTCGGGTGTCCCGGCGGACGTCGTCGTCGCGTCGGTGGAGCCGGGCGGGGACGTGCGTACGCGGGTCGGTGAGGCGCTCGCGCTCGTGCAGGGTTTCGTCGGGGACGCCGAGTCGGCCGAGTCACGGCTGGTGGTCGTCACCCGGGGCGGAGTGGCCGGGACGCCTGATCCGGCGACGGCGGCCGTGTGGGGTCTGCTGCGTTCCGCGCAGGCCGAGCACCCCGGGCGTCTCGTGATCGTCGACGTGGCGGAGGGGGACGACGCCCAGGCGGCGGCAGCTCTCGCCGTCGCGTCGGATGAGCCCCAACTTGCCTTGACTGAGGGGCGGTTGTACGTGCCGCGGCTGGCTACGGTCGCCGTGGACGCGGACGCGCTGCCGGAGTGGAATCCGGACGGCACGGTGCTGATCACCGGGGCCGGCGGTGCGCTGGGCCGACTGGTGGCCCGGCATCTGGTGGCCGAGTACGGCGTACGGCATCTGCTGCTGGTCAGCCGCCGGGGTGGGGCCGGTTCGGAGGATCTGGTCGCCGAGTTGCGGGCGGCGGGGGCGTCGGTGACGTTCGCCGCTTGTGATGTGGCCGACCGGGAGTCGCTGGCCGGGGTGCTGGCGGGGGTTCCGATGGAGCATCCGCTGACGGCTGTCATCCACGCGGCGGGTGTGCTCGACGACGGTGTGGTGACGGCGTTGACGCCGGAGCGGGTCGACACGGTGATGCGGCCGAAGGCCGACGGGGCGCGGCTGCTGGACGAGCTGACCCGGGGTGCGGATCTGGCGGCGTTCGTGCTGTTCTCCTCCGCGGCCGGGGTGATCGGGACGGCCGGGCAGGGCAACTACGCCGCGGCCAATGCCTGGCTGGATGCGCTGGCCGGTGCGCGCCGGGCCGAGGGGCTGGCGGCCACGTCGATGGCGTGGGGACTGTGGGCCGGCGAGAGTTCGATGACGGCGCATCTGGACGACACGGACCTGGCGCGGTTGTCGCGCAGTGGGCTGGCACCGATGTCACCCGCCCAGGGCCTGGCGTTGCTCGATGCAGCGCTGGCCGCCGACCGGGCAACCGTCGTCCCGGCCCGTTTCGACCTGCCGGCCCTGCGGAACCGCGCTGCGCAGGACAACCTCCCGGCAGTCTTCACGTCCCTGGTGCGGGTGCCGGCACGACGAGCGGTGGCGCCCAGCGCCGAGGAGGCCTCGTCCTGGGTTGCCCGGATGGCCGCCCTGGAGGAGACCGAGCGGGAGTCTGCGCTGCTGGACCTCGTCGGTATGCAGATCTCGTTGGTGCTGGGGCATGGAGATGCTGCTTCGGTGGAGCCGTCCCGTGCCTTCCGGGACATGGGCTTCGACTCGCTGACCGGTCTGGAGCTGCGTCAGCGTCTGCAGTCCGCGACCGGACTCAGGCTGCCGTCGACGCTGGTCTTCGACTACCCCACTCTCACCGCACTCGTCGGCTACCTGGCCGAGCAGATCGACGGCACGGCCACCGGTCCGACGACCCCGGTGCCACTGGCGACGGTCACGGACGACGACCCGATCGTGATCGTCGGCATGGCCTGCCGTATGCCCGATGGCATCGAGTCGCCGCAGCAGCTGTGGCAGGCGGTCGCCGACGGTGTGGACGCGACCTCCGACTTCCCGGCCGACCGCGGCTGGGACCTCGCGAGCCTCTACGACCCCGATCCGACCCACCTCGGCACGACATACGCCCGTCGGGGCGGCTTCCTGACCGGGGCCGGTGACTTCGACGCCGACTTCTTCGGGATCAGCCCGCGTGAGGCTGCGGCGATGGACCCGCAGCAGCGGCTGCTGCTGGAGACGTCCTGGGAGGCTCTGGAGCGGGCGGGTATCGACCCGACCTCGCTGCGCGGCAGCAGGACGGGCGTGTTCGCCGGCCTGATGTACCACGACTACGGCTCCTGGCTCCCGGAGGCCACCGAAGGCATCGAAGGCCTGATGATCACCGGCAACAGCGGTGGTGTGGCCTCGGGCCGGATCTCGTATCTGCTGGGGTTGGAAGGCCCGGCGATGACGGTGGACACGGCGTGCTCGTCGTCGTTGGTGGCATTGCATCTGGCGGCGCAGGCGCTGCGGAACGGGGAGTGCACGCTCGCGCTGGCCGGTGGTGTGACGGT